>CACWKX010000005.1 GCA_902761585.1 uncultured Lachnospiraceae bacterium
ACATGGACAATACAATCTTAGCATGAAAAAGGACTCCCAACCGCAATGGTTGAAAGTCCTTTTTGCTTATACCCTGGGGCTATGTTTTTTCACAGCCCCATTTTTTAAGGGTTGGTAGTGTTATGAAGATTTTACGATTAACCAGACGCTGCTGAAGGAATTTCAAAAAGACCCAGAGGTTCTCAGGAAGACAGCACGTCCATGCGTTCTTATCATTCGCTTAAAATATAAGGGCGTGAACAGGTCTTTTGCTGTTCCGTTGCGATCCAATATCTCTGCCTACACACCGAAAGACCAGTATTTTGCGCTCCCTACGAGATCGTCAACGCGAGCAGGCAATCATCACGGACTGCATTACATCAAGATGTTTCCGGTTACTAAGAAGTACCTCATCAGATATCGGACTGAAGGCAATGTTTTTGCCACTACGATTCAGAATGTGATTGATAAGAATGAGAAGCGAATTGTAACTGAATGTCAGAAATATCTCAACGATTACTCAAATGGACGTCGGCTACCTTTCTCCACAGATATTGATCTTCTTCTCAGTATTCTCGATTCTCTGTCATGACTTCATGAACCTGTGAAATTACGACAGAACATGTGATTGAAGGGCCGGAAGGGAAAAAGAGTTACTCACTATCGTTCCGGATGAAGTCAGAAGGTATCAGAAGGTTTGTGTACATCAGTTCGATTATAAAAACTGTATCGCAAGGGGTATCTGAAGAGCCGGTATGGTGAATCCCAAGAATCATAATTTTTTATTCAGCGAAGGATAAGTTAAGATACCGGGCAGGACAGCCGGAAACGGAGGGACTATGGACGATCTGAATGAAGTGAGAAAAGTGTCGGAGGCGGCATACCGTTTTCTGAGCCGCATAAACCCGAAGGACTGTCAGGATGGTCATTATGGCCTTCCAGATGGCGTGTTTGCCAATATTCAGACCTATATGCCAAAGCCGAAGTCTGAAGGAACCTTTGAAGCGCACAGGAAATACATCGACATTCAGTACATTATCTCAGGGCATGAGATCATCTCCGTAGAGTCACTGGAGGCCATGAGAGCGGGGACGTGCATCCGCAGGTACGGTGAGAGCGGAGATATCGAGCTGTACGAAGGAAACAACAACGGAGAAGAATATCTGTTAGAACCGGGGGACTTCCTGATCCTCTATCCGAAGGATGCCCACATGCCCGGAGTCTGCGAAGGAACACCGGAGAAGGTACAGAAGGCGGTTGTGAAGGTGCCGTGTTCATATTAAATAATGACATCTGCTTTCCACATAGCCGCAATCAGTGTCAAATGTTATAATCCCCATATAAGGCTGTATGAAATCAACATTCAACATTCCGGTTTTTGAGATTACGTTCTTGCAGGGGTGTGAAAGGATAGGAGAGAGCCATGAATGAAAGATGGACGCTGAATGTAGAAGACTTCGGAAAAATCGAAAAAGCTTCCGTAAGGATTGCACCTCTTATCTGCTTTGTTGGGGATAACAATTCCGGAAAAAGTTACCTGCTAAGCTTGTTGTGGGGAGTTTTGATTCTCGGGAAAGACTATTTCCCAAAGACACCACCGGATAGTAAAACGTACAAGCGGTGTGAAAACTGGCTGCGCAGCCATATTGGTGAAGAAACACAGCTCGGGCAGGAAGAGTTCGCAATGTATATTGAATGGTTTAATTCCATTCTCATGGCGAACCGGAAGGATCTTGTCCGGCGGATTTTCAATGCTGACATACATATAGGGAGCATCAGCATCAGCGATTATAAGCGGGCGAAACAGCTGAGTATATTATGGTCACAAGATTCAGTGCGCTATTCATTCGGGCAGACGAGTATCCGATTCCCTCATCCAGGTGAAAAGTCTGGCGTGCAGCGAGAAGAGCTTCTCCGGATGAATGCGTATATTTGTTGGAATATTCTGATGGGCGGAATTGCAGAGCCGCTGTTTACACCGATTGTCCGTGGCAGACGAATCGGGGAGCCGGTCTATCTCCCGGCATCGAGAACCGGTTTTATGCTCACATACCCACAGCTTGTCAGCCAGTCTCTTCAGACTGCGTACAACCTCGATGCAGGTGAGCATACATCCTCTCTGACACTGCCATACATTGACTTCCTGCAGCTGATTACGATGTTTGACCGGGCGCCTTCCATTCCGGATAATAAGCGAAAAATTGCTGATTTTATAGAAACAAATTTGACGTCAGGAAAGGTATCTGTCAGGAAGGATGGACTTCCTGTCATACGGTATACCCCAAACGGTTCCGCTGATCCGCTGCCACTGCACATAGCGTCTTCGATTGTAACAGAAGTTTCGCCATTGCTTCTTTTATTCAAGAGCAATATCAAATTCAATTCTTTGATCATTGAGGAGCCGGAAGCTCATCTTCATCCCGGACTTCAGATGAAAATGGCAAGACTGATCATCAACATCAGCAACGCGGGAATACCCGTATGGATCACTACACACAGTGAAGCGATTCTTCAGCAGATCAACAATATGTTAAAGCTTTCTGCAAACAAGGACCGTAAGAGACTGATGCAGGAGTATGGTTACCAAGAAGAAGATCTGCTTGATGCTGATGATATTGAGATGTACCAGTTCGGGATCGGGGGATCAGGCAGAACAGTCCTTGAGAAATTGAACCGAACTCCATATGGATTTGAAGTGCCGACATTCAACAGTGTGCTGGCTGAAACGATTCAGGAGGTCAGAGCATTTCAGGAGGAAGAATGAGCTACAGGATGCGCACACAGTATGCAATCGATCATTTTTTTGAAAAAAACTATTTTGATGTCAGCGAAGTTTCCTATGAACTGCAGGAACAGGACGATCGTGGAAAGAGTCTGCTTTACCTGGAGAATGTCGGTGAGAATCTGTGTGTGTCGCAGTTTGATTCCAAGAGTAAGTGTAAATTTCTGAGACAGGACAGAGAGTATGGACTTCAAAAATGCAGCGATCACATCTTATTTCAACATATGGCTGATGATAGCTGGACGCTCCTGATTATTGAGATGAAGACATCCGTCGGGGCGAAGGTGTGGAAAGATATCAAGAAAAAAACAAGAGCATCATATTTAAATGCTCTTGCGATTGCGGCTGTTCTTGATATTCAAATTAAAAAGGTCATTGTATACACAACATTCGAAGAAGAGAAATTTTCAGACCTTCCGGACCTGACATCTCCTTACGCGCAGAAGCCGGTTTTGGGGCATTATCAGGTAGATTATAAAAAAGACGAGTGGGATCGAAACGTCATCTGCATTAACCTGGGCGAAGCCCTGAGATTCGAGCACCATCATATCAGAATGCACAGGAATGAGGATGGAAGCAGGCTGGAAGGGAAATATGACCTGCGGGAACTGAGTAGACAAAAGCCTGTGAAGGTGCCGTGCTCATAAAGAGTGATAGTATTCGTGTTATATATGCCCCTGTCTTTGCCTGTTTTGCTGGCGAAGGCAGGAGCACTCTTTGCAGAATTGCATGTGCTATTGGTTGCCCCACAATACTTGAGATGATAAGATAGGTTCAGTAAGCTTAAAAATTACAAATAGAAACGAGCAAATTGCTCCCGGATGGTGTCAACATGTTATTTAGCTCCCTGTTTTTTTATGGGTGTTCCTGCCGATTGTATTCATCAGTAGTTTCATCCTACAGAGGTTTGGCGGTATTGAGGCAGCCAACATTCTGCTTCTGATTTCGAGCCTGTTCTTCTATGCCTGGGGAGAGCCCATATACATCTTTCTGATGCTGTCGTCCATCCTGATTAATTACTCAACCGGGACGCTCCTCTACACGAAACATAAGTTTTGTGGCCGGTTTCCCAAAATCATCTGGACACGGAGAAACATGAAAACAGAGTTCTATCGGAGTTTCCAAAGGTTTCGGGGACAAGCCCGAGGGACTTTATTTCAGGGCTGCAGACATATTTTAACGATCGCCTGCCATTCAAAAACCAGCTGGTTGCCATAAACAGTGCCATCGATTACTATGGCTTCCGTTCATCGTCTTCTTCAAAAGTTATTGTGGGAAAGAATGGATGGCTGTTTTACAATGATCTTCAGGATGGGAACCCGATTGCCTGCCATAAGGGTGAAGACCGACTGACAGACGAACAGTTGGCGAATATTGCGGCAACACTTGAGACATCAAGAGACAACCTTTTAAAAGAGGGTATTGAGTTTGTAATCTTTATCGCGCCGAATAAGGAACGCATCTACCAGGAAGATATGCCTTCTTATTACGGGAAGCCGGCAGAGCAGTATGCGGTGCTTCAGATTTACCAGTATCTGAAGGAACATACAGACCTTCGGATCATCTATCCTGAGGAATTGCTTCGGGATTCGGCTTTGCAGTACGGGGAGTCTGATTTGCTTTACCATAAGACGGATACACATTGGAATGCACTTGGGGCATATATCGGCATGGAACCGCTTTTCAAGGAATTGGGAATTGATATGCCGTCGATTGACGACTCAGGGATGGATATTGTGGAATCGAAAGACGACCCCGGCGATCTGGCGAACGTGCTGAACCCTGGGGAAAATGATCAATCCAGGCAAGAATGATGTTCCAAAGGGATACAATGAGCACCACGTTGAGAACGAGAAGTGGGATTTTGGAACGGAGTTTGTTTACCACGCAAGTGGAGCAGATCCAAGAAAACTATTCATGCGCAGAGATTCCTTTGGATCCGCCATGGCGGACATTCTGGGATCCCAGTTCGATAACAGCATTATGGTACACTATAATAATGTATATACGAACGATATGGTAAAAGAACAGAAACCTGATGTCTTCATCCTGGAGACAGTGGAACGATACGTGGTGAAAAATCTGGGTGGGTTTTTGTATGAATAACGATGAATAACTATTTTCTGTTAAATAATACTTTCCCAACCGATAAGACTATATAACAGCTTATACGGAACCCGCTTTTTCAGCTGATCCCTATATTTTCGTTTCCGGCTGGCCCGTTTCAGTCAGATATGGAGTCCCAAGCCCTGCTTTTCGATATTCAGCACCTTGAAGTCTGTCGACATTTCAGTCACGGTTTCCTTGATATATAGTCTAATACATGGTATTATTAGACTATACAAAAGGAGACCTGTTATGCCGATTCCGCGTGAAATTCTGGATGTCCCGCGCCCTAAGAACACAGTTGTCATTGCTTATGGGAGAGACAAAAAGCTATATGCTGTCCGCCAGCGTGTCGGCTGCAGAAACGTAGGCGGCCGTCATCTTCCGGTGAACGGTCCTACGATCGGCCACATCGTTGATGGCGCTTATATCCCAATTGCAAAGAGTGATCCGCAGGACGTTTCGCTTTCGCCGATTGATCTGAAGGATTGGGCCAGTGTCGTCCTCTGCGACCGGCTGTTTAAAAGCATCCAAGGCGAACTGTTTGCCATATACAGCCAAAGTGACGCAATGAAGATCTACTGCATCTCGCTGCTGAGGGTCTGCGACAAAGGCATCCGTGACTTTGAGCTTAAGGAGGCATATGAGACCAGCTTTCTTTCGGAACTGTATCCTGACGTATCCTTATCGAAAAACACGGTATCGACCTTCCTGAACGATCTTGGAAAGACGATGTCCCGCATCGTTGCCTTTATGAGGAACCGGACAGCTACTGTGTCTCTGGATCACCATCTGCTGGTTGATGGAACACTCAAGTCGGATGAATCCAAGGTGAACGCTCTCTCCGATTTTTCCAGAAAGGCCCGGACCAAGGGAACAAGAGATATCTCTGTTCTCTTCGCGTTCGATCTGGAAGCGATGGAGCCGGTCTGCTCCAAGTGCTTCCCCGGAAACATGCTGGACGCCACTTCCTATGAAGCCTTCATCAAAGAGAACCAGATCACCAAAGGGATCATCGTTGGTGATAAAGGCTTTCCGGAATCCGCAGCTCACGAGGAGTTTGAAAGCCATCCGGATCTGCATTACCTTAATCCGATAAAGCGGAACTCCAAGCTGATTGCGCGGCACTCCATGCTGGACTTCACAGCGATTCTGCCCGGCTATGAAGGCATCACGTACCGCAAGGAGAAGTGCGTCGGCATTGACAAATGGCTCTACTCCTACCGGAGCAGTGCCAAGGCCGCCAAAGAAGAAGGCGACTGGCTGCGTCGGGCAAAGAAAGAGAAGACCTATAGCTTTGAGAAGCTCAGGGAGAAGCAGAAGACTTTCGGAACGATCGTGCTGGAGTGTGATCTGGATCTGCCTCCGGAGATTGCCTACAAAGCTTATGACAAACGATGGGAGATCGAGCTCGTCATGCGGTATTATAAATCCGCCTGTGAATTCGATGAGACCCGCGTGCAGGATGATTATTCTGTGATCGGCAGTGAGTTTTGTGATTTCCTTTCAACGCTCCTGACCTTCCGCCTGATCGATGCCTTTGACAAAGCAGGCCTTCTTGAGGATTACACTTACAGAAAAATCCTCTCCGTACTGATTCGGGCGAAGAAAGCGCGCGTCGGAAGCGAAAACTGGCAGCTTGTACGGATGAATCCTTCTCATCTGGAGATCCTACAAAAGCTTGAGCTCATTCCGAAGCCGGAAGAATCGCCAAAGAAGAAACCCGGCAGGCCAAGAGGAAGCAGGAATCGTTCGAAGGCTGAAGCGCCATTCGATCAGACGGAGCAGCCGGTAAAGCGTAAACGTGGCAGACCGCCGGGCAGCAAAAACAAGCCGAAGGCAGCTCCGCCAGATCCATTAATGTGATAATAGGTCACTGAAGAAAGCATCCATCTGAGACTATGTCACTGTCGATATAGTCTCACTGGTTGGGAAGCTACTAGTTAAATTTAATTTGAGATGTTAATAAACAGCACTCATCCTTTTTACTATTTGCGAGATGGGTATCATGTTTTGAATATAAGCCGAATGCGAGAGGAGTCTCTTGTCATTAAGAGCCTTATGCGATAGAGTAAAGTGGATGTATGAAATAGTAGAGGGGCAGGGCATGGAACGAGTTGCTTTTGTTATCCTCCATTATGGAGATCAAAAGGTTACAAACAAATGTGTACAATCTATACTTGGCCTACAGCACCGTGAGAAAATATGTGTTGTTATTGTTGATAATGAAATCAGAAAACCAACAGAGGAAAGAGAACGAATAAAGAGTGAATACCATGGTATTTCAGAAGTGAGAGTGCTGCTTGTCCAAGGGGACGGAGGATTTTCGTACGCAAATAATGTAGGTTATCAGTATGCACGAGATCAATTAAAGGCAGATTGGATTATTGTAACAAACAATGATGTGATTTTTCCTCAAAGAGATTTTTTATATCGATTAGAAAGTTCCTTCTCTGAGTTACCTAGTCATATTCTGGGACCTGATGTCCTTCGTCCTAGGCAGGGTAGAGAAGGTGTTTTTTATGAGCATCAGAATCCTTTAGATACAAGATTGCGAACGATAAAAGAGTCTGAGATAACGATTCGGTCGAATCAAATTGCGCTCAGGTACTACCCGATCATGTATCCGTTCTTGTTTCTGTGGGAGATGTTGGAGGAAAAGAGGGCGTTATTTCAGAAAAGAAAAAGAGATAAGTATTATCGTGAGAGACATGCTGGAATTGTACCGTTTGGAGCATGTCTGGTTTATACTCCATTATATACAGAGCATGAAAAAAGAGCGTTTGAGCCGGAAACGCACTTTTACTATGAAGAGTACTTGCTAAAGTTGCGCTGTGATGCCAATGGATATATTGTGAGCTATGATCCATCTCTGAAAGTAGTCCATGAAACTGGTTTGTCGACAAAACAGACGTATAGGCGAAAGAAGGAGAAACTACGTTTCGTCATGGAAGAGACATTAAAATCGTGTAAAATTTACCAGAAGGCTTTAAAGTATAATTTAATGAAATGAAGAGTATGGAAAAAAACTATAGCATGTTGGTTTTGTATGGGGTTTAGAATGATGATAAGAGGCTGTATTTATTTCTTCTATGATAAATCAGGAGTAGTTGACGATTATGTTACATACTTGCTGGATGATTTGGTAAAGAATATTAACGAACTGGTAATTGTAAGTAATGGAAAGATCAATGAGGACGGACATCGTAAGTTGTCAAAGTACCATTGCGAGGTTATCGAGAGAGGAAATGAAGGTTTTGATGTTGGAGCCTATAAAGCTGGTATTGAATATTATGGTTGGGAAAAAGTTAACAGCTTTGATGAACTTATTATGATGAATCATACCATCATGGGACCGGTGTATCCTTTTTCTGAGACTTTTGAGAAGATGGATAAACGAAAAGATCTCGATTTTTGGGGAATTACAAAGCACTTGAAGTCAGGAGACCCATATAAAAGGAATCCGTATGGTTATTATCCTGAACATATACAGTCGCATTTTATTGCCGTAAGGAAAAGAATGCTGAATTCATCAGCGTACCATACATATTGGAATAAAATGCCTGAGATTCGGACTTATATGGATTCGGTATGCCTTCATGAAACATTTTTTACCAAGCACTTTGCCGACTTGGGTTTTAAGTGGGATGTTTCTGTGGATGTGGAGGATTTAAAAGCGATTACAGCATATCCAGCGTTATACTATGGACGGGAATTGTTGGAGAATAGGAGATGTCCTATCTTTAAGAGGAGAGCATTCTTCCACGATTATGGACAGTTTCTTGAAACAACAGCGGGGCAGTCTGCATATGAAATGTACCGTTACATAAAAAATCATACATCATATAATGTTGACTTGATTTGGCAGAATGCACTGAGAACGATGAATCATGCAGATTTGGCGAAGAATCTTCATCTGAATCAAACATTGAGTTCTACGCAGGTTTCTTTAGATTGGAAAAATGACTTTTTTGCAAGAAATCGAGTGGTCTTGTTTGTACATATATATTATACCGATGAAATACCGTCACTGAGAAAGTATATTGATAATATCCCTTCGGAAATAGATCTTTTGCTTACAACCCAGACAGAAGAAAAGAAAACAATTATCGAGAGCGCTTTTCGGAACTGGAAAGGCCATGTCCAGGTAGAATTGGTAAAAAACAGGGGAAGAGATGTGTCGGCGCTCCTGATCGCAGGCAAGAAGTATTTAAGGCCATACGATATTGTTTGTTTTATCCATGATAAAAAGGTGACACAGGAAAAGCCGGGATCCATTGGTGAGGGCTTTGCGTATAATTGTTATATGAACACACTAGGGAGTCGTGAGTATGTCTATAATATTCTTACAGACTTTGACACGCATCCTCGCCTAGGAGTGATTTGCCCTCCCAAGCCTATACATGGTCCATATATTATGGGGCTCGTTAATGATTGGGGAAAAAATTATGAAAATACAAAGGACTTATTGAACAAATTAGGGGTTTGTGCACCTATTGACCGATACAAACTTCCGATTGCGCCGCATGGGTCTTGCTTCTGGTTTCGAAAAGAAGCATTGGAAAAGTTATTTGAATATGATTGGAAATATGAAGATTTTCCTGAGGAACCATTGCCGATAGACGGAACAATTTCACATGCGATTGAACGCTGTTACGCATTCGTAGCGCAGGACGCAGGATACTATACTGTGGTAGGAATGATTGATTCTTACGCGGCCATTGAATATACAACTCTGCTGCATTATGCTGGGGCTTTTGCTACTCGTTCGCTGGTGGGGGCAGGTATCAATAGAAGCGCAAAACAGATTGACCGAGAAATGAAGATAAGGGCGGTGCTTCTGAAAATTATGCCGCCAAAGATGTTTGAAAAAACGATAAACTTCAAAAGAAAGTTATTTGGCCCATATATTACATATAAGTATGGAGATGACTAATAAGGAGACTTATGAAAATCCGGAATTTGTGGGATAGAATACTGGTAGTCGGGTGCCTAATCCTTCTGATTGCAGGAATAGGGTATTATTTTTTGGGGTATGAGAGTCTCCAAGAAGTGGCTTATAAGGAGCAATATTCGGGAGAGAATGTTAATAAAATAATAACAACACTAGAAAAAGGGCGATTTGTTGAACAGAAGTTTGTGGTACATGCAGATTATATCAGAGGGGTTACGCTTTGCTTTGGTATGTTTGGAAATGTGCCAGATACGGGGAGTATCCATGTTCAATTTTTGAACCAAGATGATCAGGTTCTGGGAGAGGTGCAACAGGATATTACTACCATTATCGATAACCAGAATCTGTATATTGCGTTTCCAGTGACCATCTCTATTTCAAGGGGGGAAGAATACAGCTTGCGCATTTGGGAGGAAAGACCAGATGGGACGACTGCAGCTGCTTTATGGGGAGTCGAAAAGCAGAGCGATTGTGACCTGTATGTAGACGGGGAAAAAACAGGAGACGGAACGATATTCTTTATTCCAGATGAAACGCGGAAGGGATATTATACGCCATGGTATGTATCGGTATGGGGAATTCTCATGGTAGTGTTTGTGGGAGTTTGTCTTTTAGGAAAGCATACAGAGACAAAGGGAAAACGATCTGCTCTCACGGAGTGTGTACATATCTTTTCCGACTACCGTTTTTTACTTAAGCAGCTGGTGGGAAAGGAGTTCGCTCTCAAATACAGGCGGAGCTATTTGGGTTTTTTATGGGTGATTCTGAACCCGCTGATGACGATGATCATTATGTCTGCGGTATTTACGCATCTGTTTAAAAGTGGAGTTGAAAACTTTCCTGTTTTTCTGATTGTAGGACAAGTCATTTTTAATTTTTTTAGCGAGGCTACTACAAATTGTACAGGCACAATCGTAGGATCAGGTCAATTAATAAAAAAAATATATGTTCCCAAATATATATTTCCAATCAGTAAAGTGATGTTTTCGTTTGTGAATTTTGTTATTTCCTTTATTCCGGTAGCTGTAGTTTTGATTTATTTCCGGATTCCAGTGACGAGAAATGTTCTTTATTTGCCTTTACTACTTTTTCCGCTGTTTATGTTCTCTCTGGGCTGTGGCTTGATTCTGGCAACAATGCAGGTATTTATGAGGGATACGCAATACTTGTATTCTATTATTGTGATGCTATTAAACTACTTGACTCCGGTATTTTATTCAACAGCATCGCTTCCACAGAACATGCAAAACGTAATGGCATTCAATCCTTTATACCACTTCATAACAATTGGAAGGAAAATACTTATGTATGGCCAGGCTCCTATGGTTCAGGAGATAGGAATTTGTTACTTGTTTGCTATATTTTTTCTGGTAATTGGGTTGAAGTATTTTTATAAGAAACAAGATAGATTTATTCTCTATATTTAAGGTGGATTTATGAGTGATTTTGTATCAGCAGGTGCTCTGTCTTGCGCAGTTGAAGTAGAGCACGTTTCTATGCATTTTAATATGGCGAATGAAAAGGTAGATAGTCTAAGAGAATATCTTACGCGCATATTGTCAAGAAAGCTGTTTTACCAAGATTTTATTGCTGTGGATGATGTATCTTTTTCAGTGAGTAAAGGAGAGATATTCGGTATCGTCGGAACAAACGGAAGCGGAAAATCAACGATGTTGAAGATGATCGCGGGAGTTTTGAAGCCGACGACAGGAACCATCATCACTCACGGTTCTATCGCTCCGCTTATTGAACTAGGGGCGGGATTTGATGGAAACCTGACGGGAAAGGAGAATGTCTATCTGAATGGGGCACTCCTTGGCTATAGTAAGGAATTTCTGGACGCGCAATATGAAAATATTGTAGAATTTGCTGGTATAGGTGAGTTTATGGATATGCCACTTAAGAATTACTCTTCTGGTATGGTCGCGAGAATTGCGTTTGCAATTGCGACATCAGTAAAGCCGGATATTCTCTTGGCAGATGAAATTCTTTCTGTAGGTGATTTCATGTTTCAGCAAAAATGTGAGGAGCGGATCCAGGTGTTGATGGAACAGGGAACGACAGTACTTCTGGTTTCTCATAGCTTCGGTCAGATTGAGAAACTATGTGACAGGGCGCTTTGGATAGAAAAAAGCAAGCAGGTTATGGTTGGTCCAGCAAAAGAAGTATGTGAAGCATATCATCATGTGGCAAGTGGGGACAGAACATAAAGTCAATTTTTCAGAAAGAGGGCGGGAAATAGAATGAAGGTCGTAGTTACTGGGGCAAGTGGTTATATGGGTAGACATGTGGTACAGAAGCTTCTTGATCAGGGACATGAAGTTTTGGGAGTTGACTTTGTAAATAACGGCTTAGATCCACGTGCAAAGTTTAAAAAAATAGATATTTTTAGCAAAGGGGAAGATATATATCAAGAGCTAGGAAGGCCGGATTTATGCATCCATCTAGCTTGGAAAGATGGATTTGTACATAATTCGGATGCACATATGGCATATCTTTCATCACATTTTGAATTCATGCGGAAGATGATCGATAGTGGGTGTCCTAGGCTTGCATGTATGGGAACTATGCATGAGGTGGGATACTGGGAAGGAGCAATTGATGAAGATACACCCTGTAATCCCCTTTCTCTTTACGGAGTTGCGAAGAATGCGCTGCGACAGGCAATTTTGCTATATGCAAAGGACAAGTCGGTGAATATCTACTGGTTAAGGGCTTACTATATCCTTGGAGATGATATGAAAAACAATTCTATCTTTCATAAGCTTTTGATAGCTGATGACGAAGGGAAGGAATGGTTTCCATTCACTTCGGGAAAAAATAAGTATGATTTTATCAATGTCGAAGACCTGGCTGAGATGATATCTTTGGCTTCAACACAGGATGAGATTACGGGAATTATCAATGTCTGCTCGGGCGTTCCTGTTTCGTTGGGAGAGCGTGTAGAATCTTTCATCAAAGAGCACGATTTACATATCCGTTTGAAATATGGTGCATATCCGGACAGAGCTTATGATTCTCCGGTTATTTATGGCGATAATACAAAGATAAACCAGATAATGCGCAATTATCGTAAAAGACAGGGTTGAAGATAGATAGGAAAAAGACATGCTCATTGAAGAGAATAATGTAAAGCGTGCTGCCATATACTTTGTTTACGATGCAGAGGGTATCATTGACGACTATATTCCGGTGATTCTAAGCGCACTAAGAAAACATATAAATAGAATTGTGGTTGTGGCAAATGGAAAGCTAGGAGATGAGGGACGAAACAAACTTAAGGCAGTAGTCGATGATATTGTAGTCAGGCCTAATACCGGTTTTGATGGGTGGGCCTATAAGACTGGTATTGAGTATATCGGATGGGATGAGCTTAGAACCTATGATGAATTAATTATGATGAACCATACCGTTATGGGGCCTGTGAATTCTTTTGATGAGATGTTTGACACAATGGATGGTCGGGATCTTGATTTCTGGGGAATAACTAAATTTTATAAGATCCCCACAAATAGTATACAGAAATGTGAATATGGATATATACCCGAGCACATCCAGTCTTATTTTATTTGTGTAAGAAAAGAGATGCTGTCTGACATCAGTTTTTTTAACTACTGGAATGAGTTTCCTCAGATTAATTCTTATTCAGAAGCAGTTGGTAAGCATGAAGCAATCTTTACCAAAAAATTTGGAGATATGGGATTCCGCTGGGATTCCTATGTCTATACTGATGATCTGGAGAAAACACATCCGGCGCCAATAATGTACGAGGTTAAGGAACTGGTTGAAAATAGGAATTGTCCTGTTTTTAAAAGAAGGATTTTTTTTAATCCGGCGGAAGAAGTACTAGAAAACAGTGTTGGCAATGAGACCTCGGAATTTATACAGTATCTTAAAGATAGTGGAAAATATGATATAAACTTGATCTGGGAGAACATCCTGAGAACCTGCAGACTGGATGATATTGCAAGTGCAACGCATCTGACAAGGATTATCCCATCTGAATTTTGCCAGGAAGAGCATCCAGTCGTAAATAACAGTTTTAAGAGTATGGTGGTCATTCTGGTACGCTCTGAAGAGCTGTTTGATGAATTGCAACGGCTCTTGGCATGGAATCGGGGACTGGTCGATTTCCTTATTTATACAGACACTAGTGAGAAGCAAGAGCACTTGCGCCGTATATTGTCTCTGGTGGGGGAGAATAGTACAGATCATGTGACAGTTAATAGTATCCAGGGTACCAATGAGGAAAATTACAAAAAAATTATTGAAAAAATTGGCAAAATATGTGGCAGATACAGATATTTTTGCTTTCTGTCTGACCAAATCTACGATGGAAGTTCTTTGAATCTTGATACTCTTCATGTGCTTACACAAAGTATGTTTAGATCAAAGGCAAGTATACAATACATTGAAAATCTATTGGAAAGTGATAGATATGTAGGCATGCTAGTACCTGCAATCCCAGTTAATGGCAAATACTATTCGCGACTTGGAAGAAGGGAAGGTGAGTATCTATGCTTAAAAGAAAATTGGGATAAGCTACATTTAACAGTTCCTATGCCCATTGTCCTTGGGGAGTTATCCCCTGTTGATGGCGTCTTCTGGATTAAATCGAAGGTGCTATACAAGGTAATTAGAAGAGTAACAGAGAGCCGGAACATCGAAGTAAAATCATTAATTCTTCTGCTTCCGTATTTACTCCAGAATGAAGGGTATTACACATTAGCGGTGATGGATAGGGAAATTGCAGCAGTTCAAATTAGTATCTATCAGTATTATTTACGAATGCTGACAACTGATATCACAAATATTGTTGGAAGAAATACATACAAGAAGATGATACAAGAGATGAAACTCTTTCAAAAATTCAAAAATGTTTCGAATGGGTACAATCAGTATAAAGGTACGATATCTTATAAAATTGTAAAAGGAATAATGGATTTTCGCTTTCCTTTTAAGAAGCAGATAATGTCTTCTCTTTACAAGGCGAAGAAAGATGGTAATAACCAGAAGATAGAAGAGGAATAATACCAGTCATGATTATTGATGATAAGGCAAATTCTCGGGCAGGCATCTTTTGTGTATATGATAAAGACGGAATCATTGATGACTATATTATTGTTTTGCTTGATGCACTACGAAAACACTTGGGCTATATCCTTACTATGGTGAACGGAAAGCTGACCCCGGAGGGGCGAGATAAATTAAAAACCGTTTGTGATGAGATAATAGTCAGGAAGAACAAGGGGCTTGATAGCTGGGCGTATAAGGAAGGGATAGATTACATAGGCTGGGATAAGTTAAATGAATATGATGAGTTGATCATGTTCAATGATACAATTATGGGACCGGTGAATTCCTTTGAAAAAATGTTTGAAGTGATGGCATCCCGCGACCTGGATTTCTGGGGAATAACAAAATTTCACCATGTGGATTACAACCCGATAGAATCGTGTGAGTATAATTATATCCCTGAGCACTTGCAGACATATTTTATCGGCGTGAGAAAGAGCCTTTTTAACACGGAAGAATATCAACATTATTGGAATGATTTTCCTGTAATAAATACATATACAGACGCTGTCGGGAAACACGAGATGAGATTTACTAAATACTTTTCTGACAGAGGATATAAATGGGCGGCTTATGTTGATTCAGACCATTTGAAAAGCTACAATGTCTATCCGTTGCTTTATTCGACCATGGAGATTGTAAGGGAGAAAGGATGTCCTATTTTTAAAAAACGCATGTTTTTTCATGATGAGACAGATATTCTTGTTAATTCAGCAGGTAACGATGCTGCGGTGTTTTTCTCTTATCTAAAAGTCAGTGGTAGGTATAATACAGATCTGATTTTAAAAAACTTAATTCGGAAATGCAACATGGAGGATTTGGTTAGATGTTTAAACTTAAGATACATTTTGTCAACAACAGAAGGCAATTTCCTGAAAGATAGTAATAAATATTCAGTTGCTATTTTGATGCATATCTATTATGAAGATTTAATTAATCAAATGTGTAACTATGCAACATATGCGCCGGAAGATGCTGATATTTATATTACGACATCTGACGAGGAGAAAAAAAAGAAAATAGAAACTATATTTAAAGCACGATTGAAGAACCGAAGGATAGAGGTTCGCGTAATTGAAAATAGGGGAAGAGATGTTAGTGCGCTATTAGTTGGAATGAAGGATGCGATATACAGCCATGATATTATTTGTTACTTGCATGATAAGAAAACGACCCAGTTATATCCGGGAAGTGTAGGAAAGGGTTTTGCAAAAAAATGTTATCAGAATATTATACCGAGCAGGCTTTATGTCAAACAAATTTTAGGATTGTTTGCTAATAATCCTAGGCTTGGAATGCTAACCCCTCCGATTCCAATCCACGGCCATTTTTTTGGTAATATTGGGAATGAATGGGGACCTAATTTTAAAAGAACAGAGGAATTAGCTAATAAAATTGGGCTGAAAGTTGACTTGAGAAAAGACAAGATGCCAATCGCTCCCTTTGGTTCAGTGTTTTGGTTTAGATCAAAGGCAATGTATAAATTATTTGATCTGAATTGGGAATACAAGGATTTCCCAGAGGGGTTTGGTGGAATAGATGGATCATTACTACATGCAATCGAGAGAGTCTACCCGTTTGTTGCACAGGATGCTGGATATTATAGTGCAATTGTTATGACTGATCGGTTTGCTGAAACAGAATATGATAGTTTGAAGTTTTATGTAAAAGGGATTAATAGTAATTTGACAGGCTTCACGGAACAAGATATGTTTCATGGCCAAAAAAATGAAATAAAACAATATCCCAAAGATATTCTGGGTATTTATAGAGAGAACAGTTTGAAATATCAGATCATGCAGAGTACATCAACATATAAGATATTGAACGCTATCTATTCCAGAATAAAGAGAGGATAGGAATAAATAATGCCCCAAGTCAGCGTCATTCTTCCCAATTATAATGGTGGGAAATATATTGCAAGGACGATTGAAAGTGTACTGAAACAGACTTATGAGGATCTGGAATTAATTGTCATTGATGACGCATCTATAGACCATTCAAGAGAAATCATATCCAGTTATAAGGATCCTAGGATAATAGTCAAATATAATAAGATTAATCGTCATATTGCCTATACATGTAATGAAGGATTGAAACTTGCATCAGGGCAATATATTGCGCGTATCGACAGTGATGATTACTGGGATGAAACGAAGCTAGAAAAGCAGGTGGAGTTCATGAACCAACATCCTGACATAGGAGCCTGCTTTACGCGTGTTCATTTGATTGATGAAGAGGGAATCAATGCTGACAAGCGTTTCCCTGCATTGTCAGGCCTTTATAATCTCCAGCAAAACAGAAGCCAGAAAGAATGGATACATTTTTTCCTCTTCGTTGGAAATTGCCTTTGCCATACTTCAGTTTTGATTAGAAGTTCTGCGTTGGATAAGGTGGGGAGGAAATATTCACTTGCATATGTTCCAGCTGAAGACTATGAATTATGGACGCGGCTTGTAACTGAATACCCTATTCATATTCTTGAGGAACCGCTTGTGTACTGTCGCTGGGGGAGCGGTGAGAGTAAGGTTAGTAGCATGAAGAACGAGGGACTGACTGCATTTGAAAATGTCCAAATGCTTGTGCGTGAGAAATATCTGAACACGGTTTCAGATGCGCGACTGAGGGAATATTTTTCGGATGAGTTTATACTGAAAGATGCGAAAAGTCCAGAAGAACTATCGATAGAGAGAGCGCTCCTTCTGATGAAGTGTACGGAGAGGTCAACTGGGAAAATTGGATTTTTGGGTTGGGAAAGACTCGCAGTGATACTAGAAGATGGTAGAAATCTGTCTTTGCTTGAAGAAAAATATCGGTATTCCCTTCCGGATTTGTACCGTCAATATCGAATAAAGAACTTTTGGGATTTTGAAGCACAAAATGAAGTTAATAAGCTTCAGGATGAGAAGAAAGAGGCAGATCAAACCATTGAGGGGCAGAACCAGGCATTGTTAGATAAGCAAGAAAAACTAAGCAATATGGAAGAGCGGTTGGAGAATATGAAAAAACAACTGGAGAATACGGAGAAACAATTAGAGGATGCAAAAAAACAACTGGGAAACGTTTCAGAAGAACTGGAAAAGTACTCAAATTCTCGAATATGCAGGATGATAAGAAAACATATGAAGTAAGGATTTGTGATGAGACCAAGGATAAAGTACTTTGATATCATTAAATTCTTTGCAGTAACCTTTGTGCTCGTGTGCCATTATTCTCGTACATTGGAAGCGTACGGGATTCAGTATTCATGGAAAATTCTTCCAGATGAATTGTTTCATGTCTATACGGGGACAGTAGGAAGTATGCTGTTTTTCATTATCAGCGGATGTGTACTGGCTTATAACTATAAAACCGTTGATGATATGAAGAGATATTACTGGAAGCGATTCATTGGAATTTATCCAATGTTCTGGTTGTCCTTTTTTATTTTTTTCTGTTTATCCTTTTATGTGAACCGTGGTTATGATAAAAATGTGCCCGTATATAGAATAATATATTCTATTCTGGGAATAGACGGGGTTGTCACAGCATTTGTGCCTACTTTTTTCACAGTTGGAGAGTGGTTTCTTGGAGTTATCATTGTCCTCTATATCATTTACCCATGGCTGGCTAGGGCTATTTGTAGGTTCCCAGGGTTTGTTGTTATTTCTTCGTTTCTGGCAGCAATTATTTGCGGTTACACAATCTCTGTTTATTGCCATATCCCGATGATCACAGATTTTCTTACGGGATTATGCTTATTCGTCTATGGCATTTATTTTACTTCCAGAGAGCTTAAGGTTCGGGTGGGGATGTTCAGTTTATCTAGTGCCATACTTCTTATCAGTGCGCTTTGGAAAATATCGCCGTCATTTTCTGTAGTTCAGAATATTTTCGTGGGAATTTGCCTATTTCATGTTCTCGTATTTCTTTTTGAGCGAATTGAATGCAGAGTCATTGATTGGCTTGGTAAAATGATAAGCCGGTATTGTTATGCAATTTTTCTGGTTCATCATCGTGTAATGATATTAATGACGAGGCGCTTTTCTCACGAAGTCTTCGGGAGAATCGATACTGGACTTTTGTTTATCATTGAGATGGTAGCGACGCTTTTTTTATCGCGTGTTGTCTATGATGTGAATCAGAAAATGATTAAACGAAAAGGATAATCTGAATAAGGAGAGGGAGAAAGGCAAATGAAGGAAAGAATGTCAATAGTTATTCCTTGCTATAATGAAGAAGAGACTGTACTACCGTGTTATAAGTCACTTTTGGGCGTGATGAATACAATCCGGGAATGTGATATAGAATTGCTTTTTGTTAACGATGGGTCAAGGGATCAGACGCTTCAAAAGTTGAGAGAACTTGCAGAAAAAGATAGCCGGGTGCACTACCTTTCATTATCCCGAAATTTCGGAAAAGAGTCAGCGATGTTCGCTGGGTTTTGTAATGCCAGCAGTGACTATGTTGCCGTGATGGATGCCGACCTTCAGGATCCTCCAGAGATGCTTGTACAAATGTTGGATATATTGAGAAAAGGCGAATAAGATTGTGTGGCTACCAGAAGAACAGATCGTAGAGGCGAACCTCCTGTTCGAAGCTGGTTTGCTCGAAGGTTTTATCGACTGATCAACAAACTGACAGAAGTTGAAGTTGTAGATGGGGCAAGGGATTTCCGAATGATGAATCGGAAGATGGTGAATGCTCTTGTTGCTATGGATGAATATAATCGTTTTTCCAAAGGGTTGTTTGGATGGGTAGGATTTCGGACGTATTGGCTCCCGTATCAAAATCGAGAGAGAATTGCTGGGGAAACAAAATGGAATTTTCGAAAGCTGTTTAATTATGCCATTGATGGAATCATGGATTTTTCGCAGGCACCGCTAGATCTTGCGGCCTGGCTTGGAATGGTAATGACATTGATCTCCATTGTGGCAATAATGTTTATTGTGATACGGAAGTTGGTTATTGGGGATCCGGTTGCTGGGTGGCCATCTATGGCATGCATTATTATTCTGACCAGTGGTGTACAACTATTCTGCCTTGGCATTATTGGCAAATATCTTGCAAAGGTTTATACGGAAGTAAAGCGCAGGCCACATTTTATTATTGATGAAAGTAATGTTGATCATGCAAAGTTGATTGGATAAAATTCTGAGCAACTGTAGGGATACAAGTCAATACTATATTATATGATCATATCATAGCGATGATAAAAGAGTCCATTCGGATCATAGTTATACTACGGGAGGTTCGACTGTAGAAGGGGAAATCTGAAATGGGAAATAAAGTGATTGAAAAAAATAATACTCAGAAAACTATGCTGAAGCCAACTGTTTTCGATGACTTTTTAGCATATTGTAATCAAAAGAATATATCAATTTTATTTGCATATATACTCACTTTAATATTGTTTGGGATGTGGGCATATCATGATATTGTGACATTTGATGCAGAAGGTTTTTATTCTAGGTCAGGTGGAGAAAAGTGGTATGCCCAATGGATAGCAATAGGTAGATGGGGGTTAGTTTTCCTGAAGCATCTTCTCAATGTTGTTGTTATTAATCCATATTTTTCGGTGAGTATGATGCTTTTATGCTTTCCGCTTGCAGCAATTCTATGGGGATATGCATTGTATAGATGGAGTGGACAAGCAAAGTCCCAGTTCATTGATGCTGTCTTTACAGCAGTGTTTTTATCGCATCCGGTTTGGGCTCTACAGTTTTCATTTCGGAATCAGATGGAAATTATTTCCTTTGTATTAGTCCTAAGTGGATTTCAAATGATACTGTTTGGAGAGTGGATGAAGAAAAGAGGAGTTGTCCTGGGTATATTATTGCTTTTTCTGACAACTTTTTTATTTTCTTGTTATCAGGCATTTTTATTTTTGTATTTAGAGGGAGTAGCGATCTGGTTCTTTTTTGATATGCAGAAAGGCTATAAGGAGAATAAAAAAAGTTATTGGATCAATTTTGTCAGAGCCATCATATTAACAATAACAGCGTATGCTTTATATTCGATTATTACAAAAGTAGTGATACATACGATAAGTCCAGAAGAGGCAAAGGCTGGCAGTTACCTTAAAGGAATGATTCTGTGGAATGAGGGAGTTAGAGAAGGACTGCAGAGATTATTTCATTATCTGAAAATAGCCTTTTGGGGGGATGGGGTAGTATATACTGTCTTATATGGTGTCGCCGCTATGGTTTTTCTGTTTTATATAATCTCTATTGTATTAAGCGGAAAGATATTTTTCCCAGCAGTATTAGTTTACTTTGGAATAGTTGGTTTGCCTTTTCTTCTTGAAATATTTTCAGCAGGAATTCTTGCGAGCCGTGCACAGTTTAGCTTTGTGCTGGCGCTAGCATTTATGACAACCATAGGTCTTGAATGGGTTTTAAACACAGCTTTAAAGAAGCTTCCAAGACTAATATATCAGATAATGATTATAGTGGTAATATCAGTAATTGTTTTTCCACAGATAAACTTACAAAGTCGGTTATTATATACTGATGTTAAAGTAATGGAAGAAGACCGCGAAAAAATGGGGCAGATTTATTATCAAGCATTACAACAGGGGGCAGCACAGGGAGATGCTTTAGTTTTTATTGGTGGATTTTCTAATTATTATTCGGATACAGAAAAGGAACTAGAAATAATTGGATATTCTTATTTTGAATACACAGCACAGTTTAATAGTCAAAAGGCTGTTGAAGCAATGCAGGCGTATGGGTATAACGTGACTAGTCCGACTGAGGAGCAGGTGGATCAAGCAAAAGAAGAGGCAGGCTCTATGGGGACATGGCCAGGAAAGGATGGAATACGCATTCTTCCTGGGGTGATTATTGTCAGGCTTTCCTGAGGATAGTTGAAAAAATAATGCTTGACAATAGATCCCGGTTTTCTTTGCATTTTTAGACGTTCGTGATAGACTGATAGAAAGTTATATAGAAAAAGATGATAGGTTTACAGGACGAGATGAAGATGCGAGCTGGTCAAATATTGATTATCATTCCCGCCTATAATGAGGCGGATAATATAGAACGAGTCGTGGATGATCTGGTAATGAACTACCCACAGTATGACTATGTTGTCATTAATGACGGGTCTTCAGATGATACCCGTAAAATATGTGTACAGCGAGAGTACAATCTTCTAGATTTACCGGTGAATGTTGGCCTGTCGGGTGCTATCAAAGCCGGGATGCGCTATGCTAATTACTATGGATATGATTATGTTGTCCAGATTGATGGCGATGGGCAACATGATCCGAAGTATATCGCGGCAATGGCAGATACGATGAAGAAAATGGGATGCGATATTGTAATCGGTTCACGGTTCAAGACAGAAAAAAAACCGGGCGGTTTGCGAATGCTAGGCAGTAGGCTTATATCTGGAGCAATTTATATTACTACGGGGAAGAAAATTCAGGATGTTACAAGTGGGATGCGTTTGTTTGACAAACGTATGATAAAACGATTTGGATATGATATTCATTATAGCCCGGAACCAGACACCCTAGCTTATCTCCTCAATTGTGGGTTCCATATTGAAGAGATTCAGGTAAAGATGCGAGAACGAATGGCAGGTGACAGTATATATGGCAGCCTACTGGCGTCAGCGAGATATATGCTCCAAATGATGTTTTCAATATTTCTGTTCCAATGGGTGAGAAAGAGAAAGGAATGAAAGAAGACAGAATCAGGATGTGTATTGAAATATTGGAGACTGAAAACCAGTGACCTAGAATTCCAAAAAAAAAAATGGGCATATAGGAGGAGGCAGTCGATGTCCGTAGTGTTGCGAGTGATACTTTTGATCGCTGCTGTAATATCAGCATGGTGGATTCTTTTGAAGATTCGAAAATGTAAGGTGAAGATGGAAGATGCCATATTTTGGGTCTGTTTCGCTGTTATACTTCTTGTTATGGGGGTATTTCCAAACTTTACATATTGGTTAACGCGTGTACTTGGTATGCAATCCCCTGCAAATCTGATTTTCTTGATCATTATTTTTTTGCTTCTTGAGAAAGTATTTACTCTTTCAATTATTACCTCCCAGCTGGAAGACAAGGTTACAGTTTTATCTGCTGAGGTGGCGCTTCGGTCGCATGCGGATGAGCGTGTAAGCGCAGAGGAAGAAAAGCAGATCCAAGGACTTGGCTTTGAAAAAGATAAGTCCGTATCAGAGGATAGTGTGGAAGCAGAATAAGTTCGGGATGAGAGAATAAGGGTATTGTATGAATTATCAGAACAAAGAGCATACATTCGTTGTGTGCGCATATCAAGAGAGTTCGTATTTGGAGGCGTGTATTCGCTCTGTTATGAGCCAGACAGTCCGTTCGAGGGTTGTGATTGTTACTTCGACTCCGAACCCCTATATTCAAAAAATAGCAGATCAATATCATATTCCGATTGTCGTCAATACTGGCAAACATGGGTTGGCGGAAGACTGGAACTTTGCAGTAAAGACAGCTAATACTCCATTGGTTACAGTGGCACATCAAGATGACATATATGGGAGACATTACGCGGAAGTTATTTTGAGAACCGCAACCAAGTGTAGCTACCCACTTATATTGTTTACTGATTATTATGAGTTGCGAGAGGGAAAGATTGTCAAAAACAACAGATTATTAAAAGTGAAGCGCTTTATGCTCAATCCACTGCGATTTAGATTACTATGGAGGAATATTTGGATCAGACGCAGAGTTCTTTCCATGGGATCTGCTATTTGTTGTCCTTCAGTGACAATTGTAAAGAACCATGTGCAGCTTCCAATTTTTAAGAACAACATGAAGAGTAACATCGACTGGCAGGCATGGGAGGAATTATCAAGAGAAAAGGGAGAGTTTGCCTACATTTCGCATCCGCTTATACTACACAGGATACACGGGGAGTCAACTACGTCTCAGTTATTGAAGAAAGATCAGAGAAAGGCAGAAGATTTGTACATGTATCGAAAGTTCTGGCCTGAATGGATAGCAAGAATGATCGAGTACTTTTATCAGGCAGCGGAAAAATCGAATGATATTAGTCAAGGAACCGTAGGGAAATAATCAGGTATGGGAAGTGACAAATATTGCGAGGGGCTGGTGAGCGTTATTATTCCAGCCTTTAATTCCGATAAATATATAACGAGATGCCTGAATTCCATTCTGAGGCAGACCTATAGAAAGTTGGAAGTAATCGTCGTGGATGATGGAAGCACGGATCAAACTGCTGAGATTGTCAGTCATTTTTTGGAGAGAGACAGTCGCGTACATCTGTTGCATCAGGAAAATAAGGGGACGTCTGCAGCACGAAACTGTGGTCTTGATAAAGCAACGGGAGAATACCTGACATTTATTGATGCAGATGATTATGTTGCTAAGGATTACATCAAGAGATTACAGAAATGTTGCGAGGATGCAGATGCAGAGATGGTAATTTGTGGGCTGTGCCTTGTAAACTTGGATGGCAAGGTTCTGAAAAAGATTGTTCCGGATTACTATAAAAGGGGAGTACATGAGGAGTGGACCTTTCGTATATCAGCAGTTTGCTCCCACTTTTATCGGAGACATATCTGGGAGGATTTTGGCATTCGATTTGCAATTGGAGAACGTGGGGAAGACATGACCATTGCACTGTTTTTCAGCGCGGTTTGTAAAAAGATTGAGGTTCTCCCTTATGCAGGATATGCTTACGTCCAACACAATGCTTCCACAACAAAACAATTCCGAGGGCTAAGGACTTGGAATTTGCCACTTCGATCGCTGGAAGAATCTATTGTAAAAGCAGAAGAAGTTGGAGTTGTCAATGACAGACAATTTTTTGAATTGTTTGTGATGAGAATTCTTTGTACCTGTTTTTTTGATCTCGCACGCGGGGCAGATAGAGAAAAAATCCAGAATCTTGCTGTATACATAGTACGGATTGTTGAGAAGTACCTTCCCGATTACTGTAGTAATAAGAAAATGAATCTATTTTCGGGAATAGATGTTCCCATATCGCAGAAAGCTGCGGTTTCCCTGATGCGAATTCTAGTTCAAACGAGGCTGATTTATCCAATGGCTGACTTACTCAGCATATTCAGAATGTGATGTTGTTCATGCTGCTGGTAGATTATTGAAGGACTTTCTGCTTCTTGTTTTGTTTGATTTCCTCAGGGGATTTGGTCAGGTCATAGAGGCAGGATATCTGTAAAGTTGACTTAAAAAACAAACAGTTGAGCTATGATGTGTTATGAGAAGGGGTGGATTGCTGTATGAAGATACTGATGATGATCCCGGGATTTTTCATCCTGTCAGGAATAGCAGTTCTCCTGGTGCGTTTGCTAAGGGTCAGGTTTGGCGAAGGCATGTTTCTGGCGGTTTCGGTCGTGATGGCGCTCCTTTTTCTGAGTGGAAAGACCGGAACCTTTTTCTATGGACAGGCGGTTTTGCTGGTTCTGGGAATCATCGGTCTTCTCTGGAACCTGGTTGCTGAAATCAGGGGACGAGATATCGGGAGTGCATGGAATGTACCGGTATTTTGGATACTTGTGCTGGTTTTGCTCTATGGAATGGTTATGTTCTGGCATGCACCGCTTCAGCACATCGATGAATTTCATCTGTGGGGAGCAACAGTTCGGTATATGGAGAAACAGGACCGCCTGGTTGACTGGATGGAGATCGGAATCGCAGGGCAGTTTTATGCGGCATCATTCTTCCAGCTTTTCTTCCAGAAGCTGACTGGATACAGTGAACAAGGGATGTATGCGGCTTCCTTTCTGATGTTGTGGATCGGGCTGCTATTGCCCTGGTCTTTCAAGGGTAAGAAAGAATGGAAGTCTGTTCTTCTATACAGTATGATTCTGTTTGTGTCGCTTTATTCGCTTTACCTGTATCCTTATAAAACATTGTACACAGATCTTCCGGCGGCAGCCTGGGCGGGCGGACTTGCAGGCTGGTGGATGAACAGGAAAGAGGAACGCAGGAAGCAGGAGACGATTGTTCTGGCGGCAGGTCTTCTTACGCTGGTATTTCTGAAGTCCTATGTGGGCGCTCTGATGGCGCTGATCGTTGCGTTGTTTTTGCTTACAGAGAGGATCATCGAAGACAAAAGATTCAGTGATAGAAGGTTTCGCGTGAAGACAGGTGCTGTGGCAGCCGCTCTTCTGTTCCTTGTCGCAGCAGGTGCAGGAGCATTTCTCCTCCTGATCTGCAAGGGCTATGTCCCTGGGATTTTCCCAGCATCTGTAAAGAAGCTGCTGAACGCGGGGGAGCCTTCTATTCAAAAGGCTGTAAGAGTGATGGGGGCGCTTGGCAATGCGTTCTTCGGGAAGAAGCTCGGCGGAGCGTCCAGACTCGAACTTTATCCATTTATATTCATGCTGCTGTTCTTCGTCCTGCTGATTGGGCTTGGCTGGCTGACTGGGAGGATGAATGCAGCGAAAGCAAGGATCGAGTACCTCATTGCAACAGCGGTTCTGTTTCTTGTGTTCCTGGCGGCTTCCTATATCTGCCTGTTCAATTATGAGGAGGCGGTCATTGTCAGAGGCATTAAGCGGTATTTCAGCATCCTCATGATTTACGACCTGATGATTGTGCTGACGCTGTGGTTCTCCGCAGGAGAAAGCGCCACAGAGGAGAGTGGTGAGACGCTTCTTCTTTCCAGAGTGACGACGAGGCGCAGGATGGTTCAGGCTGGCGCGCTGGGACTTCTTCTGTTTTTTTCCTGGGGAATCAATGACAAGTTCCTGTCGTCTGCGACGGCATTCAATGATTATCAGATCAGCGGGAGCGAGGATATCGCGGAAGCCAATGCGGAAGTCAGGAAAGTCAGCAAGGCGGTGCAAGGCGAGAGAGTCTACTTCCTGAATCAGCACACTGATAATGAGTATCCGCAGAACATTGCGTTCTACCATCTCGGCAGGCAGTCCAGCAATTACCTGAGTGATCCGTGGCGCTTCACGGAGAATGGCTGTGAGATCCGGATTCAGGAGTATGATACGCCGAAGCTGGAGAATCTGCCGCAGATTCTTGCGGAGGGCAATTATCAGTACATCTGGCTGTACGCGGCGGATGAATATCTGGCGGAGAATCTGGAGACCGTATTTGCTATGAACGTCACACCGGATCAGATTTCGGACGGGCAGCTGTACAAGGTCCGGTATGAGAACGGGACGGCGGCTGGCCTTGATCTGGTGAAGCAGATGAATCAAAACGCAGTTCCCGTTTTGAGGAAGAATACGGATGGGAAAATCAGCGCAGGGGATGAGACCGGAACAGCTGGTCAGACCGCATCAGAAAGAAGCAGGAGCAGCGGGAACGCCGGGATGGAGCCTGCCGCGGATGAGGATGTGGACGAGGCTGCGTGATCTTGAGACGACGGACTGGAAGGGAGACACTTGTGGGAGCGGAATTTCAGCTGAAGCAGCAGGCCAAGATGTTTTCTCAGAATGTGTATCTGCCGGCGGTGTATGATCTTCACCGCTGCTGCAGGGTGGAGCGGAATCTGGTTGTCTTCGCGGATGCCCACCATGACGGCAGGCCGGAAGCGATGGAGCTGCTGTACCGGAGACTGAAACAGAGCCGTGTTCAGCCGGCTTACCATATCGTAGAGATGTACCTGGATTTTGGCAGGGCGTCGAAGGCGGAGGTCATGGAATACTCGACGCGGTTCATGAAGCTGTACGCCAGAGCTTCAGTGGTCGTTGTCTGCGACAATTTCCTGCCGGTTGCTTCCTGCCGGAAGAAGAGGGAGACGATGGTTGTCCAGCTGTGGCATGCCTGCGGCTGCTATAAGAAGTTCGGATATGATGCGAAGGACGATATTCCGGAGGGGTATCATGGAGATGTGTACCGGAACCTGAGCCTGGTGACCGTCAGCGCGGAGGCGGCGGTGGAGCCATTTTCATCGGCGATGCATCGGACGCATGGGGAGGTGCAGGCGCTCGGCGTCAGCCGGACAGACCTGTATTTCTCGAGAAAATGGAGATACAGGTGCATTGAGGCGTTCCGGGAGCTGTACCCGGACGTCTACGAGGAAACTGGTGCTGGAAGCGGCAGAGAGTCAGGTGCAGGAAGCGGCGGAGAGGCAGGAGCTGGAAGCGGAAGGGAGACAGGAGCCAGGGGCGGCAGAAAGACAGGCAGCCTGAGAAAACGCCGGAAGGTTGTGCTCTGGGCGCCGACATTTCGCGGGAATGCGGGGCAGCCGGGCCTGATGGATCTGGATACAGAGAAGCTTCAGAGACAGCTCGGGAAAGAGTACCTTGTCCTGACACGGGTGCACCCGCATATGAAGGAGGCTCGGAAGGCGGTGAAGAATCACTGCCCGATCCCGACGGAGCAGCTTTACCCGGTTGTGGATGTGCTGATCGCGGATTACTCGTCTCTGATCTATGAGTACCTGCTGGCAGCGCAGATTCAGAATCAGCAGGATCTGCATGGCAGCCTGGGCGCGCATGGTGGTCTGGTGCTATATGTTCCGGATCTCGATACCTATATGGCGCAGCGTGGAACCTACATGGATATCCATGAGATTCCGGGAGAGATTGTGAAGGATGCTGACAGGCTGGCGGATGCGGTCAGACGGGCAGCAGGAGATGACGGTCCGGGATTGTGCATCGGCGAAAGCAAAGTGGATGACGGGGCACTGGAATCAGGGAACGGGGGACAGACAGCGGGCTGGATAGGTAGCCAGGCAAAGAAAAGGGATGCATTCCTGAAGCGGTACCTGTCTGCCTGCGATGGGCAGTCGACCGCGCGCATTGCAGAGAGGATCAGGGAACATTGCTTCGGGGAAGATAGGGAGACTTCCGGAGCTGTAGATACGTAAGATTGCCCGATTATAGACTTTGTGGTATGGTGGACGTCTATGATACATTTTTTATGAGGATGGATATATGAACGTTGCGCTGATTATCGCGGGTGGCTCCGGCCACCGCATGGGACAGGATATTCCGAAGCAGTTTATCAATGTGTATGACAAGCCGGTGCTGATCTATACGCTGGAGGGATTTCAGAAACATCCGCTGATCGATGCGATCGAGCTGGTCTGTATCGACGGATGGCACGATGTGGTCTGGGCGTATGCAAAGCAGTTCGGTATCGACAAGCTGAAATGGATTGTGCCGGGCGGCAATTCCGGGCAGGAATCGATCCGGAATGGTGTCTACGGCCTGGAGGACAAGTGTGCGGAGGATGATATTGTCATCATTCACGATGGCATTCGTCCGCTAGTGGATGCTTCTGTGCTCTCGGACGTAATTGAGACGTGCCGGAAGTATGGAAATGGCGTCACCTCCATGCCCTACAATGAGCAGATTTTCGTCAAGGATGACGAGATCTCGACGGTGAAGTATATACCGCGTGAGACGCTGAGACGGGTACAGACGCCGCAGGCGTACAAGTTCGGGAAGCTGGACTGGGCGTATCACAAGGCATTCGCGGAGGGGATCGGGATCAAGGGCTCCTCGTACACGAACACCATGATGGTGGAGCTGGGGGAGCGGCTGTACTTTGCGGCGGGCTCCGACAAGAACATCAAGCTGACTACGAAGGACGACCTGGAGCTGTTCAAGGCGTATCTGAAGATGGACAAGGACAACTGGCTGAAGTAAGGGTATTTTGATGATGAGACTTCTGGAGAGTGAACTGTTTCAGCAGGATCTGAGCGGGGTGACCGCGCTGGCGCTTCCGTGGGAGAAGCTCCAGGGTGCATCCTTCATGATTTCGGGTGCGACCGGGATGATCGGGAGCACGCTGATCCACGTGCTGATGAAGAAAAACCGCGAGGATGGCCTGGGCTGCCATCTCCTCGCGCTTGGGAGAAATGCACAGAAAGGAAAGTCCAGGTTCGAGGAGTACTGGGGGGATCCGCTGTTTACGTTTATCCAGTGTGATATCGATGATGGGGATAATCTGAGGGAATCGCTCCGTGCGGCGGGACTTAGTCAGGTGGACTATGTCTTTCACGCGGCCTCCAATACGCACCCGGTAGCCTACGCGACGGATCCGATCGGGACGGTTGTGACGAACATCATCGGTCTGAACAATCTTCTGGAGTTTGCGGCGAAGGTCGGGGCGAAGCGGTTTGCATTTGCCTCCTCCAATGAAATCTACGGGGAGAACCGGGGCGATGTGGAGCTGTTTGATGAGAAGTACTGCGGCTACATCGACTGCAATACGATGCGCGCTGGCTATCCGGAAAGCAAGCGGGCGGGCGAGGCGCTCTGCCAGGCTTATATCCGGCAGAAGGGGCTGGATGTCGTGGTTCCGAGGTTCACCAGGTCGTTTGGCCCGTCTATGCTGATGAGTGACACGAAGGCGATTTCCCAGTTTATCCGGAAGGGTGTAGAGCGGGAAGACATCGTGCTCAAGAGCGCGGGGACCCAGAATTATTCCTATACCTATGTCTGCGATGCGGTTTCTGGCTTGCTGACAGTTCTGCTGCTTGGAGACTGTGGGGAAGCCTACAACATTGCGACGCGAAGCTGCGATATCACCTTGAAGGATCTGGCGGCGCTCATTGCCAAGGAAGCGGGCACGAAGGTGGTCTTTGAGATTCCGGACCAGGTGGAAGCGGCCGGATATTCGAGGGCGACCAAGGCGCTTCTTGACAGCAGGAAGCTGGAAAGCCTTGGATGGAGCGCGCAGTTTGATATGGAGACAGGGCTCAGGCATACGGTGGAGATTCTCCGATCAACGCAGTAAAGGTGCATGGGCAGACAGACTGGGCTCCGGCCTGGTAAATCATACGGGGAAACAGGACGTATATGGCAAAGATCAATTTCGGGGACTATCTGAAATCAAAACAGCGCAAGGTCAGGAACTATGAGTCGGATGAAGCGCTGGTTCAGCGGGCGAAGCTGAAGCTGAGTGTCGATCCGATGGTTGTGTCCCCGGCTTACCGGGTGAAGAATCTGGAATCAGCGGAGGCGCTTCTGGCGGATGTGAAGGGCTATCCGGGAGCGGAGACGCTCTATGATTCCTGCAAAAAGCAGCTGTCGGAGGCAAAAGTACAGAAGAAAGAGGCGGACTATCAGAGGGCCTGCCGTCATCTGGCGGAGGCGAAGGAGGAGCACGAATTCGGCAAGGCGGCCGGAGAGTTTGCAAATCTTCAGGGATACCGGGATGCCGATGAAAAACAGGCCTTTGCGCGGAAGCGGGCGAAGGCGCTGAATCGGAGGTTCCAGATCACGCGGGCTGCGGTTCTTCTGGTGATTGTGGCACTGGTGGTACTGATTGCCAGAAGCTACAAGGGCGGCTATATGAACTATATGGCTGCTAGGCTTGAAGGCATCGGCGGACAGTACCAGTCGGCGTACAGTCGTTTTTCAAAGCTCGGGAATCTGCTGGACAGCAGAGAGCAGGCGGAGAAGTACAGGCAGCTGTATCTGCGGAAGAGAGAGGCAGCGGAACGCAAGGCACTCCCGGAAGCAAAGAAGGGTGATACTGTGTCCTATGCGGGGCAGGACTGGCTGGTCCTTCGGAGAAGCCATAAGAAGCTCCTGATGATCTGCAGAGCGCCATCGGCAGACAGTGTCTTCCGGAGCGTCCAGTTTCATAACGTCCGGAAGGATGTCTCCTGGGCGGACAGCTCGCTCAGAGCGTTTTTGAATGGCGGGGCGCTGCATGGGGAGTTTACAGAGCTGGAGCAGGCAGCGCTTGTGGACATGACCTATACGCCGTCCGGAAATGATTTTTATGGGGTCTCTGCGCCTTCTGAACCACTCACCGATAAGGTGCGGATTTTTGATCTGGAAGATTTGAAGACCTATACCGATGTGTTTGAAAAGCCGGCGGTGGACATGTGGCTGGCAGCACCCGGACATGATCTGTCTTCGGCTGTCTATCAGTCCAAATCAGGGACGGTGATGATGTACGGGGACGATGTGACGGATATGAATCTGTCTGTCTGCCCGGTGATCACAGTGGATCTCAAGGTACTGGAAAGCCAGGACAGGCAGCAGTAAGAGCACTGGAAGCTGCCAAGAGCAGGATACGGTGACGGCAATGACCGCAACGGTATCTGCGGGCGGGATGCGTTGCCGGCCAAGAGCAGGATACTGTGGCGGTAATGACCGCACAGAGCGGTCAAGAATGAGAGGGTGCCCGGGCGGTGTGCTGCAGGAATGCCGGGGCGACTGGAAGAGAGAAGCGAAGGAGAACTGCAGATGGGCAGCAAGTGGAAGAATCGGATCCGGACGTTCCGGAAGTACTGGGATCTGCTGGTGGAGCTGGTCAAGCGTGACATCAAGCTGAAGTACCGCCGCAGCGTCCTTGGGTATATCTGGAGCGTACTGAATCCGCTCCTGATTATGGTTGTCATGACGGTTGTGTTCTCGGCGATGTTCAAGAAGAACATCGAGAATTATCCGATCTATCTGCTGACAGGGCGTGTTCTGTTTGAATTCATGCGGATGGCAACCCAGAACGGACTCAAGTCTGTGACCAACAACGCATCGCTGCTGAAGAAGACGTATATTCCGAAGTATATTTTCACCTTGTCGAAGGTGACGAGTACAATGATTGATTCGGTCTTCTCGCTGGGCGCCTTCTTCATCGTGATGATTGCCACCCGCTCTGCATTCCACTGGACCATGCTGTATCTGGTCATCATCATCATGCAGGTGTACATCTTCAGTCTGGGGCTGACCTTCCTGCTTGCAGCGCTCGAAGTGTTTTTCCGTGACATGGAGTATATCTACCATGCATTTATCACGGCATGGATGTACCTGACGCCGCTGTTCTATCCGATCGAAAACCTGCCGCACCTGCTTCAGGTCATCATCAAGGGCTTCAACCCGATGTACTATTACATCGCTGCATTCCGGGACATTACGCTTGCCGGCAGGATGCCGGGACCGAGACTGGTCGTCGGGGGCTGGCTGTGGGCGTTCGCGGCTCTGGTGCTGGGATTGTATGTCTTTCAGAAAAAGAAGGATGAGTTTATCCTTCACATCTGAACCGTACCGAATCGGAAGACCAGGCGCAGGACCGCCAGAGCCGGTCGTCAACCACCGGAGACGGGGGATACTGGCAGAAATGGAGAGATTCTATGGCTGAAAATATCATCGATGTGAATCATGCATCGATCCGTTTTAACCTTGGAAACATCAAGGTCGACAATCTGAAGGAATTTACGATCCGGAAGATTCGGCATGAGTTGACCTTCCAGGAGTTCCTGGCGCTGAAGGATGTGGACCTTCATGTGAAGAGAGGTGAGTCCTGGGGGCTGATCGGGACAAATGGTTCCGGCAAGAGTACGCTTTTGAAGATGATTACCGGAATCCTGAAGCCTTACAAGGGAACGGTTCAGGTCCGGGGAAAGATTGCACCGATGATCGAGCTTGGTGCGGGCTTCGACCAGGAGCTGACAGCGCGTGAGAATATCTTTCTGAACGGGGCGGTGCTCGGACATTCTAGAAGGTTCATGGAGGAGCATTTCGATGAGATTGTCGAGTTTGCGGAGCTTCAGCGCTTCCTCGACTCTCCGATCAAGAATTATTCCTCTGGAATGAAGGCTCGCCTGGGGTTTTCGGTTGCGACGATGGTCAATCCGGAGATCCTGATCTGCGATGAGGTGCTGTCGGTCGGAGATGCGAACTTTAGGAGACGCTGCAATGCGCGCATGCAGGAGATGCTTTCCGGCGGCACGACGCTTCTGTATGTGTCCCACGATATTCCGTCGGTCATCCGGCTCTGCGACCATGTCCTGTGGCTTGACAAGGGCGATGTCGTGATGCAGGGAGACCCGGAGACGGTCTGCAACGCGTATCTGGAGCACCAGGAGAAGGTGTATTCATACGCGCAGAAGGAGCGGGAGGACCGGCAGGAGATCGAGTCCGGAAAGGTTTTCGATTACCTGGTGGTCGGGGCCGGTCTGTATGGCTCCGTTTTTGCAAATGAAGCCTGCAAGGCTGGCAAGTCTGCGGTTGTGATCGACAAGCGCGATCATATCGGCGGCAATGTCTATACGTCCCGACGGGATAATATCGATGTTCACGAATACGGGGCTCACATCTTCCATACGTCTGACAAGAAGGTCTGGGAGTATGTGAACCAGTATGCGGAGTTCAATCACTACATCAATTCGCCGGTAGCCCGGTACAAGGATGAGCTCTACAACCTGCCGTTCAATATGAACACCTTCTCGAAGATGTGGGGGCTTTATACACCGGAGCAGGTACAGGCAAAGATCGAGGAGCAGAGAGCGGAATATATCGCGCAGAAAAAGAAAGAGCGGGGACTTGCGCCGGAAGAAGCATTTGTCCCGCAGAATCTGGAAGAACAGGCGATCTCTCTCGCCGGGACGGATATCTACGAAAAACTGATCAGAGAATACACGCAGAAGCAGTGGGGACGTCCGTGCACGGAGCTGCCGGCCTTCATCATCCGGAGATTGCCGCTTCGGTTTACCTATGACAACAACTATTTTAATGACCGTTATCAGGGGATTCCGATCGGCGGGTACACGCAGATGGTTGAGAAGCTTCTGTCGGGCGTTCCGGTGATGACGGGGATTGACTACCGGACATTCGCGAAAAAGTATGCCGGGAAGTATCGGAAGGTGATTTACACGGGGCCGATCGACGAATACTTTGACTACAGGCTCGGGCATCTGCAGTACCGGACCGTCCGGTTTGAGACGGAGGAGCTGGACATGCCGAATTTCCAGGGGAATGCCGTGGTGAATTATACAGGCAGCGAGGCTCCGTGGACGAGAATCATCGAGCACAAGTGGTTCGAGTTCGGAAAGGATCTGGAGGGAAATGATCTTCCGAAGACGATTATTTCCCGCGAGTATTCAACAGAGTGGAAGCCGGGCATGGAACCCTACTACCCGGTCAACGACGAAGCCAACATGAAGCTGTATGAGCAGTATAAAAAGCTGGCCGAGAAGGAGCCGGGCGTCCTCTTCGGCGGCCGGCTCGGGACGTACAGATATTACAACATGGACCAGGTCATCCTTCAGGCCTGGGAGATGGCTGAGAAGGAGCTGAAGACCAGAATTCTGGTCGGAAGCGTCGGGAAGAAGTAAAAAGGAAACCGTTGTCAGGACTCCTCTGGCTTGCAGCGCAGGGACCTTCCGAAAACAAGCTGCTCGATCCGTTCTGTCGAGTGACCGTCGCAGGCGCTCATGAACTTCTTCCGGAAAGCCGCCAGCTTCTCTCTGTCAAAGGCAGTTTCTGACTGACGGATCGCGTCGGTCAGTTCGTCCATCGTTTTGCAGACCGGGCCCGGAGCCAGTTCGCTGTAGTTGTAGTAGAAGCCGCGCCAGTCGTTGTAGTCGTCGAGATCATAGGCGTAGAACAGAACAGGGCGGTCAAGCAGGGAGTACTCGAAGACCAGCGAAGAGTAATCCGTGATGCAAAGGTCAGCCGCGCACAGCAGCGTCTCAATTGTGCAGGTATGTGTCAGATCCATCGCGAAGGTTCCATCCAGATCTGCCGGAATCTTCGGGGTGGCTACCGGGCCGACATAGGGATGGTTCTTGATGACGACGACGTACTCATCCCCGAATTCCTTTTTCAGCCTGCGCAGGTCAAAAGTCTGAAAATCAGGGGTGGAGGCTCCTGCAACCCTTCCGCGAAAGGTCGGAGCGAAAAGGAGAATCTTCTTTCCGATGGATGCCGGAAAGACGGTGTGGACCTTTTCTGTATTTTTCTGGATGAATTCAGGGTCAAAGTAGACATCTGTCCGGCTGACACCAGTTGGCCTGACGATCTCCTTTTGATCCTCAAGCCCCATCGCCTCAATGTATGCCCACGCGACATCCGGGCTGCTGACAGTGACAAGGCTGAGGTTCTTATAGTAATTCAGAAAGTGCTTTTCGCGTTCCTTCTGACTTGCTCCGAATTTTTTATTCGCCGTACTGGCGCCCCATTTCTTAAAGGCACCGCAGCCGTGCCAGAGCTGGATGACCTTCGTCTCCTTCCGTAGCGGAAAGCTGCTGGTGGCGAGGGCTGCATCGTTCAGAAAGATGTATTTCGCCGTGGCAGCGTCCTTTGCGTACGCCTCCAGTGGCTTCATCGAGTCTGTCCCCGGATCGAATTCATGCAGGTAATGGACATGGACGGTGTATCCTGCCTGCTTTACGTCTTCATAGATCAGCCGAAAATTATCAGACAGCGAGACAGAGCGGTTTTCGATAAAAAGAACCTTCTGATCATCGACCGGTTTTCCTGCTTCTGAACGGTACCAGGCAGGAATGGTCTCTCCGTACAGCCGGTCGCTTCTCTTCAGCCCGAAGTATCTTTTGATCTGTTTCAGGGGCGGGATCCGTGTCATGCGCCAGTAGATGCCATGGCAGATGCGGAAGAAAAGGCGTGAAAGACGGTTGTTTCCCCGGGTGTACTGGTTGATCATAGAAGGAGTTCCTTTCTAATATGAGATTTCATGTTTTTACACAGACTTCATGAAATTGAAACAATCATAACACAATTTGCCAAATTGCGATATGTCGCTGCGATTCCGCCAGGATGTGTGCTATCATTTCAATAGTCGTGATACACGGACGTATTGGGTGAAATGATGCCAGCGGGAAGGGAGTTGCAGGTATGGGGACAAAGAACACCATTCAATCAGCGTACAATGCGGTGCGGTCGGCGTACAAGGATACAAGCCTGAAGAAGCTCTACCCGTCCCGCTATCTGGCGGCAGCAAAGAGATCGGTCAGGCCCGGCTATGTTGTGTTCCTGGAGGTTCGGGAGAAGGAGCTGACCGACAATTTCCGCCTGATCCGGGCCGCCCTGGAGAGACGAAACCGTGAGAGCGGTGAGAATGAAGGGAAGGCTGAAGAAGTAAAGGCTGGGGAGAAGACCGAGGGCAGGCAGGGGTCTTACAGCTTCGATACGGTCTGCATCCGCGAGGGGATGGAAAATCCGGCGTCGGTGACGCTTCGCTGCCTTGCCGCGATTCCGAAAATCGCACGGGCAGAATATGTTTTTGTCAATGAATCATCGTATTTCCTGAGCAGCCTCCCGCTTCGTCCGGAGACGACGGTTATTCAGACCTGGCATGCCTGCGGCGCCTTCAAGAAGTTCGGCTACAGTGCGGTCGGGAAGGGGTTCGGGACGACGGAGGCGGATCTGGAGAAGTATCCGGTGCATAAGAATTTTTCCTACGTGACCGTCTCATCGGAAGAGGTGGTCTGGGCGTATGCGGAGGCCTTCCATATGGAAGACCGCGTGCAGGATATTCTGCCGATCGGGGTGAGCCGGACGGACCTTTACTTTCACAGCAAGGTCCGGAGAAACGCAGCGCTGCGTGTCCGTCATGTGCTGGAGGACAGAAATCCGTCACTGCGGGATGAGCCGGCGCCGGCGTGCCTGATCGGTGCGAATGGGGCCTTTGGAAAAAAGGGCGGCGCGATGCCGAGGGACTGCGAGCGTGTGTTCGAGAAAAAGAAACTGCTTCTGTACGCGCCAACCTACAGGGGATCTGTCCGGGAGGCGGCCTCGCCGGATCAGCTGGACATTCTTCGCCTGAAGGAAGAGCTTGGGGATGGCTATCTGCTGCTGATCAGGCAGCATCCATTTGTCAGGAAGAAGGCTGTGATCCCAAAAGGAGCGGAAGGGTTTGCGATGGATGTCTCGGATCTGAGGATCGAGGATCTGATTATAGCCTCCGACATGCTGATCACAGACTATTCGTCGATTGTGTTCGAGTATTCACTTTTTGAAAAGCCGATGGTTTTCTTTGCGTTCGATCTGGAGGACTACGAGAAGCAGCGGGGGTTTTACTATCCGGTCCGTGAGATGATGTCCGGACCCATCTGCCATTCGACACATGATGTGGCGCGGGAGATCCGCCGGATGGAGACGGGCTTTGACTGGCTGCGCGTCAGAGAATTCAAGTACCGGTTCATGGGCGGCTGCGACGGACATGCGACCGAGCGGATTCTCAGGCTGATGGATGCGGTCAGAGAGAAGAAAAAACGCGCATAGGGGCTGTGGTGAATGGGCAGGAGCATGAGGGCCATAGCAGCCGGTTTGTACGAAAGAAGTACAAAAGTTGGAACTAGATTGCAGACAGCCGGCCTTGAATCTGCTTTTCTGCGATGATAAGCTGTATGGGCGTTAAAAACGGTCAGGCAGAGGAGCCGAAGCAGGATTGGAGACAGGATTGCGTATGCTGCTGTGAGACGGACTTCAGCGGCCATGAGCCGGACCGTGCAGGTGGTTTTCAGAGGAGATGAAATGGGTATGAGGAATAGAAACAGGTTCGCCGCGGTTTTTCTGGCACTTGTGATGGCGGCAAGCCAGGGCACACTGGCGACAGCTGCCGAGGTAACTGTGCCGGCACAGGAAAGCATTGCGGCTCAGGCAGCTTCCGGGAATGGTACAGCCGCTGACGGAAGCGGTGAGGCTGCTGCGAAGGCGGAAACTGGCAATCCGGTGCTGGCCACAGAGGAAGCGTCAGATTCTGGGCAGGGCAGTGCGGACACGGAAAACGGACAGTCTGCCGCAGATGCCTCTTCCGCATCAGAAAATGGGCAGGCGGAGACCAGCCAGACAGCTTCAAGTCAGGCGGAGGCCAGCCAGACAGATCCAAGCCAGATCGAGGCTGGGCAGGCAGCTGTCAGTCAGACGGAGTCCGGACAGACAGCTTCAGGTCAGACGGAACCCGGTCAGGCGGCTGGGAGTCAGACAGAGTCCGCGCAGCCAGATTCGGACCAGATCGAGGCTGAGCAGGCAGCGGCCGGTCAGACAGAGACAGCGCTGCTGGACGAGAAGAAGCTGGCAGAGGAGCCGGCAAAGGTGCAGGGAGCCGTCAGGCTGACGGCGTCGATTGACGGCCAGACCCCGAACTACGGCGGACGGTCAGACAAAACGGTTGTCTGGGCAAATGGTGAGATCGCAGACGGAGCAACAATAACATTAAAAGCGGAAGTCAGTAATCTCAGTGAGAATGTAACAAAAGTAATATTTGACTGGAGCAACAGTAATAATCCGGGCCCAATCACTCAAAATAATAGAACTCTCGACAAGAACAGCAGTAGTGTATCGGATATTTTTGAATGCCCGGTAGAATCTGGGATTTACGGGTATTATTGTAATATTAATGTGGAAGTCAATCCCGAGCCGGGCTCAAAGAGAAACATGATGTACAGACTTGTGTATGTGCTCCGTGACCCGCTTGAGATCGATACGAAGGATACATCGCTTCATGTTTCTCCGAAGGTTGCGACTGTCGCAGGCTCCGGCACGGCGCAGATGGAGATCAAGGGGAGCCTGAAGCTGTTTAAAGACGAACTTCGGATGGATTGGAATCCTGACGATGAGTATGACTCTTTTAGCACGAAGCGAGTTTCTTCGAATGCGGATTCTGTTCTGACTACGGCGACCTTGAAGGGCATTGACGATCCATCCTGCAGAGTAACCTGCCGGCTTTGGTCGATCTATTCGCCGGATGCGGTCTATGGCGCGAGGACGGTCACCTTTACGATCGACACGGCAAACCATACCTACGGCGACTGGAAGGTGACGAAGGAAGCCACGGTCTGGGCTGCCGGCGAGCGGGAGCATATCTGCACGGGCTGTGGATATAAGGAGACGGAGTCGGTCCAGAAGCTGACGCCGACGATCTCGGTGAACATGACGTCTGTGCCGGTTCAGGCAGGGAAGACCACGGATAAGTTCTGCGTGGCGCTTGCGAACGGTGATTATATCCAGAAATGGGAATCTTCAAATCGGAAAATCTTCACAGTCTCCGGCAAGTTCAACGGAACCTGCACGATCCGTGCACGCAAGAAGGGAAGAGCCACGATCACAGCGACGGCTGCCAGCGGTCTGCAGATCACTGCACTTGTGAAGGTGCAGAAGGGGATCGTGAAGACGAGAGCGATTGCAGGACTTCAATCGACGGTCACGCTGAAGAAGGGACAGCGCGTCAGGCTGAACCCGGTGCTTTCTCCGCTGACAAGCCAGAATCCGGTGACGTACAAGAGCTCCAATCCGAGGGTTGCGAAGGTCTATGCATCCGGAAAGATCCGCGGCGTGGCGCCGGGACGCTGCAAGGTCACGGTCACATCCGGAAAGGTTTCGGTGAAGGTGACGGTGACGGTCACCGGTGTCGATGCAACGGCGATCCGGCATGTCCGCACGGCATATACGTTGAAGAAGGGCAGGACCAGGCAGCTGTATCCGAAGCTGACACCGGCGAATGCGACAAGCCGGATTCGGTACAAGAGCTCCAACAAGAAGGTCGTGACGGTATCCTCGACCGGAAAACTGACGGCGAAACGGAAGGGAACCGCAACGATTACGGTCCGTGCCGTCAACCTGGAAAGCGCTTCCATCATCAGACAGGTGACGGTAACGGTGCGGTGAGGCGCCTGCGGTTCCCTCTCTGCCGGCCCGGCGATGTAAAGTCCGCTGCATGGCTCTGAAAATATTGAGAAGCCGGAAAATGGCGGACACGGGCAGTAAAAATACAGGGGAAACCGGAAAATATTGCAAAAATCACGCCCAAAACAGAAAAAAGGGATGGACAAGCCTGTCTGAATGGCGTATTCTTATCTCAACATCAAAGGGGATGCAGACTTTAAGCAAGTCTGCATCCCCTTTTTCGATGCACAAACATTTGCAGAACTTCAGGGAAAGACCGAAAAAGTTTTCCTTCTTTCTTGCATTGAAGGGCTGTGAGTGATATAATTCGTGACATGTAGCCGATAAAAAGACAATTGTCCGCGCTACACGCACAAACCAAGGGCTTCGGAAAGAGGAGGGGTGGTTATGAACAAGAAGATGATTTCCGTAATCTGTGCAGCGGCGATGGCAGCCACGACGATGCCGGTCATGTCCATGACGGCGCTCGCAGCAGATGACACCATCAAGATCGGTGTCTTTGAGCCGCAGACAGGTGAGAATGGCGGCGGCGGCCTCCAGGAGCTTCAGGGTGCGCGCTACGCGAATGAGATCCGTCCGACTGTCAAGGTCGACGGAAAGGAGTACAAGGTCGAGCTGGACGAGGTCGACAACAAGTCCGATAAGACAGAGGCCGTGACCGCTGCACAGAAGCTGGTGGCGGACAAGGTTGTAGCCGTGATCGGCAGCTACGGCTCCGGCGTCTCGATCGCCGCGGGACCGACATTTGCAGACGCTAAGATTCCGGCAATCGGTGCTTCCTGCACGAATCCGCAGGTTACCTCAGGCTGCGATTATTATTTCCGTGTGTGCTTCCTGGATCCGTTCCAGGGGGCGGTCATGGCGCAGTACGCGTTTGACAGCGGATACAAGAATGTTGCGGTGATCGACCAGATCGGCGATGACTATTCGACCGGGCTGGCGAACTTCTTTGTAAAGCAGTTCCAGACACTCGGCGGAGCGATCGCGACCGAGCAGCAGTTCCAGACCAACCAGTCTGATTTCAAGGCGATCCTGGCGCAGGTCAAGGCGGCGAATGCGGACGCCATCTTCGCACCGTCCTCCATCGCAACGGCACCGCTGATCATCAAGCAGGCACGTGAGATGGGCATCGACGCACCGATCATGGCAGGCGATACCTGGTACAATCAGACAATCATCGACAACGCGGGCGCTGAGAATACGGAGGGGACGGTTGTATCGACATTCTTCGATGAAAATGACGACTCCAACCCGGTTGCAACCGACTTTGTCAAGGGCTACAAGGAATGGCTCAATGCCGACAAGAAGCGGATTGAGAACAACGGCGGCAACGATGCCATCGTTGGAAACTCCGCACTGTGCTTTGATACCTACAACGTCATCTGCGACGCGATTGAAGCAGGGAATACGATTGACGGAGAAGCGCTGAAGGATGCGATCTCCAAGATCGACGGCGACTATGTCACCGGACACATCACCTTCAACGAGACCGGTGATGCGAACAAGGATTCCGCTTACATCGATATTGCGAAGGACGGAAAGTTTCAGTTCCTGAAGATTGTCACAGTTGGCGGCGGCGAGTCCTCCACAGAAGCGGCAACCGAAGCAGAGTAAGCAGAGCCAGGGTCATCCATTAATTAATAGAAGCGAATGTTTCAGAGTACAGCGCCGGCCACTTTGTCAGGACCGGCGCTGTGCGTCAGAACATACACACAGGAAGGGGCAACTTCCATGAGTCTTGCTACATTCGTGCAGCAGCTGCTGACCGGTGTCTCGCTGGGCGGCGCGTATGCACTTATCGCGATCGGATACACGATGGTTTACGGAATCCTCCGGCTCATCAACTTCGCGCATGGCGATCTGTTCATGATGTCGGGCTATTTCATGATCTTTGCGATTGCCTCGATGCCGTGGTTCATCGCGATCCCGGTTGCATTCGCGGGCACAATCCTGCTCGGCATGGGAATCGAGAAGGCGGCGTATCGTCCGCTGAGGAAAGCGCCGCGCATGTCGGTTATGATCTCCGCCATCGGCGTATCCTATCTGCTGGAGAACCTGGCAACCTATCTCTTTACGGCGATCCCAATGGCCTATCCGGAGATTCCGGGGCTGAAGAAGATCCTGACGTTCGGACCGGTCACGACCTCTCTGGTCACGATCCTGACGCCGATTCTGACGGTGGTGCTGACGATCTTGCTTCTGCAGCTGATCAACCATACGAAGATCGGTATGGCGATGCGGGCGGTCTCGAAGGACACGGAGGCATCCAGACTGATGGGGATCAGGGTGGATTCCACAATCTCCTTTACCTTCTTCATCGGCTCTCTGCTTGCGGCGGTCGGCGCGCTTCTGTATTTCACGGACCGCATGACGGTCTATCCGTACTCCGGTGCCCTCCCGGGGCTGAAGTGCTTCGTTGCGGCGGTTCTCGGAGGAATCGGCTCGATTCCGGGCGCTGTCATCGGCGGCTTTATCATCGGAATCAGCGAGACCTTCATCGTCGCATTCGGATACTCGACGTTCTCAGATGCATTTACCTTCGTGCTTCTGATCATCATTCTGCTTGTGCGTCCGACCGGTCTGTTCGGCGAGGCGGCAAGTGACAAGGTCTGAGGAGGTGGCTGGGATGAGCAAGATGAAAGAAAAGGCTGTTTCCTCGAAAATGAACGGCGGGTATGTCCCCGGCTCCAGCGGGCATGTGTACCAGAAGCGGAGAGATCCGCACCATGTGCGCAGCGCGGTGCTCACGATTGCTGCCTGCATTCTTCTGGCAGCGCTGATGGCCTTCTATCAGAAGAATGCTTCTGACCATTCCTATGCGATTTCCATCATCGAACGCTCGGCTGTCTATGCGGTCGCGGCGGCTGCGATGAACCTGGTGACAGGATTTACCGGTCTGTTTTCACTCGGAGCGGCGGGCTTCATGGCAATCGGGGCCTACACGACGGCTGTCCTGACGATTCCGCTTTCGGCCAGGGCGAGCGTCTACTATATGAATGGAATTGCTCCGTGGCTTGAGAATCTGCAGGTGCCGGTGCTGGTCGCGATGATTCTCGGCGGACTGATTTCCGCTGGGTTTGCGGCTCTGATCGGCATCCCTGTTCTGCGTCTGAAGTCTGATTACCTGGCGATTGCCACGCTGGGATTTGCGGAGATCATCCGCACGGTTCTGGCGGCGCCGATGATGGATCAGATTACAAATGGTTCCTACGGGCTGAACAACATCCCGGGCTTCACCAACATCTTCCAGCCTCTGATTCTGGCAGCTGTCTGTATTGCGATTATGATGCTGCTGCTCCATTCCTCCTACGGGCGCGCGTTCAAGGCAGTCCGGGATGACGAGGTGGCGGCGGAGGCGATGGGGATCAATCTGTTCCGGACTAAGGAGCTGTCCTTCGTGATTTCCTCGTTCTTCATGGGAATCTCGGGCGGCATGCTGGCGCTGTTCATGCGTTCCATCGACACCAAGACCTTCCAGATCACGATGACCTACAACATTCTTCTGATCGTCGTTCTGGGCGGCATCGGCTCCATCACGGGCTCGATTATCGGTGCGCTCCTGATCAACGGCGGCCAGGAGTGGCTGCGCTTTTTGGATGAGCCGCTCACGGTCGGCGGTGTCTCGATCCCGCTGTTCCGGCCGGGCTTCCGGATGGTTATCTACAGCATCGTACTGATGGTGGTCGTTCTGTTCTGGCGCCGCGGCATTATGGGAGACAGAGAGTTTTCATGGAATCATCTGTTCTCCGTCTTCAGGCGGAAAAAGAAGGCTTCACAAGGAGGTGCACAGTGATGGCAGAGCCAAGAGAGAATGTCCTCCATGTGGAGAATGTGACGATGCAGTTCGGCGGTGTCGTGGCAGTGAACAACCTGTCGCTCGATGTGGACAAGGGAGAAATTGTCGCGCTGATCGGTCCGAACGGGGCGGGCAAGACGACTGCGTTCAATGTGATCACCGGGGTGTACCAGCCGACAAATGGGCGGGTACAGTTTCAGGGGGATACGATTATCGAAAACCACCCGAGAGGGAAGATGCGGAAGAATTACCTCGGCGAGAATGCGGAGCTTTATTCCAACTCGATCGTCAGGACACCTGACCGCATCACGAAGCTTGGGATTGCGAGAACCTTCCAGAACATTCGTCTGTTCAAGGCCATGACGGTCTTTGAGAATGTCCTGATCGCGACCCATATGCGGTCGGAGGCGAACGTCTTCTCGGCGACTTTCGGGCTGAACCGCAGGGAGGAAATGGCAAACCGGGAGCTCGCGATGGAGCTGATCGAGATGGTCGGCCTGAAGGATGAGGCGGATGTGCTGGCGACGTCGCTTCCGTATGGCAAGCAGCGCCGACTGGAGATTGCCCGGGCGCTGGCGACAAAGCCCAGTCTGCTTCTTCTGGATGAGCCGGCGGCCGGCATGAATCCGCAGGAGACGGATGACCTGGCAGACTTTATCTGCCGGATCAAGGCGGCATTCCACCTGAGTATCTTTGTCATTGAGCATCACATGGATCTGATCATGAGCATATCGGACCGGATTTATGTGCTGAACTTCGGGAAACTGATTGCCCAGGGCACGCCGGAGGAGATTCAGAACAACCAGATTGTCATCGACGCGTACCTCGGGACAGGGAAGACCAACTAAGCCGGGCAGCCGGTGCCTGTGTGAAGCGGGCAGAGCCGGGATCTGTGCACAGTTGGCACAGCCGACATCTGTGCGAAGTGGGCTGAGCCGGCGGGCTGGGGCGTCCCGGGAAAGTCGGCACAGCCGGAAGGGGCACGCGGCAGCGAGACAGCCGGAAGGGGCATGCGGCAGCGAGACAGCCGGTACAGCCGGAAGGGGCATGCGATAGCGAGACAGCCGGTACAGCCGGTGAAGGGTCTGACAGCAGAGGCCTGAGAATAAGGAAAGCAGGGGTTTCATGGAAAAGACAGAGAATCTTCTGGAAATCAACAACCTGGTCGTCCGGTATGGCGGAATCGAGGCTGTGCGCGGAATCAGCTTCGGGGTTCCGAAGGGAAAGATTGTCACACTGATTGGTTCCAACGGCGCAGGAAAGTCCTCGACACTGCGTTCCGTTGTCGGGCTTGTGAAGCCAGCGGCGGGAAGCATTACCTTCAAGGGAGAGGATCTTCTGAAGCTGCCGACAGAGACGATCGTCACGCGCGGGATCACGATGGTGCCGGAGGGACGCCGCGTCTTTGTGAATCTGACGGTTGCCGAGAATCTTCGGATGGGTGCCTACATGCGCAAGGACAGCATCGACAAGGACCTGGAGCGCGTCTATACACTGTTCCCGAGGCTGAAGGAGCGTTCCTGGCAGCCGGCCGGAACGCTTTCGGGAGGCGAGCAGCAGATGCTTGCCATCGCGAGAGCCCTGATGAGCAAACCGGAGCTGGTCATGATGGACGAGCCGTCGCTGGGACTTGCGCCGATCATCGTCCAGGAGGTGTTTGAGATTATTCGGGAAATCAACAGGGAGGGGACAACCATCCTTCTGATCGAGCAGAACGCGAACATGGCGCTGCAGACGGCGGACTGCGGCTATGTCATGGAGACCGGGCGGATCACCTTGTCCGGTACAGGCAGAGAACTGGCGGAAAATGAGCAGGTCCGCGAGGCTTACCTCGGGAAAGCGAAGGAATAACAGCGGGGCGGGATGCCGGGAGGATACCCGGAGCTGCGCCGGGATGGCTATAAGAAAAGAAGACGGCTGGCACTTTGTGCCGGCCGTTTTCTGATAATGCGATCGCTCATCATCGAAGGCGGATGGTTGATTTTATCAGCGCGGCAGGTGAGAAAACGCCCACCTCTATAGGTGAGTGATGAATCGCCGATTCAGCCGCGCATTTATTGAACGTATGGTTGTTTTTTTGTAGCGTATCCTGTTATAATATATTCAGTCGTTAATAGACAAAACATGGAATATTTCAATGGTTCTTGAGAGTAATAATCATTCAGTGTTCAAACTTCACTACCATCTGATCATGGTTATCAAGTATCGCCGGGAAGTGATCGATGATCTGGTCTCTGCTCGGCTGAAAGAGATTTTTGTATACATTGCTCCAAAATATAACATCCGCGTAGAGGAATGGAACCACGGCAAAGACCATATCCATGTGCTGTTTACGGCACAGCCGAATTCGGAACTTTCGAAATTCATAAACGCCTATAAATCGGCAAGCAGCCGTCTCATAAAAAAGGAATTCCCGTCCATCAGAAACTCTCTCTGGGAGGAAATGTTCTGGTCAAAGTCGTTCTGCCTGTTGACGACAGGCGGCGTAACTGTAGACATCATCAAACAATATATCCAGTCTCAGGGGCAGAAACATGAATAAAGCCTACAAATATCTTATTTACCCGACAAAAGAACAACAGACGCTGCTTGCCAGGACATTCGGATGCTGCCGCTACGTCTATAATCAGGCGCTCAACTGGCGTGTTGCTGCATATCGCGCTGATGGAACATCGATTTCATATGTGGACACGGCAAAAGCAGTTACCCAGATGAAGAACAACCCCGACACCGCATGGCTCAAAGAAGTGGACTCTGTCGCGCTGCAGCAGGCACTCCGAAGCCTCGACGCCGCGTTCAAAAACTTCTGGAACAATAAGAACACCGGATTTCCAAAGTATAAGTCAAAGCATCGAAGCCGGAGGTCGTACACCGTCCCCGTAACGAACAATAACGTAATGGTGTTCGATAGAGCAGTCAAACTCCCGAAGCTCGGCTATGTCAAAGCGAAAATTCATCGTGTGGCTCCGTCTGATTGGAAACTGAAATCGGCAACGGTCTCACAGGACAGTGATGAACGGTACTATGTTTCTATCCTGTACGAATACGAGAAGGCAGTTCGAACCATTGAGGCGGATCCGGACAAAACGCTAGGGCTCGATTACAAGTCTGACGGTCTGTATGTAGATTCCAACGGGGATTGTGCGGACATGCCACACTACTATCGCAAGGCACAAAAACAGCTCGCCAGGGCACAGAGGATACTATCCCGCCGCAAAGGTTCTAAAAAAGGTGAACCAAAATCTCGCAACTGGGAGAAACAACGCCTCAGGGTCAACCGTATCTACGCCCATGTCAAGAATCAGCGAAATGACTTTCTGCAGAAGCGTTCTACTGGGATAGCCAATCAGTATGATCTCGTTGCCGTAGAAGACCTTTCGTTGAAAGGAATGTCCCATCGTGGTAAAAAGAGGGGCTTCCGTCTTGGTAAAGCAATAAACGACAACGGGTATGGGATGTTCGTAAATATGCTGGCCTACAAACTTTGTAACCGTGGCAAGCGGCTTGTCAAAGTCGATAGGTTCTACCCGTCCAGTCAGTTGTGCCAATGCGGATATAAGAATCCGGTCACCAGGAACCTCAGCGTCCGCACGATCACCTGTCCTATTTGCGGAAGAACTTATGACCGTGACATCAATGCTGCTATCAACCTAAAAAAAGAAGGCTATCGCTTATACAAATCTGCATAAGCAACAGCCTTTCCATAGTCGTTAGTCCTAACGGATTAACGACATAAGATAGGGCGGGAACCGCCCGAATCAAAACGCCTGTGGACACTATGTAAGACGGGAAGGAATCCTTCGGGATTGGCCAGCGCGGTGGTGGCTGAAGCAGGAAGCTCCCACCTCTAAGCCGGCAGGCGTAGGTGGGAGTAGTTCACCCTGTAAATCACCGATAATAAATCTCATCTGTAAGCCAGATTACAACATCAGTCATAGATAGAGGAACGTCTTGAATGGGAACGGAAGGAAAGCAGGCAGGGCAGGATCAGATGAAAGCCGGGAGCGGACAAAATGGGCCAGGCTGGAAGGATATGACCTACCGCGCAGGGAGAGATGTCAGCGGGCTGGTCGACAGTGCCATTAAAAGCGGAGACTATTCGGCGCTGAGTGAGCAGATCAACTGGGCGATGAACCGGGCCGTGGATGCTGTGCACGACTCTCTTCTGGAGCGTGGCATGCAGTCCGGGACAAGGCCTCAGGGAAAGAGAACATCTGCAAAGACGGCCTATGAGCAGGCAGTAGAAGAGGCCGGAAAGTCTTCCCGAAGGGCGGCGGGTGAAGGCAGCAGCCGCCTCCGGATCCGGAACAATTTCGGGGCGACGGCAGGAAAAGTCATCGGGACGGTCGGGATGATTCCCAACCTGCTGCTTGCAATCGGGTGTTTTACTGTAGCGCACTCGGCTGGTGTCGGGCTCTTTTTTCTTGCAATCACCGGTATGTTCTACTGGCTGAGGAACCTTTCAGTGAAACAGCTGGAGGTCATCGATGACGCCGAGACGATCCTGCGGATCCGGAAGGGCCGGGACGTGATTTCCGTGGAGGAGATTGCATCGGCGCTTGGAAAGAGCAAAAAGGATACCCGGAAGTCGCTGAAGGAAATCCTTCGGAAGGGGATTCTGAACGGACCGGTCTATATGGACCGGGACGAGACGACACTGATTCTCAGCCGCGAGGCCTACGGGCTGTACAGTCAGACCATGGAATCGTACAGACACAGGAAGCGCGAGGAAGAAAAGCAGAAGACGAAGGAGAGCCACAGGAAAGAATCGGGGGAAAAGGCTGAAGAAACGTCAGAGGGCCGGGCGGATGCTCCGGAGCTGGGCGGAGAGCCTCTGCCGGAATATGGGAAGCTGCAGGCGCAGAAGAAGGCGCAGCAGGAACACAGAAGAAAGCTCGATGCGGAGACGCAGAAGATTCTGGACGAGGGGCAGGCCTTCATTGCACATATCCATCAGAAGAACGAGGAGATTCCGGGAGAGGAGATTTCGGCGAAGCTCGACAGACTTGAGCAGATCGTGACAGGGATCTTTGATCAGGTGGAGAAAAGCCCGGAGAGCGCTCCGGATCTCCACAGGCTGATGAGCTACTATCTTCCGACAACACAGAAGCTGATTGATACCTACGCGACACTGGATGCCCAGCATGTGGAGGGGGAGAATATCGAGAGCGCGAAGCGCGAGATTGAATCCTCTCTGGACACTATCAATGATGCGTATGAAAAACTGTTTGATTCCTTCTTCCAGCATACGGCGTGGGATGTCGGGACGGATGTGTCGGTCATGAAGTCCATGCTCCGGCAGGACGGCCTGACGGAGGATGAATTTCAGCAGATTAGACAGGCCCAGGCCGTGGGAAGTCGGAGTCAGATGCCGGCTTCGGATGGAGATGCAGTACAGGTTTCAGTTCAGAGCAGCGGCCGCGGGACCGGAGCCGGGCTTCAGGCTGCGGAAGCCGGAGGAATGGCAAAAATGGCACAGGGACAGGCGGAATCCGGGAAGAAGGAAGAGGCCTGAGACAATGTGAAGGTGTGAGGGAAACAGCAGCTGAGAACGGGGGAACCTGACAGGATCAGAAAGCAGGACCACAAGGATCGAGAGCGGGAGGAGCGAAGGATGACGGACGAAAACAGAAGCAGCGGGGCGGACAGCCTGGAAGGGCAGGAGCCCCGACAGATCGAGCTGACGTTCGGTGACTCGGAGGGGAGCCTTTCGGCAGATGCAGAGCAGAGTGCGGCGGCCGGGCAGAAAGGAAGCCTAGCGGCAGCTGCCCCTGCGGCGATGACCGCAGAGGAGCTGATGGCGGCTGCATCAAAGGCACCGGAAGCTGCCCGAGAGGTGCCGCAGGCCGCACCAGAGGCTGCGTCAAAGGCACCGGAAGCTGCCCGGGAGGCGCCGCAGGCCGTACCAGAGGCTGCGTCAAAGACGCCGGAGGGTGCGCCGGCAGGGTCGGCCATCCGGGAGCATGTGGCGGATGCCATCCGGGACACGGAGGTGATCCTCAGCCCGCAGGAACAGAAGATGGTTGATGCATTTGCGGAAAAAATCGACATCACGAATGGCGCTGCCATCATGCAGTACGGCGCAGGCACCCAGAAAAAGATGTCCGAATTCTCGGATACCGCGCTGGCAAATGTCCGAAACAAGGATATGGGTGAGGTTGGAAAGCAGATCTCCGGACTGGTGTCGGAGCTTCAGAGCTTCGATGTGACGAAGGAGGAGAACGGTTTTCTGCGTTTCTTCAAGAAGAGTGCGAACAAGGTGACCGCGCTGCAGGCAAAGTACGATAAGACAGAGGACTCAGTAAAAGCCATCTCAGATGCACTGGAGAAGCATCAGATTCAGTTGATGAAGGATGTTGCGACGCTCGACCGGATGTATGCGCTGAACCTCTCCTACTTCAAGGAGCTGACGATGTACATCGCGGCCGGAAAGAAGAAGCTCGCCGAGGTGCGGGGCGGAGAGCTCCTGAAGCTGGAGGAGAAGGCAAAAATGAGCCAGGATGCGCAGGACGCGCAGGCGGCGAAGGATCTGGCAGCCTACTGCAACCGCTTTGAGAAGAAGCTGTACGATCTTGAGCTGACCAGGCAGATCGCGCTTCAGACAGGACCTCAGATCCGGCTTGTGCAGGATTCGGATACGATGATGGCGGAAAAAATCCAGTCGACCATCGTGAACACGATTCCGCTCTGGAAAAATCAGATGGTTATCGCCCTGGGGGTAGAGCATTCGAACCAGGCGGCGAAGGCCGAGCGGGAAGTGACGGATATGACGAACCAGCTTCTGCAGAAGAATGCCCAGCAGCTCCATACGGCGTCCGTCGAGACGGCGAAGGCCTCCGAGCGGGGCGTTGTGGATATGGAGACGCTCAGACAGACCAATGCGCAGCTGATTGCGACACTGGACGATGTGGTGAAGATCCAGGAGGAAGGGCACCAGAAGCGTGTGGCAGCCGAGGCGGAGATGCAGAAGATGGAGGCAGAGCTCAAAAACAGGCTGCTCCAGGTCTCCCGAACACAGGTGGACAGGCAATCATAACCTTGCTCTTTCAGCCTGTGCGGCTTATAATAAATCGAACTTTGTTGGTTTGGGGAGATCAGTCATCATGAAAAGATGTGTATTTTGCGGAACGGAGAATGACGACAGCGCGACAGTGTGCGTCAGATGCCACAATCAGCTTCCTGACCGCCCGGACGGTGAGGAGCAGAGGCTGACCGGCTTTTCCGGCGATCCGGCTGTGGACGGGGACATGAGAGATGCCAGTGGGTTTGAACCTGCAGCGAGGACACCGGAAGATATGGCCGTCCCGCAGGAGCAAGGCTCGGTAATACCTGCGCAGGAAGAAGCGGCCGGGGAGAAGCAGGAGTCCCGCGCAGACCAGTCGGACGAGGAAGCGCTCCAGAATTTTGCGGCTCAGTCCGGAAAAACCGTGAATAATATGACGGACGGGACTTCAGAGTCATCCGATGAGACTCATGAGTCATCGAATCAGATGCAGCCTGAAGATGGTCTGAATCAGGAAGCTGCGCGCTCGGAGACAACCGAAAAGAGTGTCCCGGAAGCGCCGACCGGAGAGCCTGTCCAGAATGCAGCTGTTGATTACCGCCAGGGTGCGGCAGGTGCAGCGGCAGCGTCATTTGCGCAGCAGCCGGAGGGAACAACTGCGGGCAGAATTCCGCCGAGAGCGCCGGAGGGTGGTGCAGACAGCTTTGGCGTCGGAAGAGGACAGACATACGGCGCACGCCAGCAGTACGAGGCGCGCGGGGGACGGTATGCGGCACCTGCGAGAGAACAGTATGGCAGCGCGGGATACGGATACAGGCAGGCGCCGGAGGCGGCGCAGGGACGTCCTGATCTGGCCAGGATGAACACGGCGGTCGGGAGCAAAACCATCCTGTTCCGCTCCAGAAAGATGGTCAGGGGCTTTCTGTTTTTCCTGATGACGCTGTTTTTCACAGCGATGGTGGCTGTGAATTTCTGCAACCTCGCACTCCCGGGTTCGATGGACCCGAAGGTTTCGAACGCATATTATAATCTTTCCAATCTGGATTCGAGTCTGGAGGGAGTGCTCGGAAGCAGCAATGGCTTCGCGACGCAGTTGATCACGGAGCTTGCAAAGCAGATTGTGTCGATGGCTGTCAATGTGAACGGCATCATCCAGCAGCTTGGGACGAGTGTCCAGCTGTCGATTCTGCTGATCTTCGCAGTTCCGAATGCACTGTTTGCCCTTGCCCTGTGGATCATGTTGATTCAGACGAAGCGGGATCGCTCAAAGTTCGGACTTGGCGGGTATACGCTTGCCAGAGTCATGATGGTGCTGAAGTTTGTCGTTGCCTGCCTGGTACTGGCAGTCGGTCTGATCATATCGGTGTATTTCGTGGTGGTCGGGGCTTCCAGCGCACGGTTCACAAGCAGCTTTATTCAGGGATTGATCATGCTGATTATCATGATCTTCATCGCGATCTTTACGATCATGTACTACATCCAGTGGATGTATACGCTCAAGTGCGTGAAGGTCAACGTCCGGAGCGGCAGCGACATCGGACGGGTGCCGACCTATGTCGGGATCCTCTCGATTATCCTGGCTGTCTTCTTCGCACTGATGCTTCTTCCGCTTGCTCCCAATGATTATCTGGGGCTTGCAGCAGGCGGAACAAAGGCGCTCTACTTCCTTGTATCGGGTATCTGGCTGCTCAGGTACCACAGGGTTGTACGGAGAGCGGCAGCATTCAGAGCATCGTGAACGGGTGACGGTGAATCATAAAAGTGCTGTGGAAAGAATCGAATGATATGAATGGAAAGAGAACCTGCCGGGGATGCGCCCTGCAGGTTCTCTTTTTCTGTCTTAAGAAACTTTTAAATAATATTTTACAGGAAAATCAAGTGACGGCATCCCGCAATAATGCTATGATCGTTTCATCAGACAAGTACAAGATAAAGAGGTAAGGACTTTGAAGGGGAATAAGGCAGTTAAGATCGTATTGCTTGCGCTGCTTGGGGCGCTTGGTGTTGCCGTCGCTGTGCTGGTCTCATATCTGAGCCGCGAGTGGAACCGGACAACCTATTTTGACAAGACAACCATCAACGGGTTCGATGTATCCGAGCGAAAACCGGAGGATGTGCTGCACATACTGACGGATGCCTATTCGGCACCGAAGATCACGCTGACGGAAGGCGGAAAAGAGGAGGGAGCCTGGACTCTCAGCCAGCTCGGGTATACGGTTGACCAGTCAAAGCTTCTCGCGGGGCTTCAGGACGCGCTGAAAAAGCAGCGGGCAAGTATTCCGATCCTGCTGGACGGCATCATGAACGGCAACGAGTTCACACTGGATATTCCATTTTCGTCGGATGAGGGGAAGATCAGCTCTGCGGTTACGGTGGCCAATCTGAAGGACCCCAGAGTTGAAAACGCGAATGCCGAGCTCGTCTATGATGAGGGAACAAAGACGTACTCGATCAAGCCGGAGGTTCAGGGAACGCAGCTGGATGACGGTGACATTCAGAAGCTGGTGAAGACAGAGGCCGAAAAGCTGGTGACTTCCGCGGAGCCGGCGAGTGATGTGAGCGTGGAGATTCCGTCAGATTTATACAAGAAGCCGGATGTTCTTTCAACCGATGAGACACTTAATCTTCAGATGAACACATACAATGCCTATGATCAGGCTGTCATCACCTATGATTTCGGAACACAGAAGGAAGTGCTGGACTGGAACACCATCAAGGACTGGGTGTTCTTCCAGGACGGACAGGGAATGCTGAGCGAAGAGAAGATCCGTGCCTATGTGACAAGCCTTGCCGCGAAGTACAACACGATCTATTACACACGGACCTTTACAACAACAGGCGGACAGCAGATTACCTTCACAGACAGCGAGAATAACTACGGTTATCTGGTCGACGAGGATGGGGAATACCAGCAGCTTCTCTCAGATATCCAGAGCAATACGTCTGTGGAGCGGGAGCCGGTCTATTCGTACAAAGGAGTCGGCAGAGATGGGACGAACGATCTGCTGGAATATGTGGAGATCAATATCACGCAGCAGCATCTGTGGTTCTACAAGAACGGTCAGCTGGTTGTGGAGAGCAATGTCGTGACGGGCAATGTGTCGAAAAAGCAGGAGACACAGACAGGGGTCTTCCCGATTGCCTATAAGCAGAGCCCGGCGACGCTGATTCCGTCCAATGAGACAAATGGAACACCGGTCCAGTACTGGATGCCATTCTACGATGGGCAGGGACTTCACGATGCAAGCTGGAGAACGGCCTTCGGAGGGAATATCTACCAGACGAACGGATCGCACGGCTGTGTCAATCTGCCGCCGGCTGTTGCAGCGACGATCTATGAGAATATCGATACCGGAACGCCGGTCATTCTGTATAAGTAATCATGTCAGACGGAGCGGCAGGGGCTGGGCGGCAGGGGCTTTGTAAAAATTTGGAAACGGCGTTGAATTTAAGGGTGAATTCGATATAATAACAAGTAGTTCGCACAGGACTTCTGAACGGTGGTGTCTGAGGCAGCCATCGGGAACGGTGCGGCAGGCGGCTGAGGGGAAAACATTCGCCGTCTGCCTGGTCAGAGAGGCCTGTGCAAGAGGCGCATGTGGGGAGCGCACGGAGACTGTAAGGGCGGTTTTCGTGTGGAAACAGTCAATAAGGGGCAGCAGATGAACAGGGGAAATCTGGCGGAAGATCCGAGGGTAGATCGGCCGTCATCAAGCCGTTATACCCGCTACGGCAGAGAGGGCAACGCTCTCCTGTATGTCAGCGATCGCGAGTGGAAGAAGGTTCTGGCAGAGGAGAAGGCAGCTTCAGCGAGACAGTCTCGGAAGAAGTCTTCCGCTGGTGTGAAGAGCGTCCATTCGGCGAAGAGGAACGTATACGCAGCGGAACAGAGACAGAGAAAAGACAATGGCGTCAGTGCACAGGCAGCAGCTTTTTCAAAGCTGGAGGTCGGAATGCACGGACGCTTATTTGGCGTTAAGGAAAATCCTGCTGCATCAGCCTTAGAGTCAGAAAAAAGAAGAAAAGCAAACGAGCCAGCCAGGCGTTCGGAACCGGCTGCCGGCGGAAAAGCATCCGGTGAAAAAACAGCCAGTGATCTGGAAAAACGCATGGAGGAGGCATCTTCTGTATTCGAGACGGTGAAGATGGCCCGTCCTTATCTGAATGCGCCAAATCCCCTGCTTGAGAGTCGGAATATCAGGCTGGCGGAGAGCCGGAATCCCAGAGGGGCTGAAAGCCGGAATCCCAGACTAGCTGAGAGTCGGGAAACCAGGCAGACTGAGAGCCGGATGCTCAGACCGGCTGAAAACCGGAATCCCAGAGGGGTTGAGAGCCGGAATATCGGACTGGCGGAGAGCCGGAATCCCGGACCGGCGGGGCCTGAAGCGGACGGAAAGCAGCAGGTGAGGGCGGAGAGAAGCCAGAGGACGGCTTCGACGGTTTCGCTCCGGAAGGTTCTTGTGGCGTCCGGAGTCGGCCTTCTGACAGCCGGATACATTGCGGCAGGCGTTCATTTCAGTGATCACTTTTATCCGTCAACGAAGTTCTTTGGGATCAAGGCTTCGGGGCTTACGGTGGAGGAAGTGAAGCGGCAGGTCGAAAAGAAGGTAGAGGGATACCAGCTTCAGATCAAAGGACGCTCTTCCGGCGGTTCGAACAGCGGGGCGGGCGACCGGATCACCGCTGACGAGGTCGGGATGAAGTACCGGGACAATGGGATGATTGACCGTGCCATGAGGCAGCAGTACCCGGCGGTCTGGCCGGTCGCGCTGCTGAAGACAATCCTGGCCCCGAATGAAGAAACACTTGGAACGGAATACGATTCGTCATTGGCCGATTCAGTGATCAGGAACCTGACGGTCTTTGACAGCAGCCGTGTGATTAAGCCCAGGAACGCAGAGCTGAAGTATACGGCGGATGGGGCTGTCATCACGAAGGAGGTCATGGGAACCAGGCTGGACTATGACAAGACGAAAACAGCCATTATTCACGCATTGAATGATGGTTCTACATCCATCAATCTGGAAAAAGAGGGACTGTATCAGAATCCGGAGGTGTACGCCGATGATGATGCCCTCAATGAGAAGGCGAACGCTCTGAATCAGGTTCTGGGTGCGAATGTCACACTTGAGATGGGAGATCAGAGTGTTCAGATCAATCCGGAGATGACGGCGGAAACCTTCCTCTCTCTGGATATGGATGGCAATTACTACGTCGATGACAGCAAGGTTTCCTCCTATATCGTGAAGCTGGCGGACAAGACGGACACGGTTGGAAGAAAGCGGACCTTTCACACAAGCCTTGGCACGACAGTTGAGCTCGAGGGCGGGGATTACGGATGGACGCTGGACGCGGATTCCACCGCGCAGGAGTTGGAGGAGGCGCTGAAGGAAAAGAAGAAGGGAACGCTGGAACCTGTCTATTTCACAACGGGGCTGTGCCGGGACAAGAATGATATCGGCACAACCTATGTAGAGATTGACCTCACGAACCAGCATATGTGGTTCTACAAGAACGGATCACTTGTTGTCGATACACCGGTCGTGACGGGGAATCCTCAGAAGAACAACGAGACACCTTCCGGAGGCGTCTGGTCGCTCAAGGGAAAGTACCGGAATGCGACGCTGAAGGGGGAAGGGTACGCGACACCGGTTGATTACTGGCTGCCTTTCAATGGCGGAGTCGGGATTCACGATCTGCAGAAGCGCTATTATTTCGGCGGAAGTGTTTACAATGGAGCAGGCTCACATGGCTGCATCAATACGCCGCTTGCCGCTGTAAAACTGATCTACAACGGAATCGGAGACGGGACGCCCGTTGTTGTTTACAAGGACGACTCACAGGAGGCAGTCTCCCAGAATACCGGGATGCAGGATATCCGAACGATTACATCCTATATTGAGGCACAGTATGGAACGGTGTCTGATGATGCAGAGAGTGAGGGCGGGACGAGCAGATCCACTCAGTCAGCGGAGGTGCAGAGATGAAATACAGGTATGCGCTTTTTGATTTGGATGGAACAGTTATCGATTCAGGAGAGGGGATTACGAAGAGTACACAGTACGCGCTCTCAAGGATGGGGATTGAGGAACCGGATCTGAACAGGCTGAGGGCATTTGTGGGTCCGCCCCTGCTCGATTCTTTTCGGGATCTTTATGGAATGAGCGAGGAGAAGGCCATGGAGGCGGTTGACTGGTACAGGGAGCGTTACAGCAGCAAGGGGCTGTATGAATGCCATCCCTATGAAGGCATCGGAGAACTGCTGGAAGCACTTCAGCAGGAAGGACGAAAGCTTGCCGTTGCCTCCTCGAAGCCTGAACGTTTTGTGCGGGAGATTCTCGAACACTTCGGGATCGGACAGTATTTTTCTGAGATCGTCGGGGCGACGATGGATGAGAAACTCAGCTCGAAGCCGGACATCATCAGGGAGGTTTTCAGAAGGGGGAGGCTGACGCAGGCTGACAAGGCCTCCGTGATCATGATCGGTGACCGGCGATATGATATTGAGGGCGCAAATGAAACAGGCCTTGATTCCATCGGCGTCTATTATGGCTTTGCCGAACCGGGGGAGCTCGAGAAGGCAGGCGCGACATATATTGCGGAGACGGTTCAGAATCTTGCTGATCTGTTCAGAAGAATCTGAATTATCTATACATCGAAAATAGTAGATATGAAAGAAAAAGTCAAGAGAAATTTTTAATAATATCGGGTTTTGGCTGTCTGATTTTTGACAGAACATGAAAAACAGCGGGACAGGATTCTTCTCCGCCATGGGAGTGGCGGAAGGAGTTGACATATATATCAGTATCTGATCAATCGGGGGAGCAGATGATGAGAGATTTCGGTGGGAGCATGAAGAGAGAAGACTATGACGGGGTTTTCAAGGCGCTTGGGGATGAACACAGACTGCGGATTCTCAGGCTGCTGGCGAAGAAGGAGCTGAGCGCCGGAGAGATTCTTGAATCGATGGATATCGTTCAGTCAACCCTGTCTCATCATATGAAGGTGCTGACAGACAATGGGGTCGTGACGGCAACGCGCAGCGGAAAGTGGACAATCTACTCTGTCAACAGGCCGGTGCTTCAGGATGCTGCAGAGAGGCTGGAGGCGTTTCTGAGTGAGGCCGAGCACGCGGAGAAGTCTGATATCGCCATAAGGGCAAGGGCCACTGTGGCAGAGGAGAGGGTGCAGGAAGAGAAAAAGAAAATCCTGATCTCAGAGGAGGTCCGGGGAGCAGAGTCGGCTGTTGGTCCCGTCGCCGGGATGCGGGAACAGACGGACGGAGTGCATGAGCAGCCGGCACAAGCTGTGGAGCCTGTCGCCGGGATGCGGGAACAGACGGCTGGCGCACATGAGCCGTCGGGAAAGAAAAAAGGCAAGAAGGGGAAGAAGTCAAAGAAGGGCGGAAAGAAGTGATTTGCCGCACATATTCGGGCCGTGAGGCTTGACCTTCAAAATAATATGCTGTACCGTATTAGAAAAGCTTAAAAATGAAGGGCGGTATGACATGCTGAATGATGATGAGAGAAGAATCCGGGACGACCGGCTGATGGTGCTCGCAGGGCAGAGCGGCGGGCTGTCCAGGCAGATTGATCCGTCGCTTTATTCAATGTACGGGGTGAAGCGAGGACTCCGTGAGGCGAATGGCCGGGGCGTGCTGACCGGTCTGACCGAGATCTCAGACGTGAACGGACACCGGGATGTTGACGGGAAGTCGGTTCCGATCGAGGGTGAACTGTACTACCAGGGCTACAAGATCACGGATCTGGTAGAGGGGTTCCGGAACCACCGGTTCAATTTTGAGGAGGTCACCTATCTGCTGCTGTTCGGCGAGCTGCCGAACCGGAAACAGCTGCGTGATTTCATCGATCTTCTGGGGCAGTACCGCGAGCTTCCGAGCAAGTTTGTCCGGGATGTCATCATGAAAGCACCGAGTGCGAACATCATGAACGGGATGCAGCGCTCCGTTTTGACGCTGTACTCCTACGATTCGGATCCGGACGATATCACCATCCCGAACGTCCTGAGGCAGTCTATGCTGCTGATCGGTGTAATGCCGATGATTGCAGTCTATAATTATCATGCGTACCAGCATTACCACAACGACCGGTCCCTGATCATCCGGTATCCGGATGAAGAGCTTTCCGCAGCGGAGAACATCCTGAGAATGCTGCGCGATGACGGTCAGTATACAGAACTCGAAGCGAGAGTTCTCGATGCGTGCCTCGTCATCCACGCGGAGCACGGCGGCGGAAACAACTCAACCTTCACAACACATGTTGTCTCATCGACCGGAACCGATACATACTCAGCGGTGGCAGCCTCGCTGGCTTCCCTGAAGGGACCCAAGCACGGCGGCGCAAACCTGAAGGTCGAGAACATGTTCAAGGATATCAAGGAGCATATGAACAACTGGGAGGACGAAGGCGCAATCAGGGCATACGTGGAGCAGATCATCGACGGAGAGGCATTTGACCACACAGGTCTTGTGTATGGAATGGGACATGCCATCTATACGCTTTCTGACCCGAGAGCAGTGATTCTGAAGGAGAAGGCGAAAAAGCTGTCTGAGGCAAAGGGACTGGAGGAGGAGTTCAATCTCTATCAGACGGTCGAGAAGGTCTCGGCGGAGCTGCTGACAGAAAAACGGCATCTGTCAAAGCCGGTCTGCTGCAATGTGGACTTCTACTCCGGCTTTGTCTATTCGATGCTTGGCATTCCGAGACAGCTCTTCACCCCGATCTTCGCGATGGCGAGAATCTCCGGATGGTGCGCGCACAGAATGGAAGAGATTTCATCCGGCGGAAAGATTATCCGGCCGGCGTACAAGTATGTCGGGCATCACAGAACCTACCACAAGCTGGAAGACCGCAGCTAACAGCAGCCGGACCGAATCATTTCTGAATCATTTCCTGTTGAGCGGACGCTTTACACGCTTCTCTTATGCGGGTAAGATGAAGAAAAGAAAAGATCAGAGGGAGTGCGGCAGATAAAGGCGGGCAGTTGAGAGAACGGAGGATGCGAAGATGGCTTCAAAGGTCAAGACAATCGGTGTGCTGACAAGCGGCGGGGACGCGCCGGGCATGAATGCGGCGATCCGTGCGGTTGTCCGTGAGGCAATCGGCAAGGGGATGGATGTAAAGGGCATCTATCAGGGCTACAAGGGGCTGCTGAACGCAGAGATCGTGGACCTTTCGGCACGTGATGTGTCGGATATCATTTCCCGCGGCGGAACGATTCTGTACACGGCACGCTCGCAGGAATTTCGGACGCCGGAGGGACAGCAGAAGGCGGCGGAGGTGTGCAGGCAGCATGGCATTGAAGGCCTTGTTGTGATCGGAGGAGACGGTTCATTTGCGGGCGCCGGGAAGCTGGCGGAGCTCGGAATCAACACAGTTGGTATTCCGGGAACGATCGATCTCGATATTGCCTGCACAGACTATACGATTGGCTTTGATACGGCCGTCAACACGGCGATGGAGGCCATCGATAAGGTTCGCGATACGTCAACCTCGCATGAGCGCTGCTCGATCATCGAAGTCATGGGCCGGAATGCGGGTTATATCGCGCTGTGGTGTGGGATTGCGAATGGCGCGGAGGATATTCTTCTGCCGGAGTCCTACGATTATGATGAGCAGAAGCTGATCAACCACATCATCGAGATGCGCAAGCGTGGAAAGAAGCACCACATCATTATCAATGCCGAGGGAATCGGGCATTCGAGCTCAATGGCAAGACGAATTGAAGCGGCAACCGGTGTCGAGACCAGGGCAACGATTCTCGGGCACATGCAGAGAGGCGGGAGCCCGACCTGCCGCGACCGTGTGTATGCATCGATGATGGGTTCGTATGCGGTTGATCTGCTTGCGGAAGGAAAGACGAACCGCGTGGTCGGTGTCAAGGGCGGCGAGTGGGTTGACTTTGATATTGCGGAGGCGCTGAAGATGCAGAAGAGCCTGCCGGAATACATGGTCAGAGTCGCGAAGGCGCTGAGCATCTGAAGACGCAGAGAGAGCCTGCCGGAGCAGATGGCAGGCGTCATGAAGGTGCTGAGCGGCTGAGGGTGCCGCGCTGACGGCAGCTGACTTTTGATACGAGGAGGTTTGTGACGGCCCCGCTCTGGCATTCCCGGAGCGGGGCCGTTTTACGAAGACAGACAGGCGTGCGGACTGCAGGCGTCAGGCGATGAGACGGCAGAGAAGGCCGGAATGTAAGGGCAGAAAACGGCGGAGATCAACGATGATTACGAGCAAGAGCAATGCGAAGGTCAGAAATCTGATCGCATTAAAGAGAAAGGCATCCGAGCGGAATATCCGGGATGTGTTTCTGGTGGAAGGGATCAAGATGTTTCGGGAGATTCCTGCCGCGCAGCTGCGGGAAGTGTACGCATCAGAGTCCTTTCTGAAAAGCGAAGCAGGCAGAAAGGCAGTCGATGCCGCGATGGCGGCTCAAGACAGGCTGAAGGCTGTGATCTCCGGGAAGAAGGAATTGGTTATCGAAACAGTATCGGATGAGATCTTACGGAATCTTTCGGATACGCAGTCGCCCCAGGGAGTGATGGCCGTGGTTTCCCAGCAGCACTACCGCCTCGAGGATCTGTTCGGGCAGCGCACAGAGCCGCTCCTTCTGATTCTGGAGAATCTTCAGGATCCGGGCAACCTTGGGACGATCATCCGCACCGCGGAGGGCGCCGGTGTGACCGGGATTCTGATGAGCAGGGGGACGGCGGATCTGTACAATCCGAAGGTCACCAGATCGACGATGGGGAGCATCTTCCGGGTTCCATTTCTCTACACGGATGACCTCTCGGGGACGATCGGGAAGGTGAAGCAGGCGGGCGTTACAGTCTGCGCCGCTCACCTTCAGGGAAGACACACCTATGATGGGGAAGACTATACGAGGGGCGCTGCGTTCCTGATCGGCAATGAAAGCCGGGGGCTTTCTGACGGGATCTCAGAGCTGGCCGACGTCCGGGTCCGCATTCCCATGGCGGGGAAGGTGGAATCGCTGAATGCGGCCGTGGCGGCCTCGATTCTGATGTATGAAGCGGGCAGGCAGAGACGGGCAGGCAAAAAGGATACCTGAACAGCAGGAAACGCTGTGCGGAGACTGAACGGGAACAGAGATGGAGGATTTGGGTATGAAAAGGAGTTGTAAATACTTTCAGGGAATCTGGCTGGGGGCGTTTTTTCTGTGCCTGCTGCTGACAGTTTGGACGGGGGAGAAAAACAATGCCTTTGCTGCGGCAGCGCCTTCGATCAGTCAGCGGACAGCTTATGTGCCACAGGGAAAGAAGCTGCGGCTCCGAGTGCGGAATGTGCGTTCTGGCAGGATTGTCTGGGCGAGCAGTAACAGGAACATTGCCCGGGTTTCCCGCAAGGGGGTCGTCCGGGGGATTTCCGGCGGTTGGGCAAGGATCACGGCAGCGCTTCCCGGGGGAAAGGTGCTGTCCTGTCGTGTGAAAGTACAGACATTGAAGCTGGCTGAATCCAGAATTGACATGGCTGTCGGGCAGAGGCAGCGTCTGACAGTGGAGACAAATATCCGCAGGCTGAAGTGGAAAAGCAGCAATCCGAAGGTGGCAGCGGTTTCGTCTTCGGGCAGGATTCATGCAAAAAAAGCGGGGACAGCACAGATCACGGTTTATTATGGAAAGCTCAAGGCTGTCTGCAAAGTTCGGATCAGGAGAAAAAAGGGGACGCAGAGCGTGGAAGATCAGTCCGGAAAGACAACTCAGATAACTCAAGCTTCACAATCGGAACAGAAAGACCGGTGGACACAGCTTCTGGAGACGTATCAGAACGACGGGCGTGTGAATCAGCTGCTCTTTGTTCAGTATACCGGCGGGAGCAGCGCGGATGTCCTGCTCTACAGGAAGGAGTCCGGTGGATGGAAATGCATCCTGACCTGCGATGGTGAGGTCGGGAAGAACGGGATCGATAAGGTGAAGGAGGGGGACAAGCGGACGCCGACCGGGACATTCCGGCTGACTTCCGGGTTTGGAATTCAGGCGAATCCGGGGACATCCATGCCTTATGTCCGGGTGAACCAGTATCTGTACTGGTGCGGTGATCCGTATATGTACAACCGGCTGGTCGATATCCGCAAACACCCGCACAAGTGCGCAGGGGAGCATCTGATTGATTATACACAGTGCTATGCGTATGGGATGTTTCTTGACTATAACAGTACGAACACGCCAGGAAAGGGCTCCGCGATTTTCCTGCACTGCAAGGGCAACTCCGGTTACACGGCGGGCTGCGTGGCAGTCAGCCAGCAGAATATGATCGAAATCCTGCGCCAGGTGACGGACGGAGCAAGGATCTGCATCTATCACAAGTGATCGGAGAGATGGATGGGTACAGTGATTTCTGCTGAAAAGTGATGAAGAGTTTTTGATCGGAAATGGAAAGGGGCTTGCATCTCAGGCCCCTGTGCCCTATACTGGGTTTGTCAATCAAGTAAAGAGATCTTCAGGGCGGGGTGCAATTCCCCACCGGCAGTGAAAGCCTGCTACCCGCGAGAGCGGTTGACCCGGTGCGATTCCGGGGCCGACGGTATAGTCCGGATGGAAGAAGATATATCGAACTGAATCGAAGTTTCTTTCCATCTCTTTAACACCTGAACCTCTTGCAGAGTGTAGAGTACACGGAAAGGAGCTTTTTTTTATGGCTGACTCATCTGCAGGTTCAACAATGAAACCACGTGTTATGACAAAGACGCAGAAGCGTACCAGGTACATCGCCGTCACGGCGATGCTGTCTGCGATCGCGACTGTCCTGATGTACATCGAGATTGTCGTGCCATTCATGCCTTCCTTCATCAAGCTGGATCTCTCGGACCTTCCGTCGCTGATCGGATCGTTTGCGATGGGGCCGGTTTACGGGGTCGTGATCGCTGCGGTTAAGAATCTGCTGCACCTGTTCTTCACCTCATCGGGCGGTGTCGGAGAGCTTTCGAACTTCCTGCTGAATGCGGCGTTCGTCCTGCCGGCAGGACTGATTTATCGTTTCCGCAAGTCCAAGAAAGGCGCGATTGCAGGGGCACTGACAGGGGCGGTGGTCATGGCGGCGCTGAGCGTCCCGATCAACTACTTCATCGTCTATCCGTTCTATACGGCTTTCATGCCGATGGATGCCATCATCAAGATGTATCAGGTTATCAATCCGGCGATTCGGGATGGCGACCTGCTTCAGTGCCTTGTGACGTTCAACATGCCGTTTACATTTGTGAAGGCGATGCTGTCCGTTGTGGTGACGTTCCTGATCTATAAACCGCTGTCCCCGCTGATTCACGGGACAAACAGAGGATAATCAAACATTACGTGAACATCATGCGGATGTGAATAGAGCCCCGGTATCCAGCCGGGGCTCTTTCCAACTTTCCGGAGATGTGCGATAATGACGCCTGTTATACACGGCTGCACAGATTCGGGCGGGGCAGCCGGCATGCAGACACGTGGGAAGAGGAAGAACAGCGTTATGGCAGTAGAGAAGGTAAAGGAATACTTCAGGGGAACAGGCATCGAGGTGATCGAACTGCCGGAGTCTTCGGCGACGGTTGAGCTGGCGGCAGAGGCGCTCCATACGGAGCCGGATCAAATCACGAAGACGCTATCATTTCTTGTGGACGGAAAACCGGTGCTGATCGTGATGGCCGGGATGGCCCGCGTTGACAATCATAAATATAAGGAATACTTTCATAAAAAAGCGATGATGATTCCGCACGATCAGGTGGAGGCATACATCGGGCATGCGCCAGGCGGGGTCTGCCCGTTTGCGGTGAAGGAGGGTGTCGCGGTGTATCTGGATGCGTCTCTCAGGCGCCATGAGGTCGTCTACCCGGCTGCCGGGAGCGGCAACAGTGCGGTGCGGGTCACACTCAGCCAGCTTGAACAGTACTCCGGGTACCGGGCGTGGATCGACGTCACGAAGTGAGGAAGAGGAGGCGCCGGGTACCGGAGATAAGGTGATGGCGCGGATCCGGACCCAGGAAGCGCCGGGCGGTTGCGGGTGCCGGTAGGCATCGGATTATAATTTTGCGTGTAGATAAGGAAGCGCCGGACGGCTGCGGATGCTGGACCATATCGGGAAAGAGGGTTATGGAGAACGGGAAGATGAACAGATGGAAGCAGTCGGTGAGACGGCGGATGGCGATACTGACAGGCATGACTCTGCTTGCAGGGGGACTGCTGGCAGGCTGTTCGGGCGGGATTTCTACGCAGAAGACGGAGAAGGGATACCGTGCCGTGAAGGATGCGGATTTCCAGTCGGCACAGCAGGACTTCGAGACGGCTGTGACAGAGGGGGAGGACGCGGTTCAGGCATACCGCGGACTCGGCATCGCGCTGATGGGGCAGGCAAAGTATAAGGATGCGGTGGATGCCTTCAACAAGGCGCTGGCCGCGACGGATGAGAAGATGCCGGACACAGTCAGGGATCTGCTTCTGTACCGGGAGTCTGCTGAATACCGCGGAGCGGATTATGCGGCGGTCATCAAGACGGCGGAATCGCTCATCGGGATGGATGAGAAGATGAAGGAGCCCTATTTCTACAGAGGTGCGGCGTATCTCTACCAGGGCGAGCAGGATAAGGCAAAGACGAATTTCGACTATGCGGTTTCTCTGGATCCGTCAAACTACAGCCTGTACCTGAATATTTACAGAGTTTACAATGACAATCATCTGTCGGCTGTCGGGGACGAATATCTCCAGACGGCGCTCGGAACGGAACCGTCGGATGCGGAAGGGTACTGCCAGGTCGGGCAGATCTACTTCTATCTGGAGCAGTATGACGAGGCTGCAAAGGCTCTGGCCGAGCCGATCAAGGAGAAGAATGTCCCTGCAATGTCTCTGATGGGGCAGATTTATCTTGCCCGGAAGGACTATGACAACGCGAAGGCGATCTATACGCAGGTACAGTCGATTGATCCGTCCAGCACGGACAGCTACAACGGGCTGGCGCTCTGCGCGCTGGCACAGGATGATGTCCAGACGGCGCTCCAGTACATTACGCAGGGACTTGCTCTTCCTGGAAATGAAGGGAAACAGGATCTTTATTTCAACGAGGTTGTGGCTTACGAGAAGAGTCTGGATTTCCTGACAGCGAAGGATAAGTGCCAGAAATATGTGGAGCTCTACCCGACAGACGAGAAAGGACAGCGGGAACTGACCTTCCTGAATTCGAGGAACTGAAGCGGCGCTTCATGGGACGAAACATCGAGAAGTGGCAGCGGGAGCTGACCTTCCTGAACTCATGGAACTGACGCATCGATTTATGACAGGACGCCCCACCGGGAACGGAGCAGACAGGACAGCGGCTATGTCCGGGCTGGCGGGATGACGGCCGAAGACGGACTGGACACAGGCAGCCGGATACAGGCAGCCGGGAAAGGAAGCAGCTTGGACGATCGGATGACAGATAAAGGCAGTGAGCAGCGGGATCGTGTAATTCTGATTGGAGTCCGCACGCCGCAGAGCGAGGTGGATGAGCAGGACTCTCTCGATGAGCTGGCGTCTCTTGCGGATACCGCCGGTGCGGAAGTGCTGGGCACGGTGATTCAGAACCTGGAGAATCCGGAGCCGGGCACTTATATCGGCCGGGGAAAGATAGAGGAAGTGAAGGCGCTTGCGCAGGAGCTTGAGGCAAACGGCGTGATCGCGGATGATGAGCTTTCGCCGGCTCAGATGCGCAACCTGAGCGATGCGCTTGACCTGAAGGTGATGGACCGGACACTTCTGATCCTGGATATTTTTGCGCAGCGGGCGACCAGCTCCGAGGGAAAGATCCAGGTGGAAATGGCGCAGCTGAAGTACCGTATGACGAGGCTGTCCGGGATCGGGACGCAGCTGTCCAGACTCGGAGGCGGCATCGGAACCAGGGGACCGGGTGAAAAGAAGCTGGAGACTGACAGACGGCTCATTCAGCGGCGGATCACCCAGCTGAGAAGAGAGCTGGAGGATGTCAGACGGCACCGGGAGCTGCTTCGCGGGCACAGAGGTGAGGGAGCCGCACCGGTTGCGGCGATTGTCGGCTACACGAATGCCGGGAAGTCGACTCTTCTGAATACCCTGACAGGCGCGGGGGTTCTGGCGGAGAACAAGCTGTTCGCGACGCTGGATCCGGTTACCAGGCTGCTGGAGCTTGATGGCGGGCAGAAAGTCCTGCTGACCGATACGGTCGGGTTTATCCGAAAGCTCCCCCATCACCTGGTCGAGGCATTCGGCTCGACACTGGAGGAGGCAAAGTATGCAGATGTGATCATCCACGTTGTGGATGCCTCCAACCCGCAGGCAGAGAGCCAGATGGAGACTGTCTATGACACGCTGGGACAGCTCGGTGTGATGGGGAGACCGGTCATTACGCTGCTGAACAAGACAGACTGTCTGGACGATGGGATGACCGGAAATGTGACAGGTGACCGCCGTGCGGACGCGGTTGTCCGGATATCGGCGAAGACCGGCGCCGGCCTGGATGCATTCGAACGAGTCCTTCAGGATATCCTGACGCGCGATCTCATTCTTGTGGAACGGACCTATGGCTATCAGGATGGCGGGAAGGTACAGCTGATCCGCACGTACGGGCAGATTCTGGAGTCGAAATATGAGCCGGATGGGATCTGGGTGAAGGCCTATGTGCCGAAGAAAATCTACGGCAGCATCTGAGATGGCTTCCGGCGCAGGTGGATGACTGCCGGCGCAGAGCCGGGGATGTCTCTGCAGGATGGGGCTGGCGCAGGAGGATGGCTTCCGGCGCAGAGCCGGAGGTGTCTCTGCAGGATGGGGCTGGCGCAGGAGGATGGCTTCCAGCGCAGAGCCGGAGGTGTCTGCAGGATGGGGCTGGCACAGCTGGCTGCATCCGGAAAGCAGACGTCAGGCGCGGAGCCGAGAGGTTTCTGCAGACGGATAGCATGACAGCAGAAGAAGGCAGAAAAAAGGGCGGCACGCCGAAGCGAGCCGCCCTGATTCACCGCCTGTAAAGCTTCTGATTACTGCTTCACAACATTGGCAGCCTGCATGCCGCGGTTGCCCTGAACCAGATCATATGTAACCTTCTGGCCTTCATCGAGGGTCTTGAAGCCTTCGCCCTGGATTGCGGAGAAATGAACGAATACGTCCTTTCCATCCTCACCAGTGATGAAGCCATAGCCTTTTTCTGCGTTGAACCACTTAACAGTTCCGTTCATGATGAACCTCCATTGAAAATAAGAACAGGATTGACAACGGTTATTTAAGAAACACTAGCTTGGTTGACAATCAATGAACTTCATCTATCAACGAGGGCTGTATCTTTCATACCGTTAATCGTAATTGCAAACCTGATTATATCCCGGGCTATGGGTACTGTCAAGCTGAAAAGACAGGTTTCTTAATACGATATGACATGAAAATGATGTATTTGTTATGCGGTGATTGTGCATAATGCACAACAAAACGGAAGGCATCAAGAGATCGCATTTCAGGGGACGCACCGGCAGCCGGACAGAGAAAGAAACTGCTTCTTCCGGGGACAGAGCCTCGCGCAGGCGGGATATTCGTGTATAATGAGGGCATCAGACATCCAGAACACAGAACAGGGGGCTCACCACGATGGCTATTTCCTACGATGAATTAAACAGGATTTTTACGATTCAGACGAAAGACAGTACTTATCAGATGATGGCAGACCGGCATGACCGGCTTCTGCACCTGTACTACGGAAGAAAGAGTGCCGGCAGGATGGACTATCTGCTGACATATGCGGACAGGGGATTCTCAGGCAATCCGTATGATGTCGGGGATGACCGCGCATATTCTCTGGACACGCTTCCTCAGGAGTATCCGTCACAGGGAACCGGTGATTACAGGTCGCCAGCGCTGGTGGTTGAGACGGAGAGCGGGAAGGCGGGGTGTGATCTGCGCTTCGACTCCTATAAAATCCGGGATGGAAAGTACAGTCTTCCGAAGCTTCCGGCCGTGTATGCAGACGCAGATGCGGACAGGGCGCAGACACTGGTGGTCACGCTCCGGGACCCGGAGACAAAGCTGAGGGTCGAGCTTCTGTATGGGGTTCTTCCGGAGCTGAATATCATCACGAGGGCGGCCGTCATATACAATGACTCGGATGAGAAGATTTATCTCAACCGGGCCCTCTCTGCAAATCTGGATTTTGTCGGCGGGGACTATGACCTCATGACCTTCTATGGCAGGCATGCCATGGAGCGTACCCCGCAGAGGGTACCGGTGTCCCACGGAGAGCAGGTTGTCATAAGCCGGCGGGGAACCTCCTCCCATCAGTACAACCCGCTTCTGATCCTGGCTGACCGCGAGGCAGCCGAGACGGCAGGATCCTGCTACGCGATGGAGCTGGTCTACAGCGGCGGATTTATGGGGATGGCCGGACTCGACCAGTTCGGACAGACACGGATGCAGATCGGTCTGTCGGACCACATGTTCCACTATCCGGTTGAAAGCGGGGCGTCATTTACCGCACCAGAGACAATCCTCAGCTTCAGCGGGGAAGGCCTGTCCGGCCTGTCAAGGCAGCTTCACGACTGCATCCGCAGCCATGTGGTGCGCGGATACTGGCGGGACCGGGTGCGTCCGGTGCTGCTCAACAGCTGGGAGGGCTGTTATCTGACCTTCGACGTGGAGAAGATTCTGAACCTGGCCAGGGAGGCGAAGGGACTGAATCTGGATCTGTTTGTTCTGGATGACGGCTGGTTCGGGAAGCGGGATTCGGACAATAGCGGGCTTGGAGACTGGTTTGTCAATGAAAAGAAGATCGGGGATCTCCACCGGCTGGTTGGGCAGATTCATGACATGGGCCTTTTGTTCGGCATCTGGTTTGAGCCGGAGATGGTCAATGAGGACAGCAATCTTTTCCGGGCGCACCCGGACTGGGCGCTCGCGATTCCCGGAAGAAAGCCGGTGCGGGCACGCAACCAGCTGGTGCTGGACTTCTCGCGCAGGGAAGTAGTGGATGCCATCTATGATCAGGTCTGCCGGATCATCGACATGGGCCCGGTCGACTATGTGAAGTGGGATTACAACCGCTCGATTGCGGAGGTTTACTCGCAGGCCGGCAGGGAGGCAGGCGCTGTTCTCTATGACTATATCCTCGGTCTGTACGATTTCCTGGAACGGCTCTGCACCCGGTATCCGAAGCTGCTCATTGAGGGCTGCAGCGGCGGGGGCGGAAGATTTGACGCCGGCATGCTGTACTACACGCCGCAGATCTGGTGCTCTGACAACACGGATCCGATTGACAGGCTCCGCATTCAGTACGGAACCTCCTTCGGGTATCCGGTCAGCTCGATGGGCGCCCATGTCTCGGTGTCGCCGAATGAGCAGGACGGCCGCGTCACGCCGCTCTATACCCGCACGGTGATCGCGATGAGCGGCACCTTCGGCTATGAGCTGGATCCGGCGAAAATGAGCGAGGCGGAGAAGGCGGAGGTCCGGAGAGACGTCGCAAGGCAGAAACGATATGCGCCGCTCATTTCCGGCGGGGACTTCTACCGGCTGACAGATCCGCTGAAGGGCGGACCGGCGGCATGGGAGATTGTGTCAAAGGATGGAACGGAGATTCTGGTCAGCATTGTCACGCAGAACAATCATGGAAATATGACACAGGACTATGTCAGGCTTCAGGGACTGGACAGGGAGGCACTCTACCTGCTGGATGATAACGGCGAAGACGCAGCGGAGGCTTCAGATCAGCCGGGTGGCAGTGCGCCCGGCGGGCAGAACAGCTCGATGGGCCTGAATACGGCCGGAAAGCGGGGAATCGTCTATGGCGGCGGAGCCCTCATGGAAGCAGGGCTGCCGGTACCGCTCCGTTTCGGAGAGTACCTGGCGTACCAGTGGCACTTCACCAGACAGTGACGCGGCGCTGTCAGTCATGGGGCGCATGTGTGCATCAGAGGGCGGCTGAATCCGCCAGTCACAAGGATGGCGCATGGAGCAGTACCGGGCGGCGCGGCATGGAGCCCACGAAGACGGCGTATGGAGCAGTACCGGGCGGCGCGGCATGGAGTCCACGAAGACGGCGTATGGAGCAGCACCGGGCGGCGCGGCATGGAGTCCGTGAAGATGACGCAGAGGAGCAGCAGGAAGAAACAGGCAGAATGACAGGAGCAGGAATGCCAGAAGAGATCAGGATCAGGATTCCGGACAAGGTAGAGAAGGTTCTGTCAGCCCTCCATCAGGCAGGGTTTGAGGCGTATGCGGTGGGCGGCTGCGTGCGGGACAGCATTCTTGGCAGGACACCGGATGACTGGGATATTACAACGAATGCGCTCCCCGGACAGGTGAAGCAGGTTTTCCGGCGCACCATCGATACCGGGATCGAACATGGGACGGTGACAGTGCGCTTTGAGGGGGAGAGCTTCGAGGTCACAACCTACAGACTGGACGGGAAATATGAGGATCACCGCCACCCGGACAACGTTTCCTATACCAGGAACCTGCGCGAAGACCTCATGCGCAGGGACTTCACGGTTAATGCGATGGCCTACAATGACCGTGATGGGCTCGTGGATCTGTTCGGCGGGCTGTCGGATCTGCGGGATCAGGTTGTGCGCTGCGTCGGAAGCCCCAGGGAACGATTCGATGAGGATGCGCTCCGGGTGCTGAGAGCCGTCCGCTTCTGCGCCAAGCTAGGATTCAGGCTTGATCCGGCGACGAAGGAGGCCGCGACACAGATGGCACCCTCGCTCTCGTTCATTTCCGCAGAGCGGATCCGGACAGAGCTGGAGAAGCTGATCACCTCCCCGCACCCGGAGGAAATGAGGCTGGCCTATGAGTGCGGGATCACAGCGGTCGTGCTGCCGGAGTTCGACGCAGAGATGACGGCGGTTCAGAATAACCATCATCATCGCCTGACGGTCGGCGAGCACACGATCCGGACGATGATGGCGGCACCGTCGGACCGGACACTGCGCTGGACGATGCTTCTGCACGACTGCGGGAAGCCTTCGGTTCAGCGGCTCGATGAGAAGGGAGTCTACCACTACCACGGACATGCGGCGCCGGGGGCGGAGATCGCGGAGAAGGTGCTCCGCCGCCTGAAGTTTGACAAGGCGTCCATGCGGGACATCGTCCATCTGGTCCGGAATCACTCCCTCTATCCGGCACTCTCCGAAGAGGGTGTGAGGCGGGCTGTCGTTCAGCTGACGCCGCGGCTGTTTCCGGTATTTCTTCAGGTGAAGCGTTCCGATATCAGGGGACAGAACCCGGATGTGCAGGCGGACAAGCTGGACTATATGGACAAGGTGGAGGAAATCTATCACAGGGTTGTGGACCGGGGCGACTGCCTGAGCCTGAAGGAGCTTGCGCTGACCGGTAATGATCTGATCGGGATGGGATTCCAGAGAGGCGCGCAGATTGGAGATATCCTCGGGAAGCTGTTTGACGAGGTGCTCCAGGATCCATCGCTCAACACGAAGGAGTATCTGATGGAGCGGGCAAAGCTGCTGACGCTTTAAATGCGCTGGGGCGGCATGGCCCAGGAGGGCTGTGTCCGTCCGGAGCCATTGGTGTGCTGACTTTCTGGTGACTGGAAGCGGCATGAGCAGCCTGCAGGCAGCCGGGATTCTTGCAGGGCAGGTGGATTTTGGCTATACTAGGCCAGTGTTTGAGAGGGTGGCCGGGCCCTGTCTCCGTCGGAAAGGGCGGAAGCGGGTTCATTACAGGGAAAGGATTTTATATATGAAATTTATTCAGACCCCTGTCAAGGGGATGCAGGATTTTCTTCCTTCTGATATGCAGCTTCGCCAGCATGTGCTGTCGACAATCCGCAGAACCTATGCACAGTTCGGATTCAATGAGATCGAGACGCCCATGATGGAGCACATTGAGAATCTGACGGGCAAAAACGGCGGGGAGAACGAGAAGCTGATCTTCAAGGTTCTGAAGCGCGGGGCCGAGCTTCAGCGTGCACTTGGAAAAATCCGGGCAGGCGGAGAGGCCGGCACGGAAGCAAATGAGGATGGGACGGTGCTTGCGGACTCTGCACTGCGGTATGACCTGACCGTTCCGCTCAGCCGCTACTATTCCTGTCACAAGAACGATCTGCCGACGCCCTTCAAGGCGCTTCAGATCGGCAATGTGTTCCGCGCAGACCGGCCGCAGAAGGGCAGGTTCCGCCAGTTCACGCAGTGCGATATCGACATCATCGGGGACAGCTCCAGCATGGCGGAGATTGAACTCATCGCCGCGACAAGCAAGGCGCTGACGCGCATTTTCTCGGAAGTGAATGTTCACGGGTTTACCGTTCACATCAATGACCGCAGAATCCTGAAGGCGATGGCAGAGAATGCCGGATTCCCGGCGGACTCCTGCGACGAGGTTTTCATCATCCTCGACAAGATGGACAAGATCGGAAAGGATGGCGTGAAGGAGGAGCTGCTGAAAGAGGGTTTCGACGCGGCGGCGACGGACCGTTACATCGGGTATTTCGATGAGCTCGACAGGGTACTCGGACAGGCCGGCGGCAAGGAGCAGGCGGCACTGATAAAAGATTTCATCGCGAAGACCTGCGGCGACAAGATCGGGGAGGGCGTCGGAAGCAGTCTCTCATCCATCATGGAGGCAGCAGGCAGGATGATTGACAGCGACATCACGCTGAAGTTTGACCCGACACTGGTCCGCGGGATGGGATACTACACAGGAACCATTTTCGAGATCACAATCGACAACTATTCCTTCTCCATCGCAGGGGGTGGCCGCTACGACAAAATGGTCGGCAAGTTCTCCGGTCAGGATGCGCCGGCATGCGGATTCTCGATCGGCTTCGAGCGAATCTATACGATTCTGAAGGACCTGAACTGGAAGAGCACGGATGAGGCGGAGAAGAAAGCCTATCTGGTAGATCTGAAGAGCGCCGCGGCGAGGGTGCCGGAGGTCTTCGCGAAGGCGACTGCGGAACGCGGAGAGGGACTGACGGTTACGGTCGAGCCGCTGAAGAAGAATGCAAAGTTCCAGATCGACACGCTTGAGAAGGCAGGCTACACAACCGTCACGAAGGTTTACGCGGACACGGAGCTCTGAACCGTGCGTGAAGACATCCGGGCGCTGGCCTGACGACTGCGGGACGAGGCTGTGGTCTGTCACCACGGAATCCGCAGTCCTGGCACCGCGGGGCGCAGCAGCCGGGCAGCCTTGACAAACATCAGGCTGGGTTATATAAGTATAAGAGATTCCCGCCGGAATAAGGGGGAAGCAATGTGATCATCAATTCAGAAAAAAGGAGTACCACATTATGAATAAGCAGGAATTGATTGCTGCAATCGCTGAGAAGGCTGAGATGGAGAAGGATGATGCCAAGAAGGCTCTGAATGCGTTCATCGAGGTTGTAGGGGATGAGCTGAAGAAGGGCGAGAAGATCCAGATCATCGGTTTTGGAACCTTTGAGGTGTCCGAGAGAGCTGCAAGAGAGGGCCGCAATCCGCAGACTGGCGAGACGATGGAGATCAAGGCTTCCAGAAATCCGAAGTTCAAGGCAGGAAAGGCACTGAAGGACAGCCTGAACTGACGGCGGGACGTCTTACAGAATACAGACGAGACAGAGGACCCTGACTTGCTCAGAGTCCTCTTTTTGTGGGGGGAAAAAACAATGAGGCTTGACAAGTATTTGAAGGTGAGCAGGCTGGTGAAGCGCAGGACGGTAGCCAACGAGGCCTGCGATGCTGGCCGCGTGATGATCAACGGGAAAACGGCGAAGGCATCTGCTGAGGTAAAGGTTGGGGATGTGATCGAGATCGGCTTCGGAAACCGCAGTGTGAAGGCGGAGGTCCTGGCTGTGCAGGATGCTGTCCGGAAGGAAGATGCACAGGAGCTGTTCCGGTATCTGTGAGCGGTCGGATCCGCTTTGTCCGGAGCAGCATTCTCGAAAGCAGCATCGCAAGGGACATGATTGTCGTCATCAGTAGGTATAAGGGTCGTCATCAGGGGCCGACATCGGGAAGATTGGGTGTTGAAACATCGGCCATTTCAGGCTATGATAGAATCACTATTGATCGGATGCGCCTGATGCGCATAGGGGAAGAATCGGGTTTGCCAGGTCCTGTCTGGGGAGGCAGGAGAGGCGGATTGATAAGGGGATGAGGACAGATGTCGAGAGGGAAGACACGTGCCGTGACGAAAAAGAACCGGAGCGGCATGGTACTGATTATCGTGGTGGTATCGATTCTGATGGTCGTGCTGCTGTCGCGCTGTGTTGTGCTGAGGCAGCGGAACGCCGCCTATGCGGATGAGATTGCATCTCTTGAGGAGCAGTACACAGAGGAAGAGGGCAGAAGCAAACAGATCGAGTCTTACAAGGCGTACACGAAGACCGATTCGTACGTGGAGAAGACGGCCAGAGAAAAGTTCGGCCTGGTTTATCCGGATGAGACGATCTTCCGGGAGGAAAAGTAAGGGAACCTGTGTCTGAAGGGCGCACTGCGGGCGGGAGCCGGCAGCGCGCTTTTTTTGAGGGCGACCGCTCATCATCGAGTGCGGTGCACGAGGAGAGGGCAACCGTTTTCTGGCGGAGGGACCGGTCTGGATAAAAGACAATGTGGCTGTGTGTGCAGCCGGTGCGGGGAGAAGAACAGCATGACGGATGCGTTTCGGTTTGAGCAGAAAATCCGGAATATGATGAAGCGCTGCAGGATGGTCAGTCCCGGTCAGCGGATTCTTGCGGCGGTTTCAGGCGGTGCGGACTCGGTCTGCCTGCTTGCGGTTCTTCATGCACTTGCGCCGGAGCTTTCCTTCAGCCTCGAAGCGGTTCATGTCGAGCATGGAATCCGCGGGGAGGAGAGCCTGCAGGACTGTGCATATGTGGAGCGGCTGTGCGGAAAGCTGGGTGTCCGGCTCACGGTGCGTCATATCCATGTGCCGGAGCTTGCGCGGCAAAGCGGGCGGACAGAGGAGGAGGAAGCGCGGATTCAGCGCTACCGGATCTTTGAGGAGACAGCAGAGCAGTGCGGAGCTCAGCGGGTGGCGGTTGCTCATCATCTGGGAGACCAGGCGGAGACGGTGCTCTGGAATCTGATCCGGGGCAGCGGCCTGAGGGGACTGCGGGGGATTCTGCCGGTCCGCCCGCTCCGGGACGGGCAGGCAGCGTCGCCCCTGGTGGTGAGGCCGCTCCTGGAAACATCCAGGGAGGAGATTGAACAGTACCTGGAGGCGTGCGGGCTGTCATATCGGACAGACCGGACGAATCTGGACAAAACGGTGACACGCAATAAAATCCGTCATGATATCCTGCCGGATCTGATAAAGCTGAATGCACAGGCACCGCGTCATATCGCGCAGGCGGCAGAGGAAGCGGCGGAGGCTGAGGCGTACCTGGAGCGGGTGACGGCACGGGCAGCAGAAGGGTGTATTCACTGCCAGGCGGACGGGCAGCCGGTTCTCCTGCTGGCGCGCTGGCAGAAGGAGGAACCGTTCATCCGGCGCCGGCTGTTGAGAGAATGCATCCGCCGGGCATCAGGGAATGGAAGCCTGAAGGACATCGGCGCCGTCCATGTGGAAGCACTGATGGGGCTTGCCTGCGGCGGGGGAGAGAAATCAGTCCGTCTGCCCGGAGAGCTGACTGCTGTCCGGTCGTATGGGCAGATCCGCTTTCTGTCAGGAGCGGAGGCACTTTCCGGGGCTGTGCTGCCTGCAGCCGGGGCGCTGTACGCGCAGGATGCCCGGCCGGGAGAAAGATGGGTGGAGGTTCCATTTCCGGGCAGACAGATGGTCCACTACGGCGGGTACTGCTTTTCACTTGAGTGCGGCTGTGCAGGAGAGAGCGGGATCTGTATCCCGAAGAAGCGGTTCACGAAATGGATTGCGTATGCTACAATAGCCCAAAAAGAGTCGCAAAAGCTCTGTTTCCGCACGAGAAGACCGGGAGATGTGCTGGTTGTCCGGCAGGATGGAAGCAGAAAGAAGCTGTCTGATTATCTGATCGATGAGAAGATTCCGTTGTCGCTGCGGGACCGGGTCGTGCTCCTTGCGATCGGGAGCGAGGTGCTGTGGGTGGCCGGAATGCGGATCAGCGAAAAGGCGAGGGTGACGCCGGGCAGCGCATATGTGAAGGTATCGTGCAGCACTTTGGAAGGCCAGGAGGTTGAAGATGAAAGAGAATGTCAGTGTACTGATTCCTGAGGACAAGGTAGAGGAGCGCATATCGCAGCTGGCGGAGGAGATCAGCCGCGACTATGCGGGGAAGACGGTTCACCTGATCGGAATCCTGAAGGGATCGGTCTTCTTCGTATGCGAGCTGGCGAAGAGACTGACGATCCCGGTCACGATGGATTTCATGTCGGTTTCCAGCTATGGGTCGGGGACAAGGTCAACCGGCGTCGTCAAGCTGATCAAGGATCTGGATGATTCGATCATGGACAAGGACGTGCTCGTTGTGGAGGACATCATCGATTCCGGCCACACCCTGAGCTATCTGCTGAAAAACCTTCAGAGCAGAAAGCCGGCTTCCATAAAGCTTTGTACGCTGCTGGACAAGCCGGACAGACGGGAATGCGAGGTCTATGTCGACTACCAGGGATTTCAGATTCCGGACGAGTTTGTCATCGGATACGGGCTGGATTATGACCAGAGATACCGCAATCTTCCTTATATCGGGGTCATGCATCTGGAGAAAGAGTGAGGGACCGGAAGCATGTGCCGCCAGACGAGAAGGCAGTGATGCATCTGAGGAGAGCACCCGTCTGAGAAGGCGGATATCGGAGACAAAAGGAGCCACAGGACTTGAACAGGAATACGAGAAACGCCGGGATCGGTATCTACATACTGGTCGGGATGATGCTGATCTTTCTGATCTTTGCCTTCCGTGACCGCTTCAACGGACGGAGTGATATTTCGGAGCAGCAGCTCTCCCAGATGCTGGAGGACGGGGAGGTCTCCCATGTGGAGATCGTACAGAACGAGGAGGTGCCGACGGGGTCGCTTCTCGTAACGACGACGGAGAATGAAGTCCGCTCTGTGAATGTGACGGATGTCAATGCCGCTAAGGCAAAGCTCGAGAAATATGATATCTCCATCACGACGGACGATGTGTCCCGCCGGGGAACCGTCTTTTCCTATATCTATCCGATTGTGATGATGGCCATCATGCTGGTGTTCTTTCTGATGATGCTCAGCCGCCAGAACGGAGGCGCCGGCACGACGATGACCAACTTTGGAAAAAGCCGTGCAAAGATCTTCATGCCGGACGCAAAGAAGGCGACATTTGCCGATGTAGCCGGACTGGAGGAGGAAAAGGAAGATCTGGGAGAGATCGTCGAGTTCCTCCGGGAACCGCAGAAGTTCCTGAAGCTTGGCGCGAGAATTCCCAAGGGTGTTCTGCTTGTCGGCCCTCCGGGTACCGGCAAGACGCTTCTGGCAAGAGCCGTGGCAGGAGAGGCGGGGGTCCCCTTCTTCTCCATTTCCGGGTCGGATTTTGTGGAAATGTTTGTCGGTGTCGGCGCATCCCGCGTCCGGGATCTGTTTACGGAAGCAAAGAAAAACCAGCCCTGCATCGTCTTCATCGATGAGATCGATGCGGTCGGCCGCCGCAGGGGAACCGGCATGGGCGGCGGGCATGATGAGCGGGAGCAGACGCTCAACCAGCTGCTCGTGGAGATGGACGGTTTCTCTGCCAATGAGGGGATCATCGTCATGGCGGCGACAAACCGGGTGGATATCCTGGATCCGGCACTGCTGCGCGCAGGGCGCTTTGACCGCCAGGTGACGGTCGGAAGGCCGGACGTGCGCGGCAGGGAGGAGATTCTGCGTGTCCACGCAAAGGACAAGCCGCTGGCGGACAATGTGGATCTGAAGACGGTCGCCCGCACGACGGTCGGCTTTACAGGAGCGGATCTCGAGAACCTGATGAACGAGTCCGCCATCCTGGCGGCGAAGGATGACCGGATGTACATCTCCCAGAAGGATATCAACCAGGCCTTCATCCGGATCGGCATCGGAGCGGAGAAGCATAGCAGGGTGATGTCCGAGGAGGACAGGCGGATCACGGCCTATCACGAATCCGGACACGCCATTCTGTTCCATGTGCTTCCGGGAGTCGGGCCGGTGCATACGGTTTCGATCATTCCGACCGGGAGAGGCGCCGCCGGATATACGATGCCGCTTCCTGAGAAGGATGAGATGTACGAGACGAAGGGGCGGATGTTCCAGGAGATCGTGGTCAGCCTCGGAGGCCGCGCGGCGGAGGAGCTGGTCATCGGCGATGTGACGACAGGTGCGTCGGAGGATATCCGTCAGGCAACACGGACTGCCCGTGCGATGGTCACGAAGTACGGCTTCTCGGAGAAGCTGGGGCTGATCAATTACGAGCAGGATGACAATGAGATCTTTATTGGAAGAGACCTTGGTCATACAAGGGAGTACAGCGAACGGATTGCCTCTCTGATCGATGAGGAAGTCCAGAAGCTGATCGACGCTGCCTATGAAAAGGCGAAGGAAATCATCTCCGGGCACAGGGATGTGCTGGACCGTTCGGCGGCGCTTTTGATGGAGAAGGAGAAGCTGAGCAGGGAAGAGTTCGAAGCACTCTTTAACTGACCGGCGCAGGGAGATGGCCTTTGGCTCAGCCAGTGCGGTGGGCAGAATTGGGATGCTGCGGCCCTGTTTTGTGCAGGCGTGTGCCTTTGGCCTGGTCAGTGCGGCGGGCAGGGGCGGGATGCTGCGCCCTGCACGGTGCGGAAGTACGGCCGCATGCGCAGAAGTACGGCCGCAAGTGTGGACGGAATGCGGAATTGAGAGAAAACAGGATCTTGGAAGAGGGCGGTGCCGGGTGCGCTGCCCTCTCTTGGGCGTGACGGAGCGGAAACGTTACCAGAACGGACAGCGATCGACGATTAGGCGGCTGCCTGAGGCTGCCGGGAAGAGACAACAGCGTGACGGGAAAAACATACAGTGAGTCTTTGAAGTGTGCAAAATACGTAATAAATATGCTGCCTGTGCTGAACACAGACGCATTGTTTTCAGACCTTTCGGAGAACTATGTCACTCCGATGGAGCCGGATGCCGGCGATGAGGTGACGGTCAGGGTCCGGACAGCCAGGGCGAATGTCGATGAGGTCTGGCTTGTCAGCGGCGGAAGAAAACTACGCATGCATCTGGAGAAAACACGGGGTGTTTTTGATTATTACAAAACCTCCTTTGTGATGCCGGACCAGATGCTTCTGTACTATTTTGAGATCTGGAGCGGGAAGACAATGATCTGTCTGCTGCGCTCCGGTGTGGCGGAAGCGCCGGACGAGCATTTCTTCTTCAGGGTCTGTCCGAATTTCCATACGCCTGCCTGGGCGAAGGGTGCGGTGATGTACCAGATTTTTACAGACAGGTTCTGCAACGGCAGCCCGGAAAACGATCCACTGACAGACGAATACCGGTACATCGGGCAGAATATCCGTCATGTGGACGACTGGGACAGACGCCCGGAGAGCATGGATGTCCGCAATTTCTACGGCGGTGACCTTGAAGGGGTGCGCCAGAAGCTGGATTATCTGCAGAATCTGGGGGTAGAGGTTCTCTATTTCAATCCGTTGTTTGTCTCACCCTCCAACCACAAGTATGACACGCAGGATTACGAGCACATCGACCCGCATTTTACCGGGTTTGTGAAGGACGAGGGAGCGCTTCTGACCGATGGACGCACGGAGAATCGGGATGCGGAGCGCTACATCTGCCGGACGACATGGAAGGAAAACCTGGAGGCAGCGGATGCGTACTTTGCGGATTTTGTACGTGAGGTACACGCCAGAGGCATGAAGGTCATCCTGGATGGTGTGTTCAATCACTGCGGATCCTTCAACCGCTGGCTTGACCGGGAACAGATCTATGAGCATTCCAGTGAATGGGAGAAGGGGGCTTACGTTAGCGCAGACAGTCCGTACCGGAGGTACTTTCATTTTCAGAATGAGAATGCCTGGCCGTACAATGCTACATACGAGGGCTGGTGGAACCATGACACGCTTCCGAAACTGAACTACGATGAGTCGCCGGAGCTGGTGGATGCGATTTTAAGGATTGCGGCGAAATGGGTCTCTCCGCCTTTCTGTGCGGATGGATGGCGCCTTGATGTGGCGGCAGATCTCGGGCATTCCGTGGAGTATAACCACCGGTTCTGGAGGATGTTCCGGCAGGCTGTGCGGAAGGCCAACCCGGATGCGCTGATTCTGGCGGAGCACTATGGCTCTGCGTGGGACTGGCTGCTCGGGGACCAGTGGGACAGCATCATGAACTATGACGCGTTCATGGAACCGGTGAGCTGGTTCTTCACTGGAATGGAGAAGCATTCGGACGAGTTCCTTCCCGACCAGGTCGGCAATGCCGACAGCTTTTTCGGAGCGATGCGGTACCACACCTCCAACATGATGGAACCCTCGCTGCTTACGGCGATGAACGAGCTTTCCAACCACGATCATTCCCGTTTCCTGACCCGGACGAACCACAAGGTCGGCAGGGTTGGAAACTTCAACTATGATGCCGCGTCGGACGGCGTCAGCTGCGGCGTGATGCGGCAGGCGGTTCTGTGTCAGATGACCTGGCCGGGGGCGCCGACGATCTACTATGGGGACGAGGCAGGTGTCTGCGGATTTACGGACCCGGACAACCGGAGAACGTATCCCTGGGGGCATGAAAACCAGGAGATGATCGCCTACACCAGAGATGTCATTGCGCTGAGAAAGGCGCACCCGGTGCTGCGGACAGGATCGCTGTGCTATCTGCACGGGGAGCGGAACTGCATCGCCTACGCCCGGTTTGACAGCCGCGAGACGGTGATCGTGATCTTCTCGATTCACCCGGGGAATATGATCGTGTCACTTCCCGTCTGGCAGGCGGAGACAGCGATGGAGTGCAGCGTCAGGCGTGTATTTCAGACAAATGAGGAGGGCTACAGCCTCGAAGAGAAGGAGCTGGAGGTCAGCAGGGGAAGGCTTTCCCTGACTCTTGCACCGATGAGCGCGGAGGTGTTTGTATATGAGAACCATGAAGGGTCTTACCATTGAACGGATTGAACAGGTCACGGGCGGCGTTCTCCATATGTCTGTCCTGACAAAGGCAGGCATCTTTGCAAGCTTTGAGCGGGAAACGCTGAGGAAGGGTAGCCCGCGTGCCCGCTGGGGGTTCGGGGCGATGCTGCAGCGGGAAGTGTCGGATGTTGTGACGGACAGTCGCAAGGCCGGGCCGGGCTCGCTCTTCGGGGCCATTCAGGGCGAACGGGTGGATGGACACAGGTTCATCGCGCAGGTTTTTGACCAAGGTGCGGTCTGCGTGCTTTCAGAGCGCGATCTGACGAAGGAGGAGCTGATTTCGGACGCGGCGATCCAGGCTGCCCAGGCTGTGGAAACCGGCGTTTCGCAGATGTCGGAATGGAAGGAGAATCCGAAGGAAGCCAGGCGGGAGCGGTTTGTGAAATCGATCCAGGGAAACCCGGAAGACGAAACAGGACTGCTTCACATCGAGGTGGAGACCCCATCAGCGGGAGCGGGAAAGACAGCCGCTGTACCTGACGAAGCCGGGAATCCAGCCATGGCGATTGCGGGAGCCGAAAAGACGGCCGCAGCATCTGCCGAAGCCGGGAACGCAGCCGCAGCGTCTGCGGAGATCCTGCCTGCAGGACTGGACAGCGCCGCAGGCGGCCTTGGCATCGCGCCGGACGGGACAATTCCGAGATTCTGGATCGAGGTTACGGACACGCAGGAAGCGCTCCGGAAGATTGCGGAGGAGTATCTGAAAATCCTGGGTACGCCGGTTGTGGGGATCACCGGGTCGGTCGGCAAGACAAGCACCAAGGAAATGATTGCCTCTGTGCTTCAGACGCATTACAGGACACTGAAGACGGAGGGCAACTTCAACAATGGTCTGGGGCTTCCGCTCACCGTCTTCCGGCTTCGGGAGGAGCATGAAATCGCCGTGCTGGAAATGGGCGTCAGTCATTTCGGGGACATGGACCAGCTGGCACAGATCGCCCGACCAGACACGATGGTGATCACGAATATCGGAACCTGCCATCTGGAGTTTCTCAAGGACAGGGACGGCATCCTGCGGGCAAAGACCGAGGTGTTCCGGTACATGAAGCCGTCAGGCCATGTCATCCTGAATGGAAATGATGACAAGCTGCGCACAATAAAGGAAGTAAACGGGAGCAAGCCGCTGTGGTTTGGTGTCTCTTCCGACACAGAGGGGGCTGAGAATCTGTGTGTCGGGGAGAAGATGGACTATCCGGGAACTCTTCCGGCATCCGGTCTCGTCTGCGCAACCAATATCAGACCGCTGGGCTTCGAGGGAACACGCTGCACGATCCGGACGCCGGAGGGCAGCTTTGAGGTGAAGGTCCCCGTTCCGGGGCTTCACAATGTCTCGAATGCCGCGGCAGCCGCAGCTGTCGGTCTGGTCTGTGGCCTGTCCCTCGAGGAGATCCGGAAGGGAATTGAGTCGGCGGAGACGATATCCGGCCGGTTCCGCATCCTGAAGACGGAAGACTGGACCGTGATTGATGACTGCTACAACGCCAATCCGGTATCGATGAAATCCTCCCTGTCCGTCCTTTCAGGCGGGAAGTCGGAGGAAGGCCGCCGCGTCGCCATTCTTGGTGATATGGGGGAGCTGGGGGAGAATGAAGTCACACTCCACGAAGAGGTCGGCGCGTATGCGGCTGGCTGCTGTGACCGCCTGATCGCGATCGGAACGCTCTCACGTCAGCTCTATGAGGAGGCGCTTCAGAAAAAACCGACCCTTTCGGCTGTCTGGTACCCGGATGTGGACAGTTTCCTTGAAAAGAAGGACGAGGAAGTGAAAAAGGGCGATGTCGTGCTCGTGAAGGCCAGCCACTTTATGGGATTTTCCAGAATTGTGGAGGCACTGACAAAGTCTGCCAGGGGCTGAAGCTCTGAAAGACGGCACGCTCCTGACGATGGTCATCTGGTCTTCAGGGCAGCCGGCGGACATAGCCTGCGAACTTGAAAGGAAGAAGAGGAGACATATTTGTATATCGTGGCAGGGCTCGGCAATCCGGGCGGAAAATATGAACATACCCGTCACAACTGCGGGTTTGAGGTGATTGATATCCTGGCGGAGCGTTACCGGATTGAGGTCAGCGACAGAAAATTCAAGGCGCTCTGCGGAAATGGGCTCATCGAGGGTCAGAAGGTGCTCCTGATGAAGCCGCAGACCTTCATGAACCTCTCCGGAGAAGCCGTGCAGCAGGCGGTGGCTTTTTACAAGGCGGATCCGGCCAGTCAGCTGATTGTGCTGTACGATGACATCAGCCTTCAGCCGGGCACCATCCGGATCCGGGAGAAGGGATCGGCCGGCGGGCACAACGGCATCAAGAACATCATCCAGATGCTGGGGGATGATCATTTCCTTCGGATCAAGATCGGCACCGGAGGCAAGCCGGAGGGCTGGGATCTGGCAGACTATGTGCTGGGACGCTTTCCGTCTTCCGTCCAGGTGACGATGACGGAGTCCTTCGAGCGGGCATCGCGCGCGGCGGCGGCGCTGATGACGGAACCTGCGGAGAAGGTGATGAGCACGTATAACCGGAAGGTTTCGATATGATGAAGGCACTTTACGCCCCGATGCTGGAGCTGGAGCAGTTCCGGCGGCTTCGGGACGATCTGAAAAAAACAGCCGGCATGCATCTGGTTTCCGGCTGCATTGATTCCCAGAAGACACATCTGATTGCATGTCTGTCGCAGGACTATCCGGTCTCGATGATCATCGCATCCAATGATCTGCGGGCGAGGGAGATCTACGAGAATTATCAGCTGTTCAGCAGCCGTGTGCTGCTGTATCCGGCGAGGGATGTCCTGTTTTTCCAGGCAGATGTTCAGAGCATGCAGCTGACGACGGAGAGAGTCAGGGTCATGAAGGCCCTGGCTTCTTCGTCGTCTGAGGATTCCGGGGAAAATGGACTTACGGTGATCGTCACGCTTCCGGCGCTGATGAGCCACTGCATGCCGGCGGAGCGCTGGGTGGATGCAATCCGTTCCTTCAGCGAGGGGGATGAGATCAGCCTGACGGAGGAGCAGCAGGAGCTTTCAAGGATCGGCTATGAGAAATGCGAGGAGGTGCAGCAGCCCGGACAGTATGCGGTCAGGGGCGGCATTCTCGATATCTATCCGCTGACGGAGGAGAACCCAGTCCGGATCGAGCTGTGGGGAGATGAGATTGATTCAATCCGGAGCTTCGATGCGCAGTCGCAGCGGACAATCGACAACATCGCCTCTGTCTATGTGTACCCGGCGGCCGAATTCGTGACGACGGACGAGATTACCCGGGAGGGACTTCTGCGGCTTTCAAAGGAGACGGCAAGGGTTTCAAAGAAGTTCCGTGACCGGCACATGAGCGAGGAGGCCTTCCGGGTATCCGAAATCCTGAATGTGGCGAAGGAACGACTCGAGGACTTCGGCGATACTACGGTCATGGAGGGGTTCTGCGATTACTTTTATCCGGATGCTGTGTCGCTGCTTGATTATTTTCCGGCAAACACGCCGATCTTCATCGATGAGCCGGCAAAGGCGGAGGAGAGCGCGAAGGAGACGGAGGCGGAATTTCAGGACAGCATCACGCACCGGATGGAAAAAGGATATGCGGTGCCGGGGCAGGCGGACATTCTGTTTGCGCCGAAGCAGATCATCAGCCGCCTTTCTGAGCGTCATCTGTGCGGGCTCAGCATCACGACAGGCGGAAAAAATGGATTTCCGGATGGTGAAAAATATGATATTTCCGCCGCCGGGACCGGAAGCTACAACAGCGATTTTTCGATGCTGATCAAGGATCTGGAGCATTACCGCAAAAACCGCTGGCGGGTTGTGCTGCTGTCGGCATCCAGAACCAGGGGAAAGCGTCTGGCACAGGATATCACCGGGCGGAACATCCCGGCGTTCTACTCGGAGGACGCAGACAGGGAGCTGAAGGGCGGCGAGATCATGATCACCGCAGGCGCCTCCCACCGGGGATATGAGTACCCGATGCTGAAATTCGCCGTTCTGTCCGAGAGTGATATCTTTGGAACCCAGAACCGCAAGCCGGCACGGAAAAAGAAGTATCAGGGAAAGACCATCGCGTCGTTCACGGATCTTCATTCAGGCGACTATGTGGTCCATGAGAACCATGGGATCGGCGTGTACAGGGGCGTCGAGAAGGTCACGGTGGACGGCGTCCAGAAGGATTACATGAAAATCGAGTACGCCGGCGGGTCGAACCTCTATGTCCTGGCGACGCAGCTCGACATGATTCAGAAGTATGCGGACGCGGACAGCAAGGCGCCGAAGATCTCAAAGCTGGGCGGAACGGAATGGACCCGGACAAAGGGGCGTGTGAAGGCGGCGGTCGAGGAGGTCGCGCAGGAACTGGTCGACCTGTACGCGGTCCGCCAGAATCAGAAGGGTCACTCGTTTCCGCCGGACAACGAATGGCAGCATGAATTCGAGGAGCTGTTTCCATTTGAGGAGACACAGGATCAGCTGCAGGCGATTGAGGACACCAAGAAGGACATGGAGTCGGACAAGATCATGGACCGACTCGTCTGCGGGGATGTCGGCTATGGAAAGACGGAGATTGCCATCCGTGCCGCATTCAAGGCCGTGCAGGATGGAAAGCAGGTCGCCTATCTGGTACCGACAACGATTCTGGCGCAGCAGCACTACAATACCTTCACACAGAGGATGAAGGATTATCCGGTCAATGTCGGGCTTCTCTGCCGCTTCCGATCAAAGTCTGAGCAGGCCCAGACAATTCGGGATCTGAAGGAGGGCGTGTGTGATATTGTCATCGGGACACACCGGCTTCTGTCGAAGGATGTACAGTTTCACAGCCTTGGGCTCCTGGTCATCGACGAGGAACAGCGCTTCGGCGTGACGCACAAGGAGAAGATCAAGGAAATGAAAAAGAATGTCGATGTCCTGACGCTGACGGCGACGCCGATTCCGCGTACGCTGCATATGAGTCTGGTCGGTATCCGCGACATGAGCGTGCTGGAGGAAGCGCCGCAGGACAGGCTGCCGGTTCAGACATTTGTCATGGAGTACAGCGAGGAGACTATCCGCGAAGCGATCGCAAGGGAAATGGCGCGCGGAGGACAGGTTTACCTGGTCTACAATCATGTGTCGACAATATCCGATATGGCGAAGCGCGTGCAGGACATGGTGCCGTCGGCGCGTGTCTCCTATGCGCACGGGCGCATGAACGCGGAGCAGATCGAGGACATCATGTATGACTTCGTGAACGGCGATGTGGATGTCTTGGTCACGACGACTATTATCGAGACCGGACTCGATATCGCGAATGTCAACACGATCATCATCTGCGACGCAGACCGGATGGGCCTTTCGCAGCTCTATCAGCTGCGCGGAAGAGTCGGCCGGTCGAACCGGACGGCCTATGCGTTTCTGATGTACCGGAGGAACAAGCTGCTCAAGGAGACAGCGGAAAAAAGGCTCTCGGCCATCCGGGAGTACACCGAGCTGGGATCCGGCTTTCGCATCGCGATGAGGGATCTGGAGATCCGGGGCGCCGGCAACATGCTTGGCAAGGCGCAGAGCGGACACATGGCGGAGGTCGGGTACGACCTGTACTGCAAGCTGCTGAATGAGTCGGTCATGGCACTGAAGGGAGAAAATATTGAATCGACTGAATTCGATACATCAATCGATCTTGATGTCGATGCCTTTATTCCGCCCACCTATGTGCCGAACGAGGTGCAGAAGCTGAACCTCTACAAGCGGATCGCCTCGATCAGTACACAGGATGAGTATGAAGACATGCTGGACGAGCTGATGGACCGGTTCGGAGAGCCCCCGAAGAGTGTCCAGAGTCTTTTGGTGATTGCGCTGCTGAAGGCGCGGGCACATGCGCTTGGCATCACGGAGCTGACGCAGAAGGATGATGAGATTCATCTGATCTTCTACGAGAAGGCGAAGATCAGTCCGGACAAGGTCAGTGACTTTCTGAAAAACAGCCGGGGACGGTTCCGGTTTGTGGTTGGCAAAAAGCCGTATTTCTCCTGCCAGCTGGCAAAGAAGAACGGGAAGCGGGAGGATGTCCTTCAGGCTGCTGGACGGATGCTGACAGAGGTGAAGGACGGCATGCTCGACATGACGTTGTGACCAGGGAGGCCGCTGTGCCCGGGGAGACAGTTGTGCTCCGATCCGACAGGAGCACGGAACACCGCGAACACGGAACACCGTCTTTGAAACGGTTGCAGACCGAATAGGGATTCGGTATAATTAACAGGTTCTTATCAAAGTTTAGAAACCACCGGCTGATGAGAGAGGAAGTCTCCGGGAGAGCGGAACTTCCATGTATACGGGATGTGTTTCAGGCCGGCGGGATAGAGATCTGGAGGATTCAGAGCCATGGAAAAATTGGGGAAGAAGGGACTGGCGCTTCTGCTCTGTGCCGGTCTGGGCGCATCGATGCTGACCGGCTGCGGGAAGAAGGCAGAGGCAGCCGCGATGTTCACATACAACGGCGAAGCGGTCGACAACAACGTCGCCACCTTCCTGTTCAGACTGCAGGAAGCTTCATTTGACACCTCATACGGCAATATGTTTGCCCAGTATTACGGAAGCGCGAATGTCTGGGACATGGATCTGACCGGCCAGGGCTCGACCTACGGGGAAACCTTCAAGGATGAGTTCAAGGAGACGATGGAGAAGCTTCTGGTGGCGCAGGATCACGCGGCGGATTACAAGATCACGCTGAGCGATGCCGAAGAGAAGAGCATCGCGGACGCGGCGGACAAGTTCATCGCTGCAAACAGCGAAAAGACGCTGGAGGATATGTCCGCAACCAGAGATGTCGTGATCAAGGCACTTGAGATGAAGACGATTCAGAAGAAGGTTGAGGACGAGGTCGGCAAGACAGCCGATACGGAGGTTAGCGACGAGGAAGCCGCACAGAGAAAGGTTTCCTACATCAGCTACACGCCGACCACGGAGACGGAGAGCGAATCAGAAGGATTTTCCGAGGCCGGGACAGAGGCGGATGTTCAGAATACAACTGAGGCGGATTCCACTGTTACGCCGGTAGCATCCGAGGCGGAGACGGCTGTCGAGACGGAGAAGTCCGAGAAGACGAAGTCTGCGGCATCTGAGACAGAGGCAAAGTCTGCGGAAGCTTCGACAGAAGCAGGAACGACCGAGGCGCTGACGGAGAGCGAGACGGAGACCGAGAGCCCCGAGATGCAGGCAGCCCGCAAAAAGTACAAGGCGATGGCAGAGGAAGAGCTGGAGAAGATCAAAGATTCCGGAAGGGAGTTCTCTGAATATATGGATGAGATCTCCAAGGAGAAGGTCGCAGGGGTCACGGCTTCCTCGATGACATTCGGAAAAGATGATTCCTATCCGGCGTCTGAGATTATCAAGGCCACGAACGATCTGGAGGACAATACGCTGGTTGATCATCTTGTCGAGGCGAACAACAATTATTATATCCTCTATGTGAATGAGAAGCTCGACAAGGACGCGACCGAATCAAAGAAGAAGCAGATCATCGAAGAGCGCAAGCAGACAGCGGTGGATGACCAGTATACAGAATGGGAAAAAGACGTAAAGTTTGAGACAGACAGCGACGCGTTCGGCAAGCTGACCTTCGACCGTGCATACACGGCTCCGGCTTCGGCGGACACAGAGGCAGCCGCTGCGGGGACCGAGTCAGCCGGAACAGAAGGCTACGGAACGGAAGCCGGCGCAGTTCAGGGCACTGAAGCGGAGAATGGTCAGACGGAAACGGCTGCAGCGGAAGCCGCGGGAAACTGAGAAATCAAAACCAGACGATGGACATGAGGGGCGAGACATGAAATTACTGGAAGATCGCATCAGAAAAGACGGAGTCGTGAAACCTGGAAATATCCTGAAAGTGGACAGCTTCCTGAATCACCAGATGGATGTGGAGCTGTTCAACAAGATGGGAGAGGAGTTCAAGCGTCTTTATGCGGACGCACAGATCACCAAGATCCTGACAATCGAGGCATCGGGAATCGGAATCGCCTGTATCACGGCGCAGCATTTCCATGTGCCGGTCGTGTTCGCCAAGAAGTCCCAGAGCGTGAACCTGGACGGTGAGATGTACACGGCAAAGATTGAGTCCTTCACGCACAAGAGAACGTACGATGTCATCGTCGCAAAGAAGTTTATCAGCCCGGATGACCACATCCTGATCATCGACGATTTCCTTGCCAACGGCTGCGCGTGCCTTGGGCTGATTGACATCATCCGGAGTGCCGGCGCAACGGTGGAGGGAGTCGGAATCGCGGTTGAGAAGGGCTTTCAGAAGGGCGGAGAGCTGATTCGAAAGCAGGGAATTCGCGTGGAGTCTCTCGCCATCATCGAGAGGATGGACGATGTGACAGGAGAGATCACGTTCCGCAGCTGATGGATTGAGTTGGTTGAAGCAAAAAGAAAAGGGAAAGAATCAGATAACCGGTTCTGCAGGAAATTGCCTGCGGAGCCGGTTTTTAATTCCAGTGATGTGTATAGGCGCTCTGATGACACAATTGCCAGCAGGGTATATTTGTGAAGATGAACGGAGAGAACAAAATAAACAATTGTACAGTACAAATTTGGGTTTTGATCAGCATAATATACAATAAAATATAAAGAACATATTGATTTGTCCGGACGAGAGTGGTATAGTTGTGCAAACAGGAGTGGTATGAACATGTACAAAGACCGCTCCAACACAACATCTCAAAGGAGGACATTTACTATGAACAAGAAGATCTGGGCAGGCGTGTTTGCCGCATCCATGCTGTTCTCGATGAGCGGATATGCGATGGCCGGAGAGACGGAGGCTTCAACGGAGGAAGACCAGACCAAGATTATGGTCGATACGACTCAGTATAAAAAGGACAGGCCGGATGGCGGATATACATTTGCGTATACCTGCATGGATGGATCCAATCCGTTCTTTGTCACGATCCAGAACGAGATCGAGAAGAAGCTGAAGGAGAACGGGGACACACTGATCACTTCTGATCCGGCGAACGATGTCACGCTTCAGATTTCCCAGATGGAAGACGCAATTTCTCAGAAGCCGGACGGATATTTCGTCAATCCGGCAGAGGCAGAGGGAATTGTTCCGGCGCTGGACGAAGTGAAGGCGGCAGGGATCCCGATGGTCAACTTCGATACAGAGGTTGCGGACATGAAGGATTATGTTGTTTCCTACACGGGGTCTGATAACTACAATGCCGGCAAGGTCTGCGGCGAGGATCTTGTCAAGCAGTGCCCGGACGGCGGCGATATCATTGTTCTTGATTCCCCGACCATGAATTCCATCGTTGACAGAACAAAGGGATTCCTCGATGCAATCGACGGCCATGGATTCAACATCGTGGCGCAGCAGGATGCGAAGGGCAATCTTCAGGAAGCACAGAAGATCGCTGATGACCTGCTTCAGGCTCATCCGGATGTTGTTGCTATCTTCGGCGGAAACGACCCGACGGCTCTTGGTGCACTGGCATCTGCGGAGGGTGCAGGTCTCAAGAAGGTTCTGATCTATGGTGTTGACGGATCTCCTGACTTCAAGGCAGAGATGTCCAAGGAAGGTTCCCTGCTCCGCGCTACCGGTGCTCAGTCCCCGATTTCCATCGCTGACAAGGCTGTTGAAATCATGTATGACATCATGGCAGGCAAGGAAGTTCAGTTCAGATATCCGGTTGATACATTCCTGATCAGCCCTGAGAACGTTGCTGATTATGGCACTGATGGATGGCAGTAATGATGGGATTCTGAAAATCAGGCAGCTGCAGGAAGGTAGGAACCTGAATCATACTGTAAACATACGGTGATGACAAGACCCGCTGCCGCTGGGCAGCGGGTCTTGTTGGGTCTGGCATCCTGCCAGAATGTAAAACTGCTCTCCGGCGACAGCCCGGGGAACACAGAAAGGAAGGTGGCGGAATTGGCTGAAGAGAAAATCCTGCTGCAGATGAAACATATCACAAAAACATTCCCGGGGGTCAAGGCACTCTCTGATGTCAGCCTTGAGGTAAAAGCTGGAGAGGTACATGCACTGCTCGGTGAAAATGGTGCCGGAAAGTCCACTTTGATTAAAGTGCTTGGAGGCATCTATCATGCGGACAGCGGAGAAATCTACATTAACGGAGAAAAGAAGGAAATCAACAGTGTTCCGGATGCGGAGAAGAGTGGAATTGCCATCATCCATCAGGAACTGGTGCTTGTTCCTTACATGACAGTCGCGGAGAACATCTTCCTCGGCAGAGAGATCATGAAGGGGAAATTTGTCAACCGGAAGGAGATGGAGAAGCGGGCGCAGGCACTCCTGGACGAGTATCACATGCATGTCAGTGCTTCCGATCTTCTGGTGAATCTGACCATTGCACAGCAGCAGATGGTTGAAATCGTGAAAGCGGTATCAACAGATTCAAAGATCATCGTCATGGATGAACCGACCTCCTCCATCTCAGACAATGAGGTCGAGCAGCTCTTCGGCATCATCCGGAATCTGACATCAAGAGGTGTTGGAATTATCTACATTTCCCACAAGATGAGTGAGCTGCAGCAGATCTGCGACAGAGTCACGGTCATGCGGGATGGTACGAAGGTTGGCACGAAAGAAGTGAAGACAACCTCAAACGACGAACTGATTGCCATGATGGTTGGCCGTACGCTGACCAGCTATTATACGAGAGATTTCCAGACGGGCGGCGACGTGATTTTAAGAGCAGAGCATATCTCGGATGGGGATATGGCGAAGGATGTCACGTTTGAGGCACGGAAGGGAGAAATCCTGGGTTTTGCCGGACTTGTCGGAGCCGGTCGAAGCGAGACAATGAGGGTGATTTTCGGACTCGGAAAACATCGCAGCGGCAAGGTTTACATCGATGGCAAAGAAGTAAAGATCAATTCTCCGGTCGATGCAATGAAAAATGGAATTGCGCTCGTACCAGAGGATCGGAAACTTGATGGACTGTATATGGTACAGGATATCGCCTACAATACGACGATTGAGGTTCTGGAGACCTTCATGCATGGCATGAATGTCGATCAGAAGAAGGAAGAGGAAATTACACAGAAGTATATTGATATGCTTTCTATCAAAACGCCTTCTCAGGAGCAGAAGGTAGGAAACCTTTCAGGTGGAAATCAACAGAAGGTTATGATTGCGAGATGGCTGGCGACCAATCCGAAGATTCTGATTCTGGATGAGCCTACCAGAGGAGTCGATGTGGGTGCAAAGGCGGAAATCTATGCAATCATGAACGAACTGACAAAACACGGACTTACCATTCTGATGATCTCATCAGAACTTCCTGAGATTATCAATATGAGTGATCGCGTATATGTATTTTCAGAGGGGATTGTAACAGGCTGTCTGGACCACTCAGAGGTCAGCCAGGAAGCCATCATGAAACTGGCGGCTTCGTGAGAAGCGTCCTTGGATGTATCGAAAAGAACAGCTTCCTGTAGGGAAGATAAAATACCTGTGATGAAGGAGGATCCTAAATCATGTCCAAGAATATAAAAACCTATTTCCATGAGAATGCGGGTATACTGGCTGCGCTGGTTGCCCTGTGCATTCTGCTGGCAATTCTGCCTGCAACAAGCAAGTCATTTGTCTCGACACGGAATTTCTTCAATGTGCTGAGACAGGTCTCTACTAATATGTTCCTTGCCTGTGGTATGACGATGGTCATTATCCTTGGCGGAATCGATCTGTCGGTCGGTTCCATCATTGCCCTGGCAGGCTGCGTGGAAGCCGGAATGGTTGTCCATCTGAATATGCCGCTTCCGCTGGCAATCCTGATTGCACTTGCCATCGGTCTTGGTGTTGGTATGTTTAACGGCTATGTTGTTTCGACAACAACAATTCCGGCCTTCATCGTTACCCTGGCAACGATGAATATCTGCCGCGGACTTGCATATGTGTATACAGGCGGATCTCCGGTTCGTGTCATGACAGACGCATGGAAGTTTATCGGCGCCGGTTATATCGGCCCGTTCCCGACACCTGTCATCATCATGGTTGCCATTCTGATCATCACTGCAATCATCATGAACAAGACAAAGCTCGGACGTCATATCTATGCAGTAGGTGGCAATGCGCAGGCAGCAGAGTATTCTGGAATTAACGTTCGCAAGGTGAAGTTTCTTGTACATTCTTATTCCGGACTGATGGCAGGACTTGCCGGTGTTGTTCTGGCATCCCGCATGTACTCCGGTCAGCCGACTGCAGGAGACGGCGCGGAGATGGATGCGATCGCGGCAACCGTTGTAGGCGGAACCTCCATGGCCGGTGGTTCCGGAAAGATTGGCGGAACAATCGTTGGTGCACTGATCATCGGTGTTCTGAACAATGGCCTGAATCTGATGAATGTCAACTCGTTCTGGCAGTATGTTGTGAAGGGTGTTGTTATCCTTGGCGCTGTCTATGTAGACTTCCTCAGAAACAAGAACAAAAAGTGATCGAGGGGTTCATGGAAGATGGAGAACAGGAAGATTGTGACAGCCGGCTATGTGTCGCTTGACATTACGCCATCGATCAGGGCAGCCTCCGGAGTGACGCTTCATGATATGATCCGTCCGGGCAAGCTGATCCAGGTCGGAAAGGCGACCGCTGCCCCGGGAGGCTGCGTGAGCAATACCGGCCTTGCACTCCACAAGCTCGGAAGCAACGTCAGCCTTGTTGCGAAGATCGGGGATGACGCGTTCGGGCGGATTCTGACAGAAGAATATAACCGAAAGGGTGTGAGACCGGACTTTCTGGTATCGAAGGACACAGAAACCTCCTATACGCTTGTGCTGGCTGTCCCGGGCAGTGACCGGTGCTTCCTGGCAGATGCCGGTGCAAACGATACACTGACGGCGGATGAGCTGAGCTATGAGGAGATCGGGGAAGCCCAGTATTTTCACTTTGGTTATCCAACGCTGATGCGTCGGTTCTATCTGAACGAGGGCAGCCAGACCGTGGAGATGCTGAAGAAGGTAAAGGCGCTCGGCCTGGTTACAAGCCTTGATATGGCAGCCATCGATCCGTCAAGCGAGGCCGGCGCACAGGACTGGAAGACGATTCTGGCGAACGTTCTTCCATATGTCGACTTCTTTGTCCCGAGCATCGAGGAGCTTTGCTTTATACTCGACCGGGATAAGTATAATTCCTGGCAAAAACAGTATCAGGATGATATCTGTATGCATCTTTCGCTGAGCCGGGATGTAATCCCGCTGGCGCAGAAGGCGCTCGATCTGGGCTGCAGAGCAGTCCTTCTGAAATGCGGGGCAGCCGGGTTATACCTGAAAACGGGGAGCGAAGAAGTGATGAAGCAGATCTCGCCACATTTTCAGGGAGAAGGCTGGGGCGGACTGTCGATCTTCGAGGACAGCTATGTGCCGGATCAGATTTTATCCGGGACCGGTGCCGGGGATACCGCGATTGCAGCTTTTTTGTACAGCCTGAGCCATGACTTCAGCCCGGAGGTATGTCTGGAGATGGCGGCAGGGTGTGGCGCGATGTGTATTACTCAGTACGATGCGCTTTCCGGCCTGATTCCGGCGGACCGGCTTTTGGAAAGGATCCGCAGCGGCTGGGCAAAACAGAAGATGATTCACGAGTGATGGAGGAAACGATATGCTGGTCACATTGAAGAGTATTCTGCGTCTTGCAGAAGCAGATAATAAGGCGATTGGTGCATTCAATGTCACATCTTTGGAAGGAATCCGCGCGGTGATTGCAGCGGCTGAGGAAACAGGACAACCGGTTATTCTTCAGTTTGCCAATGCCGCTCACAGCGGGTATATATCTCTGCACGAAATTGGGCAGATCATGCTGCTGTACGCGGATGAAGCGAAAGTGCCGGTCTGCGTGCATCTGGATCACGGTGCCAACCTGGAGGAAGTGCATGAGGCGCTGGAGCTGGGCTTCACGAGTGTCATGATTGATGGCTCCGCGCTTCCCTATGAGAAGAATGTCGCTTTGACCGACGCAACGGTCGAGCTTGCGCAGGGATTCGGTGCATCGGTAGAGGCTGAGATTGGCTCCATGGGCAGGGAAGAGTTCCTCTCTGCGGGCGGATCGGAGGCCGATCTGGGTGAAAGCTCCTACACAGATCCGGATCAGGCAGCCCGTTTCGTAAAGGATACGGGCATTGATGCACTGGCCTGCTCCTTCGGGACCGTCCACGGCATTTATCTCAAGGCTCCGAAGCTGGATGTCGACCGGATCAAGGTGATCCGCGAAAAGACCGGAAAGCCGGTGGTGATGCACGGAGGATCCGGCCTTGGCGATGAGGACTTCCGCAGATGCATCCAGAATGGTGTACGAAAGATCAATTTCTACACGTACGCGGCAAAATTTGCAGGGGATGCTGTCTGTGAGCACGTCTCAGAAGCAGGAGATGGGAATGTTTATTTCCATGATGTCGCGACCTGGGGGATGGAGTCGATGAAAAAGACTTACATCCATACAATTTCTGTATTCTCGAATCTGAAGGAGAGCTGAGGGTATGAAGCGATCTGAAATCAATGCGGTCATAAAAGAGATGGAAAGTATGCTGAAGGAGCACAGATGTTTTCTGCCCCCCTTCTGCAGCTTTACACCGGAGGACTGGAAAAGCAAGAATCATGAGTACGATGAGATCCGTGACAACATGCTTGGATGGGATATCACGGATTTCGGCCTCGGAGACTTCAACAAGTGCGGGTTTGCGCTGATTACCCTTCGGAATGGGAATCAGCACAATCCAAAGTACACGAAGGTATATGCAGAGAAGTATATCTACATGCGGGATGATATGTATGCGCCGATGCATTACCATGACTATAAGTCAGAGGATATCATCAATCGCGGTGGTGGTGATCTGAAGATCAAAGTCTTTCTGGATGATGGCAAGGGAGGCCTGTCTGACAAGGATGTGGAAGTGCAGTCGGATGGAAGGAGATACATGGTGCCGGCAGGAACGTCTGTCCTGCTGAAGCCGGGACAGTCGATCACGATCTACCCGCACCTGTATCATGAATTTCATGGTGTACCGGGAACGGGCAATATCCTGATCGGGGAAGTTTCCCAGTGCAATGACGATGAGCACGACAATTTCTTCTATGACAAACGTGTCGGAAGATTCCCGGCCATCGACGAGGATGAACCTCCGTATCGGCTGCTGTGCAATGAATATCCGGCAGCAATGGACTGAGCGTGAGGAATGATGCGGAGTGCGAATGCCCGCTTGAGCAGAGCAGTTCTCTGAGGATGGGAAAGCGGCAGCCCTGCCTGCCGCCTGGCTAATGGCCGGGCGGATGGGCGGACTGCCGCTTTCTGTCGTGCGCATGGAGTGAGTGACGCGCACAATGGATATATTCAGGATTCCTTCGGAAGCTCTGAGGTGCAGTGCGGGCATCTGGTTGCATCTACCGGAATCTCGCTCTTGCAGAACGGACAGATCTTCGTGGTTGGAGCCTCTGCCGGCTTCGGTTTCTCGAAGGTATCGTGAGCCTTGTTGATTCCCTTGATGACCATGAACAGGACAAAGGCAATCAGCAGGAACTGGATGACATTCTGGATGAAGCTGCCGTAGGCAAACACAGCGGCACCGGCATCCTTCGCAGCGTTCAGACTTGCGTAGTGTTCACCGTTCAATGCGATGAACATACTGGAAAAGTCGATCTTTCCAGTTGCAATCGATATGACCGGCATGATGATGTCGTTGACCAGCGAATTGACGATGGTGCTGAATGCGCCGCCGACGATGACACCGACAGCCATATCGACGACGTTTCCGCGCGATATGAACTCTCTGAATTCCTTCATAAGACTCATGATAATCTTCCTCCCTCTGCAGATAGCGAACGGATACGGATTGCGGCGCCCGGCCGGAAGGGATTCCTCCCGTCACACTAGCCATGGCTGCCATAAACAAACACAGTATAGCATCACGCCAGATAGCTGCCAAGCAGGATGATGAATGGAACCAGGGGGGTCAGGCCTCCTGTTCTTCCTTTGCAAGCTTCACCAGCCGGCTGGTTCCGAGTCTGTCTGCGCCGAGCCGGATGAAGGTCTCCGCGTCATCAAATGAGGAGATTCCGCCGGCCGCCTTGATGCGCACCTGCCCTCCAATGTGCTGCGCAAACAATCTGACATCATCAAAGGTGGCGCCGGCCGTCGAAAATCCGGTCGAGGTTTTGATGAAGTCTGCTCCGGCCTGCGTTACGATCCTGCACATCCGTATTTTTTCCTCTTCTGTAAGCAAACAGGTCTCGATGATAACCTTCAGGATGTGGCTGCCGCAGATTTCCTTCAGAATCCGGATTTCATTTTGGATGTATGAATCATTGCTTTCCTTCAGCGCGCCGATGTTGATCACCATATCGATCTCATCCGCACCGTTGTCAAGCGCCTCCTTTGCCTCGAATGCTTTCACTGTAGTGGTTGTATTCCCGTTGGGGAAGCCGATCACCGTACAGATGCGCATCTGGTCTCTGACATACTCCTTTGCCTGTCTCACATAACAGGGCGGGATGCAGACGGAGGCCGTCTGATAGCGGATCGCATCGTCGCAGAGCGATCTGATCTGATCCCATGTGGCAGTCTGCTTGAGAAGTGTGTGGTCGACTTTTCTTAAAATATCTGCATGAGTCATGTCAGTGATTCCACCTTTCCACTATGTCTGGTATGATGATGAAGTCTTATCCATATGCTATGAAATAAAACTCTGCAAGTCAATAAAAAGGAGGCAGATCTGTATGCGCTTTATTCATATGGCGGATGTGCATCTGGGCTGCACCCCGGATGGAAAGACGGAGTGGGGCAGCCAGAGGCGCCGGGAGATCTGGGAGACGTTTCAGGAATCTGTTCATGACGCAGCAGATATGCATGCAGACCTGGTGCTGATTGCCGGGGACCTGTTTCACAACCCGCCGGATGAGCAGATGCTCCGGGAGGTCAGTTACCTGTTCTCGTCCTGCCCGGGCGTATGCTTTGCGCTGATTGCCGGGAATCATGACTGCATGACAAAGGAAAGTGCGTGGCGGCGGTTTCATTTCCCTGAGAATGTCGCTGTGCTTGGTTCTGATGGCTGCGAGTGTATTACGTTCACGCAGTTTGGCTGCGAGGTGTACGGTTTTTCGTATGACCGTCCCCAGATTGACAAGCCGCTCTACGACGGGCTTATGCCAGATGAGAATGATGCCTTTCATATCCTGCTTGCGCATGGAGGTGACGCACTTCACATTCCGTATCGGACGGAGGAGATGGAGCGATCCGGATTTGACTATATCGCACTGGGGCATATCCACAAGCCACAGATCCTTTTGAAGGACAGGGCTGCCTACAGCGGGGCGCTTTCGCCAATTGATGCGGGCGATGAAGGACCGCATGGCTATATCGTCGGGGAGACACGCGGGCATTCTGTCCATCTTCAGTTCGTGGAGAAGGCGAAGCGGGAGTATGTCACGATGACGGTTTCGGTGAATGAGGAAGACACGGCGCTCTCGCTCCGGGACGAGGTCGCATCTGCGATCAGAAAACGCGGCAGCGACAATATCTACAAGATCGTGCTCAGGGGACAGCGCAGGATCGGGGTTCATTTTGACACAGAGCTGATTGCCGGCTGCGGGATGATTCTGAGCGTCAGCGACCAGACAGCGCCGGCGCTGCATCTGGAAATGCTCCGTCAGACATACAAGGGGCAGCTGATCGGCCGCTACATTGAGAGCTTCGAGCAGGACGCACAGCGGAAATACGCGGCAGAACGCCAGTCAGGTGTCACTGGTATTTCGTCCGGCCAGACGGACGCATCCAATGACCAGAGACTTCTGGCGGGGCTGTCGGATGTGCAGCGAAAGGCCCTGATGGCCGGGCTGGAAGCGCTGCTTGCCGGGAGGAACTGAGGATACCGACACGACCCCTGCCGGGCAGAGCAGTAACCAGCCCTGCAGGTGCGCCTCAGGCGACCAGGAAGCACGATCCCTGCCGGGCAGAGCAATAACGCTGCCAGGGAGGATCGTGCCATGGCTGGGACAGACGGTGGAATGATCAGGCAGAGCAATGGCGCGGCAGGCAGCAGAAAAATGCGCGGGGCGATGCAGGAGGAGGACGGAATGCAGATTCTTGAATGCTGGCTGAAGCATTACGGGAAGTTCTCGGATATGCGGATTTCATTTCATGCGGGACTCAACATTATAGAGGGCGGAAATGAATCCGGGAAGAGTACAATTCTTTCGTTTATCTGTGCAATGCTGTACGGAATTCAGAAAACAAGATCGAAGAATATCGATGAATATCAGCTTCGGCAGCCATGGGACAATCCAGACTATTTTGCAGGTGTGATGAAGGTGCACGAGGGGGATTCCATCTACCGGATCGAGCGGAATTTTCTGAAGAAGGATGAAAGCCTTTGTGTTGTCTGTGAGACAGAGGGCCGGGAGCTTGAGAACCCGGAGGCGTTTCTCACAGAGCTGACGGGCGGCCTGAGTGAGGGGGATTTTCTGAATACGTTCTATATCCGTCAGGCCCAGGCCCAGACTGACAGCCGGCTGGGCGAGCACCTCCGGGATTATCTGGTTCGTGTGGAGCAGTCGGGCGGCACGCAGACAGATGTCACGGCGGCGGTTGACCAGCTGAAAAAGAGACACCGGGAGCTTCAGGCGGAGAGAAAGCAGAAGCTTGACAAGATTTCGGGGCTCGTGGCCGATAACCGGCAGGAGGCTGAGTTTGTGCGCTCGGAAATCGGGCGCCTGCAGGCTCGGCTCAGGGAAAGCCAGCAGGAACGCCCGGTCACCTTTGAGAGGAGACTCCAGACTGGATTCGGACAGCCTGCCGCGTCTGAGACAGATAACCGGCAGGAAGGTCATGCAGGCGGACAGCCGTCATCCGTGCAGACAGCAGGCAGAGTGCCGGACACAGGCTGGGGGCAGCGCAGCGCAGCCGCGCAGTCAGCAGACGGCCAGCCAGACACAGGCTGGGGGCAGGACAGCGCAGCCGCGCAGTCAGCAGACAGGGAGCCGGACAGGGTTCTGGAGCAGGTTCCGCCGGTGCTGCCGGTTCTCCTCGCGGCGGCAGCTGTGATGGCGGTACTGTGCAGCGTGTTTGCACAGAGTGGCCTTCTCCGCATCCTGCTGTTTGTCTTTGCCGGTATCTTTGCGGTCCTGGGATTTCTCGCAGCGCTCAGGATCCGGAAGGAGGAGCTTCAGAGTGGACGGAGCCGGCGCAGGCTGCGGGAGGCTGAGCGGTCAGTGAAACGGTACACGGTTCTGAATCGTCTGCTTGGCTACAGGGATCATTCTGCTGATCCGGAGCTGGAGGCGCGGATGCGCCGTCTTGACCGCAGACGCGAGGATGTCATGCGAGAGGAGGAAAAGCGGTCCCGGCAGGAGACGGCGGCAGATGTTGCCAGGATTATGGCAGATGAACGGCAGAGACGGGCTGAACAGCCAGTGGGGCCTGAACAGCAGCCGGCTTCCGGTCAGCACGGTGCGCAGGGACAGGAGACTGCAGCGCAGGGGAAGGCGGCTTCCGGCCAGTACGATGCGCAGGGCCAGGAGACCGTAGCGCAGGGGATGGCAGCGGCTTCCGGTCAGCACGGTGCGCAGGGACAGGAGACTGCAGCGCTGAGGGAGGCGGCGGTCTTTGGGCGGAACGATGCGCTGGAGCGGGAACTGACGGAAAAGCAGCAGAAGCTGTCTCAGCTGGATGAAGCCTTCGGGGAGCTGTCCGGGGAGAAGGACAGCCTTCGGAAGCAGGACGTGGATCTGGATGCGCTGAGCCTGGCAATTGAACGGATCCAGCGTCTGTCCGGTGCGATTTATCGGGAGACGGGAGAAGAATTTTCGCGGAGGGTATCCGCGCTGCTCGTTCAGATGACAGGGGGCAGGTACAGCAGCATTTCTCTGGATGAACGGATGGATGTCAATATCAATACTCCGGACCGGCTGCTGAAGATCTCCCAGGTGAGCTTCGGGACGATGAACCAAATCTACTTTGCGCTGCGCATTGCGGCAGGGGAACTTTTGTCAGGAGGAAAGAATCTGCCGCTTCTGCTGGATGAGCCCTTCGCCATGTACGATGACAAGCGTCTGAAGGACGCGCTGGCGTTCCTGGCGGGAAGCGGCAGACAGACACTTCTCTTTACCTGCCAGAGTCGGGAGAAGCTGCTGGCCGGAAAGCTTGGAGTCCTGTAAAGGCGAGAAAAGCTGCTGGTCGGGAAGCTTGAAGCCCTGTGAAGCCGGCATAGAGCTGCCGGAATCCCATGCCGCAGGTCAGAAACGGGTCCGGCGCCAGCCGAAAAAACTGTCAGCTTGACAGCCGGATTGTTTCTTCTTATTCTAACCGTGCCGGCAGAAGATGCCGGTCTGGAATTGGAAAGATGCCGGACAGGCACATCGAACAGTGAACAGGGACAGGAGGCTTGCATGGAACTGAGATCACTTGCCGCAGAACTTTCAGGAAATCCGTATCCGGGGCGCGGGATCGTTGTCGGGGTTTCCGAGGATGGAAAAAGCGCCGTCGCAGCGTATTTCATCATGGGCAGAAGCGCAAACAGCCGTAACCGCATATTTGTTCAGGATGGAGAGGGGATCCGGACGCAGGCCTTTGATCCGTCGAAGATGGAAGACCCGAGCCTGATCATCTATGCGCCGGTCAGAGTGCTTGGGACCAACACCATCGTGACAAATGGAGATCAGACCGACACGGTGTGGGAGGGACTTCAGAAAGGGCAGACCTTTGGCCAGTCGCTCAGATGCCGCGAGTTTGAGCCGGATGGTCCGAATTATACCCCGCGGATATCCGCACTGCTGAGTGTGCGGGAAGGCACTTTTGAATACAGGATGTCCATCCTGAAGAGCGCGGACGGGGATCCGTCCTCCTGCGAGCGGTTCACATTCGACTATGAACATCCGAAGGCGGGTGTCGGGCATTTTATTCACACATATATTTCGGATGGCAATCCGCTCCCGAGCTTTGAGGGAGAACCGACGAAGGTCGGAATTTCTGGAGATATTGATGCTTTTACGGATCTGATCTGGAAAAACCTGAACGCGGAGAACAAGGTGTCTCTGTTTGTCCGTTACATCAACATTGAAACAGGACGATACGAATCGAGAATTGTCAACAAAAACCAGGGAGGCGCAGTATGAATGAAATTCAGCTGAAGTATGGATGTAACCCGAATCAGAAGCCGGCCAGAATCTTCATGGAGGATGGATCTGAGCTTCCGGTGACCGTTCTGAACGGACGCCCGGGATACATTAATTTCCTGGATGCGCTCAACGGCTGGCAGCTCGTCAGCGAGCTGAAGCGCGAGACCGGCCTTCCGGCAGCCACTTCTTTTAAGCACGTTTCTCCGGCAGGAGCGGCCGTCGGCCTTCCGCTGACGGAGACGCTCCGGAAAATTTACTGGGTGGACGACATGAAGGAAGACCTGTCCCCGCTTGCCTGCGCCTATGTCCGGGCGAGAGGTGCGGACAGAATGAGCTCGTTCGGGGATTTCATCTCTCTCTCGGACATCTGCGATGAGGACACCGCTTCCGTTATCCACAGGGAGGTGTCAGACGGCGTCATCGCGCCGGGATATACGGAGAAGGCGCTGGAGATCCTGAAGGGAAAGAAGAAGGGCAACTATGTTGTCATTCAGATCGATCCCTCCTACCAGCCGGCAGCCATCGAACACAAGCAGGTGTTCGGGGTGACCTTCGAGCAGGGCAGACAGAACCTGGTCATTGATGATGCATTTCTCTCGAATATTGTGACAAAAAATAAGGAGCTGACACCGGAGGCAGTCCGGGATATCAAGATCTCCCTGATCACTCTGAAGTATACGCAGTCCAACTCTGTTTGCTACGTCAAGGACGGGCAGGCGATCGGAATCGGGGCTGGGCAGCAGTCCAGAATCCACTGCACCCGTCTGGCGGGCTCGAAGGCGGACAACTGGTGGCTGAGACAGTCTCCGAAGGTGCTGAACCTGCCCTTCCGCGCTGACGTGCACCGTGCGGACCGCGACAATGCGATCGATGTCTACATGGGAGAGTGGCCGGAGGATGTGCTCGAGGACGGTGCCTGGGAGCGGGTTTTCACAAGAAAACCGGAGCCGCTGACAGCGAAGGAAAAGAGAGAGTGGCTGAATCAGCTCAAGGATGTCACGCTGGGATCAGATGCTTTCTTCCCGTTCTCCGACAACATCGAGCGGGCGCACAGAAGCGGCGTGAAGTATGTGGCGGAGCCGGGCGGATCGATCCGGGACGACGCTGTCATCGAGTGCTGTGACAAGTATGATATGGCGATGGTCTTCACAGGCATCCGGCTGTTCCATCACTGAAGGCGGCGCATCCCGCATCCACAGAAAACCGATCGTCAGCAAATTATAAGCGGGCAGCCTTCTGCGGAAATTCTTCCGCAGCGGACAGCCCGCTTTTTCTTCTTCAAAATTTCTACGTCGGGGATCAGGCGATGACAGGATATGCTTCCTGCAGTCGGGAGCACATGGCGGTCAGACCCTGGTTTCCGCGTCTGTGGCTCTCACCACGCCCTTCTTGGCGAGGAATTTGTTGATCCGGTCCACCGGGTTCAGCAGCTCGCTGAGGGAACCGTCGTGGTTCAGGGTATCGATGATCAGCGCGATGAACTTGGAAAGGTCGCAGCTCTGGTACCATTCCCGCTCCAGAAGGCCCGGCTTCTGATAGGTCAGGTTTGTTGTCAGGATGGCGTTGAACAGCCCCTTCTTGTAGGCTTTATCGAACTTCTCCAGCCCGTCTGTAAACAGCCCGAAGGTTGCACAGATGAAGATCCGTTCTGCCTTGCGCTTTTTCAGCTGCTTTGCAATCTCAATGGCGCCTTCGCCGGAGGAGATCATGTCATCGATGATGACGACATCCTTGCCGGCCACGTCCGCACCGAGGAATTCGTGCGCAACGATCGGATGCTGCCCATTTACGGTGGTGGTATAATCCCTTCTCTTGTAAAACATGCCCATATCGACGCCGAGCACGTTGGCCATATAGATGGCGCGTGAAGCGCCTCCCTCGTCCGGGCTGACAATCAGCAGTCTGTCCGGAGAAACGTCAAATGTCGGGCACGCGCGGTACAGTCCCTTGATAAACTGGTAGATCGGCCGGAAGTTCTCGAAGCCGGAGAGCGGAATCGCGTTCTGGATTCTCGGCTCGTGTGCATCGAAGGTAATGATATTTTCGACGCCCATATGGACCAGATCCTTCAGTGCCTGCGCACAGTCCAGCGACTCACGTCCGTTCCTGCCGGTCTGGCGGCTTTCATACAGGTACGGCATGATGATGTTGATCCGTCTGGCCTTGCCGCCGATGGCTGAAATCATCCGTTCCAGATCCAGAAAATGATCGTCCGGGGACATGTGGTTCGTTTTGCCGCGCATCTTGTAGGTGAGGCTGTAATTGCAGACATCGATCAGAATATACAGATCTTCACCGCGGATAGAGTCGTAGATGATTCCCTTGCCTTCCCCGCTTCCGAATCTCGGATTCTCCGTGCGGATCAGGTAGTTGTCCCGGGCATATCCTTCAAGCTGCGGGAGGGCCTTGTGCCGGTGATCCCGCTCGGACCTCCATTCTACGATGTAATCGTTCACCTTGCTGCCGAGCTCTTTGCTCGACTGCAGAGCAATAATCCCGAGGTCGCCGACCGGAAGAGATTCACGATTTCGCTTTGCGGCTGTAGTCATAGTATTCTCCTGTATATGTAGTTCAAAGGCGCCGGCACGCTGCTTTACGCCTGCATGGCACGCAGCTGTCCGGATACCCACCCCATACGGGCTGCCATCCGGACCGTCCGCCGGGCAATTCATCACGGTGCAGTTCCCATGCCGCGTACATTTTACCATGAAGGGGAAAATGGTCAAGTGTGTCCCAGACTGCCTGCCATCCGTTTCTGAATCCGGATATCTCTTCCGAAGAGGTTCAGCAGTTGGAAATTCTCCAGAATCCGTGACATGATGCGCGGAGAATAGATATCCGACAGCTCCTGCGGAGAGAGGTTCGTCGAAATGATGATGCCTTTCCCTGCACTGAGCCTTCCGTTCAGCATTCCGAAGAATTCACTCTTGGTGAAATCGTTCGGCAGTTCGGTTCCGAGGTCGTCGATGATCAGAAGGTCACTTGTCAGGAGGTACTCCGGATCAAACGAGGAGACGGGGTCAGCCGCCCCCTGGCGGTCAGCGGCTCCGGAGCGGAAGCGGAGATCCGCCAGGCGGTCAAAGAGCTCCTTCGCCGAGTAGTACATCACGGAGTGGGCGCTGTTCATCAGCTCTCTGGCGATACAGTGGGAGAGAAAGGTCTTTCCCCTTCCGGACTCGCCGTACAGAAGCAGGTAAGGGTGCTGCTGCGAATCGTACCGCGTGGCAAAATCCCGGCACACGCTCAGGACATGCTCCATCGACTTGCGGGAGGACATGCCTGTCGCCGGGCTGATCAGATCCTCCGGATACCAGTCCAGGGAAAATGTCTCAAAGTTTTCCTTTTGAAGGACATCCGACAGACCGGACTGCGTGTAGAAAAGATTCACAACTGCCTGGCGGAAGCAGTGGCACTGCTTCTGTCCGACGAAGCCGGTATCGCGGCAGTCCGGGCACTGCCAGACCGGATCCAGATAGTCCTCCGGAAAACCGTGCCGGCTCAGGAGCGACCGCTTCTGAGCCTCCGGGGACATGGCTGCCGGGGAGGCAGCTGCTTCCGCATCCTCTGAGTCCAGACGCGGAGAAGCGCCTGCCTGTATCAGCGCGCCGGATTCGCCCTGCGCCCTGGACCTTATGGACGGAGCAGAACCTGACTGGACTGGGGACCCGGCATCCACGGTTTCCTTCGGTTCCAGTCCGAAAAGTCCGCGCAGCCGCCTGACGGCAGCATCCGCGACGCCTGCATCGATCGATGCAAGCTCCGGAATGACCGCGTAGGCCTTGCGCCGTCGCTCCTCCATGATGCGGTGGTCTTCAATCTGTCTTCTGTCATACAAACGCATGACAGCATCGTACTGTGATCTGGTAAGGCTCATACTATTCTCAAGACTCCTGTTTCTGATTCTTCATGATCTGCAGCCCGATTGCGTTCCAGTCCAGATCTTCGTGACCATAGCTGCTGAAATGCCCGCCTGCCTGAAGCCGGCTTTTAGACTGGCCTGTTCGTTTCTGCCCGCTTTTCGGCTTTTCCGCATTCTTCTGGTCGGACTTGGAGGCCTCATGGTCGGCGTCCAGCCTGGCAACATCCTGCAGTGAGCGGACGGAAGCATTGTGCCAGCGGGTCAGGATGCTGTCCGCATAGCTCAGGCTGGGGGAGGAGGCCTGGAGCACCGTCCGCCGGCAGGCTTCCTTGATAAGATCGAGTGAAAATGCATATTCCGACAGCCATTTGTCCATCAGGGCAGTCTCGGCGGGAGCCGGTTTCCGGGTCAGCCCAAGCTCGCGCAGGATCACGGTGTAGTCGCCGCCGAAGCTGCGCGACTCATCCTTCGCCTGCTGGACGGTCGTGATGTTCTGCGCAACCCAGTTCTGCGCAACCGTTTCCATGTACCGCACACTTGTGTGCCCCTTGCCGATGCAGTATTCGAGCAGATACTCGACCAGATCAGCGGACATATCCAGCCCGTTTACAAAATAGTCGATCATGCTTATCTCCGCGGACGAGAGATTCCGCTGGAAATAGATCTCGGCAACGTAGTACAGCTTTCCAAGCTCGGCACGCTTGAGCTGGCGGCTCTGCTTGAGCTGGTGAGCCTCCTCTACCGGAGGTGCCCCGGAGGATTCTTCGGACGGCTGCACATCGATGTCATGACCACAGGCTGCCTCACCGGCGGGAGCCTGCCCGAAAGGATCAGATACAGGATTTTGCTGCGTCTGCGGGAGCCGGGCGGAGACCTCTGAGCCGGTGGATGCCGGGATATCTGCCGGATGAACCTCATTTGCCTGCTGCCGCGAATCAGACTGTGGAAGAGGAGTCTCTGCCTGGCTCCTGAGACAGAGCGGTCTGAGAAGGCATAGAAGCAGCGGTGACGTGGACGGAGGCTCCTTTTGTCTGAAAAGCTGCGCCTGCCGGGGCGCAGCTGCATGACCGCAGAACAATCTGGGAGATCTGGCCGGAGGCATCCTGCACCAGGTCCACCAGTCCCTGTGTTTTCCAATAGTTTAACGCCCGGCGGACATCTCCCTCGGTCTGCTCGAAGAAATCTGCGATCCCGGGGATCGAGACATCCCGGCCCGGGCAGGCGCAGCGGACAAGATACAGGTATATTTTGACAAATTCACCATTGGCGTCTGCCATATAGTGGTCGATGAACGAATTATCAATCAGCGTGACGCCATTATCGGACGGACTGGTTATGATCATGGATCATGAGCTCCCTTCAGAATCTGATTCTGGTTTTCTCTGTGACGAACAGTATAACACAGGAACCGGGCAGACGGCCGCCGGGAAGGCGGCGACTTATCCTCACCTTATCCGCAGAGAAATCCACACCTGTGATGGCGGCTGTAAAAAGAACACCCCTGCGGGAACGCAGGGGTGAGTGTGGATCATACAGTGCAGGGCGGCATCCTTACTGTCCGCCTGCCAGCAGTTCCTCTCCGACCTTCACGACATCGCCGGCGCCCATCGTGATGACCAGGTCTCCGGGCTGAACGCTTTCAGCAAGGAAGTCTTCAATCTGGTGGAAGGACGGGAAATAGTAGGCATCCGTTCCGAGGTTTGCGATATTCTGCCGGAGCGTGTCGGAGCTGATCCCCAGGTTGTCCTTCTCACGGGCGGCGAAGATATCTGCCAGCACAACCGTATCCGCCATCGACAGCGCGTCCGCAAAGTCGTTCATGAGCGCTTTTGTCCGGGTATAGGTATGAGGCTGGAAGACGCACCAGATCTTCCGGTGCGGATAGTTTTCCGCTGCCTTCAGCGTTGCACGGATTTCCGTCGGGTGATGCGCGTAGTCATCGATGATGGTCGCCCCCTTCCACTCGCCCTTGATCTGGAAGCGGCGGTCTGCTCCGCCGAAGGAAAGAAGTCCCTCCCGGACATCCTCCATGGAGATGCCGAGCAGGTCGGAGACGGCGATGGCTGCCGTGGCGTTCTGGATGTTGTGTTCTCCCGGGATTTCGAGACGGAAATGGCCGAGATTTTTTCCGTGATGGCTTACGTCGAAGGAACCGATCCCCCGCTCATCATAAGTAATGTTCACCGGATAGTAGTCAGAGCCTTCTGTACCGTAGGTGACCACATCGGCGCTGATGCCCTCTGTGATCTCCGAGAGATTCGGAATTGCGCCGCTGATGACAAGCGTTCCGCCCTTCTTGATATTGCAGGCGAAACGGTGGAAGGAATGGCGGATGTCGTCCAGATCCTTGAAAAAGTCCAGGTGGTCCGCGTCGATGTTCAGAATCAGTCCGATTTTCGGGTAGAGGCTCAGGAAGCTGTTCGTGTACTCGCAGGCTTCCGTGATGAAATTCTCAGAATCCCCGACGCGGATATTCCCGCCAATTTCCTTCAGGATTCCCCCGACGGAAATGGTCGGATCCATGGCAGCCTGCAGCTGAATGCAGGAGAGCATGGAGGTTGTGGTTGTCTTGCCGTGTGTTCCGGATATGGCAATGGAATTGTCGTAGTTCGCCATAATCTGACCGAGCAGCTGTGCCCGGGTGAGCATCGGTTTGCGGAGGCGTACAGCCTCTGAGAACTCGGGATTGTCCGGATGGATGGCTGCGGTGTAGACGATGACGTCAGCCTCCGGGCGGATATTCTCTGCCCTCTGAGGATAGTCAATCCGGATTCCCCTGGCCTCAAGCGCCTCCGTCATCCTGGACTTCTTCGCATCCGAGCCGGTGACGGTGAATCCTTCCTTGACAAGAACGGACGCCAGTCCGCTCATGGAAATCCCGCCGATTCCAATAAAATGGACATGGCAGGGATGAATGAAATCAATCTGATACACGATTGTGAAACTCCTTCCTTGCGTTTGAATGATGCATCCACAGTATACGCTATTGTCAGGGGTTTGAAAATAGCAGCAGTTGAGCGCGGAGCTTCCGGGGCAATATGCGCAGGACCCTGGGAGGGAAAAGCAGAAAGGAGTCGGACGGGATGCACATCTACTGGGATAGCATGTGCAGGCCCTTGGAAGGGGAAAAGACGGGGAATTTACTGCTTTTATATGCATATACAATGTGAATATTTGCAAGTGTGTATGTATCTTGAAATAACTGAACAATAAGAACAAAAAACACGCGATATGTTTTATGAATTTGTGAAAATTGTTCACATGCCAAAACCGATTGTGGTATAATATTGTCATCTAACAAATAAATGACAGGGGGTAGGGGTGATAGCGTGATGAAAAAAGAGATGATCGCAATGCTTCTTGCGGGCGGTCAGGGGTCACGCCTCGGCGTACTGACGGCGAAGGTTGCAAAGCCGGCGGTTACGTTCGGAGGAAAGTACCGGATCATTGATTTTCCGCTCAGCAACTGCATCAATTCGGGAATCGACACAGTCGGTGTCCTGACACAGTATCAGCCTCTTAGACTCAATACTCATATTGGCATCGGCATTCCATGGGATCTGGACCGCAATGAGGGCGGCGTCACGATCCTTCCGCCGTATGAGAAGGTGGGGAAGACGGAGTGGTATACAGGGACTGCGAATGCGATTTACCAGAACCTGGCTTACATGGAGCAGTATCATCCGGACTATGTGCTGATCCTATCCGGCGACCACATCTACAAGATGGATTATGAGGTGATGCTCGACTACCATAAATCGCATAACGCGGATGTGACGGTTGCCGTCATGCCGGTTCCGCAGGAGGATGCCTCCCGGTTTGGAATTGTGATCACGGACGGGAAGGGTAAAATCCAGGAATTTCAGGAGAAGCCGGAGCATCCGAAGAGCAATCTGGCATCGATGGGCATCTATATCTTCAGTTGGCCGGCCCTGAGGGATGCGCTGGTGGCGCTGTCCGAGCAGGAGAACTGCGATTTTGGCAAGCATGTCATTCCGTACTGCTTCAACAGCGGCCGGAACCTGTGCGCGTATGAATTCAATGGCTACTGGAAGGATGTCGGGACACTCGGCTCGTACTGGGAAGCCAACATGGAGCTGATCGATATCGTGCCGGAATTCAATCTGTACGAGGAGTTCTGGAAGATTTATACAAAGAATGACATCATTCCGCCGCAGTACATCTCTCCGGACGCGCGGCTGTACCGGTGCCTGATCGGGAACGGGACAGAGGTCAGCGGAGAGGTGACCAATTCCGTCATCGGCAATGGTGTCATGATCGGACGCGGGGCAAAGATCCGCGACTCCATTGTGATGCATGGTGCGGTGATCGAAGACGGAGCGGTTCTGGACAAGGCGATCGTTGCGGAGAATGCCCATATCGGGCAGGGAGCGGTCATAGGCTGCGGAGATGCGGTACCGAACCGTGTGAAGCCGAAGATCTACGGGTACGGCCTTGCAGTTGTCGGGGAGGACACGGAGATTCCCCCGAATGTGCGCATCGGGCGCAATACTGCTGTAACCGGCAGGACAGTTCCGGAGGATTACCCGGACGGACAGCTCGCCAGCGGCGGGATTCTGGATAAGGCAGGTGTTGTGTCATGAGAGCGGTAGGTATGATCCTTGCGGGCGGCAACAGCTACCGCATGAGGGAGTTATCCAACAAGAGAGCGATCGCGGCGATGCCGATTGCAGGCAGCTTCAGAAGCATCGACTTTGCACTCAGTTCCATGTCCAATTCGAGGATCCAGAAGGTAGCGGTCCTGACGCAGTATAATTCACGTTCCCTGAACGAGCATCTGAGCTCCTCCAAGTGGTGGGACTTTGGAAGAAAGCAGGGCGGACTGTTTGTCTTTCCTCCGACGGTGACGGCGGACAACAGCTTCTGGTACAGAGGAACGGCGGATGCGCTTTACCAGAATCTGGATTTTTTGAAAAACTGCCATGAGCCGTATGTGGTGATTGCCTCAGGGGATGGGGTTTATAAGCTTGATTTTAACAAGGTGCTCGAGTATCATATCGCCAAGAAGGCGGATATCACGGTCGTGTGCAAGCAGCTCCCGCCGGGAGAAGACGTTTCCAGATTCGGCGTTCTGAGGATGAATGAAAACTGCAGGATTGAGCAGTTTGAGGAAAAGCCGATGGCTTCCGATGCGAATACAATATCGTGCGGAATCTATGTGGTGCGGAGACGTCAGCTGATCGAGCTGATTGAGAAGAGTGCAGAGGAAGGGAGGTTTGATTTCGTCCGTGACATCCTGATCCGTTATAAGGGAGTCAGGAAGATCTTCGGGTATAAGATTGACAGCTACTGGAGCAACATCGCGTCAGTAGAATCTTATTTCCGGACGAACATGGATTTCCTGAAGAAGGAGGTCCGGGATTACTTCTTCCGGGAATACCCGGAAGTCCATTCGAAAGTCGATGATCTTCCGCCGGCGAAGTACAATCCGGGAAGCGAGGTGAAAAACAGTCTCATTTCCGCGGGATCGATCATCAATGGTGCTGTTGAAAATTCGATTTTATTCAGCAATGTATTTGTAGGAGAAAACTGTGTAATCAAGAATTCCATCGTGCTGAGCGATGTGTATCTTGGTGACAATGTTCATTTGGAAAACTGCATCGTGGAAAGTCGCGACACCATTCGCGCCAATACTTATTATAACGGAGATGATGGTATCAAGATCGTCATCGAGTCAGATGAACGTTACGTCCTATAATCAAAAGTAGGGATAGAAAGGCATGTCTGATAGGTGATTTGTATGACGATTACTGATGTAAGAGTAAGGAGGTTCTCCAAAGAGGGCAAGATGAAGGCTGTGGTTTCGATCACAATAGACGGCGAGTTTGTCGTCCACGACATCAAGGTGATCGAGGGCGAGAAGGGGCTGTTTATTGCGATGCCTTCCCGCAAGACTGCAGAGGGGGAGTACCGGGATATCGCGCATCCGATCAATTCCGAGACCCGCCAGCAGATGCAGGACATCATCCTGACCGAGTACGAGAAAGCCATTCAGACGACCGAAGAGTAGACCAGAATGTATTTCTGATGACGAATCCATCACAAACACAAACAGTAATAGATCTGTGCGATGAGCCGCGGGACTGAAGTCCTGCGGCTTTTCTTGCGAACGTCCAGGCGAGCTAGTATACTGAAAAACGACTGATGCCGGGCAGATCTGCATGGAGATGGAGAGCCTGCGTGGCCGGGTCCCTGTGAGGAAAGTCCATTCCCGTACCTGCGGCAGGAATGGGGCACCATGCATGAACGACTGCCCAGGGTGGCAGGGCTGTAAAGAGGGGTGCAGGAGATGCACCGGGAGGAAATGAGATGCTGAGAGCAGTCGGCGCGCTGATGATGGCGGCCCTTTATCTGATTGTGACACTGCCGTATCTGGGAATTCTGGGACTTCTCAGGAAAAAATGGCCGACGCTCGGCGACCGGACAAGCTTCCGGATGGTGCAGTTTGGCTTCCGGATGGTAAAGCTGCCCTGCGGCATCAGGCTGGATACCTACGGGCTTGAGAATATTCCGAAGGACAGACCGGTGCTGTTTGTCGGGAACCACAGGAGCTACTTTGATGTGATTCTGACTTATCCGCAGCTGCCGCCGATCACGGCGTTCGTGGCCAAGAGCGACTTTGAGAAGGTGCCGATCCTTCCGATCTGGATGAAGCGGCTGTACTGCGAGTTCCTTGTAAAGGATGACATCCGCCAGAACCTCGAAAGTATTGTGCGCGCGATCGGAACCGTGAAGAAGGGTGTCTCGATGTTCATTTTCCCGGAGGGGAAGCGGAACACGGGCGATGATGAGCGGGAGCTTCTGCCATTTCATGAGGGCTCATTCAAGATTGCGACCAAGACGAAGTGCGCGATCGTGCCGGTGGCCATCTGCGGGACGAGAGATCTCTTTGAGAATCATTTCCCGAAGGTGAAGGGCGGGCATGTCATCATCGAATACGGAAAACCGATCGAGACAGCCGGTATGTCCCGGGAGGAGCTGAAGGGGATCGGCGCAAAGACCCGGGAGGTCGTTCAGGAGATGGTTGTGAAAAACCATGACAGGCTTTGAATCCTGGAAGGCCCGGCAGGAAAAGGTACGATTCAGAAAGTCTTAAGCCTTTCTTCAGGGATCGTGCCGGGGAGATCTGATAAAATATCGTTATGATTACACGCAGTGTCGGACTTCTGACACGATAATCACAGGATAGTCTGATGGAAGGGAGTGCGGGATGTACAACATTCTTGTCTGTGACGATGAGAAGGAGATCACGGATGCGATCGAGATCTACCTCAGCCAGGAAGGCTACAGAGTGCTGAAGGCTTACAACGGAAAACAGGCGTTGGAGATCATGAAGAAGGAAGAGATTCATCTTCTGATCATTGACCTGATGATGCCGGAGATGGACGGAATTCATGCGATCCTGGAGATCCGGAAGACATCCAGCATTCCGATTATTGTGCTGTCGGCGAAGTCCCAGGATGCAGACAAGATTCTCGGCCTGAATGTCGGGGCGGACGATTATGTCACAAAGCCGTTCAACCCGCTGGAGCTTGTCGCGCGCGTCAAGAGTCAGATGCGGCGGTATACGGCGCTGGGCAACATCGCCGAGACAGCCTCGGAGGAGGAGAATGTCTTCCATTCCGGCGGACTTGTGATTGACGACAACAAGAAGGAAGTGACGGTGGACGGCGAGCCGATCCGGCTGACCCGGATTGAGTACAACATCCTGCTGTTTCTTCTGCAGAACAAGGGAAAGGTGTTCTCCATCGAGCAGATCTACGAGAAGATCTGGAAGGAGGAGGCATTCTGCGCGGACAATACGGTGACCGTGCATATCCGCCATATCCGGGAGAAGATCGAGATTGACCCGAAGAACCCGAAGTACCTGAAGGTGATGTGGGGAATCGGCTACAAGGTGGAGGACCTGGATTCCTGAAGACAGGCAGCGCACGGGATGGCAGCGGGGACTTCCCGGGAATGCGGACAGCTGCGGACGCAGGGCGGACAAACAGAAAGATGCGATTCATGAAGAAAAAAGCGAACAAGAGCGGCAAGACCAGCAAGAACAGAGCAGCGGACAGAAAACAGAACAGCAGACAGTACAGCATGGGCCTGAAGACGGGAATTGCCTGCCTTCAGGCCCTGTGCGTTGCGATCATCACGGTCTGCACGCTGACGGTGGGCTACTGGACGGACAATACGTACAACCTGGAAGAGCTGGGGAGACCGTTCGAGGAGACGTCCATCTTCCTGAATGATGTGGAGCGGATTGTCCGCGCAAAGATCAACTGTACGAGGAATGAAGCCCTGTTCGAGACCGACGGCGAGGAGGATCTCAGCAAAAAGATCGATATCCGCCAGTATGTGGCGGGCGTCAGCGATACGGCCAATCAGAATGAGAATACGACCTACCTGCTCTCGGACCTGATCAATTTCTATCCGAATACCGGGGCGCTTGAGGAGATCGTCGCGAAGCTGGACAACTCGGAAAATCCGTCGGATGCTTCCTATGACAATCTGGCATCCCTTGCATCCGGTATGGAGAAGATTCTTCCTGTGTCAGGCAGCACGCTCGCGGACACGGCGAAGCTGTCCGGGAGTCCGTACACGAAGCTGTCTGAGTACTACAGTGATCTGTGCCAGACAAGTGCGGATCTGTACAGACGGTACCAGAGCTATACGGCCGAGCACAGTGACCCGAAGGGGGAGGCGCATCAGAAGGCGCCAGGGAACATCCGCTATTTCGCGGAGAACACGACCACCAAGGCGTACTATACGAATCTGGATGCGAGAAGCTGCTCGGAGGCGAAGAGTCTGATCGCGAAGTCGGATGATCTGAAGTTTCTGTTTGAGGGGGTCCGGACGATGAACATCATGGTTGCGGACACGGAGCATTCCCTGAACAAGACTGTAACATCGAAATTCATCGATACAGTATTCCTGGGCTCAAATGAACGGATTGTCATCGCCTACGAGCCGGGATATCCGGTCGGGGATACCCTGCACCAGGACTATCTGGCGTATCAGAGCCGCAGACCGGTTGCGGTCGGCGCTGTCGTCCTTGGTATTCTGTCCGCCCTGTGCCTGCTGGCGCTTCTGGTGCTCGGAGGAATGGTGACTGGCAGGAGGGATTCGGAAACGCTGGAGCAGGAGGGCTGGTTTGACCGGATTCCGACGGAAATCGCGGCCGGGATGCTGCTCGGAATGGTTATGATCTGGTACTGGGTGATGCAGCGCCTGAAGGGAACCATGTTTTTCCCGGGGGATCACCTGAAAGGCTGGTATGTTGTGCTGGCCGTGACGGAGTATCTGCTCGGCGTGAGCGGACTATACAGCATCATCAGGAGACGCCGGCATCAGACATTTGCGACCAACTCTGTCATCTACACAGTCGTCCGTGTCAGTCAGCAGGTGATCAACGCCCGCGTGACATCCGGGAAGCTTCTGATGGTCTACTCCCTCTTTATTGCCGCGAACTTCCTGTTCCTCCGCGCCTTCGGCACCATCGGCATCATCATGGTGCTGGTGCTGGACATGGGGCTGATTCTCTATCTGATGCGGGATCAGGTCGGCAAGCTCAGTGTCCGGCAGGGACTCAGGGAGATTTCGAAGGGCAGGCTGGATTACAAGATTGACACGCATGGGCTGACCGGGGACAGCCTGGAGATGGCAAGAGCCGTCAACGAGATGGGGGACGGTCTTCAGGAGGCCGTCAACTCGATTGTGAAAAATGAGCGCCTGAAGGCGGAGCTGATCACGAATGTGTCCCATGATCTGAAGACGCCGCTGACCTCCGTGATCAACTATGTGGATCTGTTGAAACGGCTGGATCTGAAGGACGAGCGGGCAAAAGAGTACATCGATGTCCTGGACCACAAGTCCCAGCGCCTCAAGTCGCTGATCTCGGACCTGATCGATGCCAGCAAGATCAGCTCGGGCAATATTGAGCTGGATATGCAGCCGCTTGATCTGAGATCAATGCTGATGATGGCGGAGGGTGAATTTGAGGAGCGGTTTGAGGATGCAAAGCTGACGGTCCGGATGGCGCTCCCGGAGAGCGCAGAGATGATTTCAGCGGACGGCTCCCAGCTGTACCGGGTTCTGGACAACCTCTTCTCCAATACGGCAAAGTACGCGAAGGAGGGAACGGAGGTCCGCCTCACGATGACGCAGGAGGACGGATATGTGCAGGTGCTGCTTTCCAATACCTCCCGTGACTATCTGGAGAAGAGCGGAGACGAGCTCCTCGAGCGGTTTGTCCGGGGCGATCAGGCAAGGAGCAGCTCGGAGGGTTCGGGCCTCGGACTTTCCATCGCGAAGAACCTGACGGAGCTCATGGGCGGACAGTTCAGCGTGGAAGCCGGCGGTTATACGTTTGAAACCTCACTCAGATTTCCGGTGCTTTCTGAACCCGGTTCGTGACATCAGGCTTCACGTCGGAGGCCCGGTTCGCAGCGCCGGTATCCGCGTTGGAGGCCCGGTCTGCAGAACCGGCACCCGCGTTCGAGGCCCGGTTTGCAGTGCCGGAACCTGCATCGGAGACTTGGTTCGCAGCGCCGGTATCCACCAGCGGCGGTTTCGTGAAAGTTTGGTGAATTCTGTCACAATTGCCTTGCAGATAAATTAAATTGTGCTATCGTGATTACAGCCGCTTCGGTCGGGACGCACTCCCGGACCCGGGATTCTTCCAGACCGGAGCAATACGATCTGCAAGGAGTGGGAAATTTTGAGAAACTCAAACTGGCGGGAGCGCTTTCAGAACTTTATGGCGGGACGGTACGGGCAGGACGAGCTGTCCCATTTCCTGCTTGTGGTGACCCTGATTGTGATCATCATCAATTTCTTCACGCACTCAGCCTTTCTCGGGATCATTGCCGGGCTTCTTCTGGTGTGGGTGTACGTCCGGATGCTTTCAAAGGACACCGCGAGGAGAGCAGAGGAAAACAGGCGCTATCTGGATGTGAAGGACAGGGTTGTTTCATTTTTCAAAGGATTTGGCAGCCGGGGCAGGCATGATTCCTCCGCACAGGCGGATTTTCGTATCTACCGCTGCCCGAAGTGCGGTCAGAAGATCCGTATCCCGAAGGGACATGGCATGGTGGAGATTACCTGCCCGAAGTGCAGAACAAGGTTCCGCAAGCGTACCTGAGAGGGGCGCTGCGGAACCGCTTTTGTATCAAAAAACGGAAGGCGGAAGGGCGGCGGGCTGAATGTTTGGGTATATCACATTGAACAAGCCGGAGATGAAGGTGAAGAACCTGGAGGCGTATCAGGCCTGTTACTGCGGCCTGTGTCATGAGCTCCAGCACCGCTTCGGCGTGAAGGCGCAGCTGCTGTTGAGCTATGACTGCACGTTTCTGACGCTGCTTCTGGATGGGGTCTATGAGCCGGAGGCGGCTGAGCGGTCTGTCCGGTGCCTTCGCCATCCGATCGTCCGTCACCGGGAGACGGTCAGCCGGTTTACACCGTACGCAGCGGACATGAATGTCCTGCTGGGATATCTGAAGGCGGCGGATGACTGGAAGGACGAAAGGAAACCGGCGGCACGGCTCATGCTCCGGGCGTATGCGAAGGATTACCGGAAGCTGAAAAGCCTCTGGCCAAGGCAGGAGAAGGCAATCCGGAGGGCGGTGGCTGATCTCAGCAGGCTGGAGCATGAGCCGGTTCCGGAGGGGAAGGACGAGATCCTGCAGAAGCTGGACCAGGCAGCCGCCTGCACAGGCCGCTTCCTCGCAGAGGTCTGCGCCCCACGGAACGACCTGTGGGCGGAGGATCTGCGGGGGGTAGGGTTTTACCTCGGCAAGTTTATATACATCCTGGATGCCTGGGATGACAGGAAAAAGGATCAGAAGAGCGGAAACTATAACCTGCTGGCAGCGCTGGAGGCGGAAGAACCGGAGTATGCCGGGGAGATTGTGAAGGAAGTTCTGTGTGACATGGCAGCCAGATGCTGCAGAAGCTTTGAACGTCTTCCGATCGTGAAGAATGTGGAGATTCTCCGAAATATTCTGTATTCCGGAATCTGGGTGAAGTTCAATGAGAGATCCGTATGAAGTGCTGGGGGTTCCGAGGGGAGCCTCCGATGATGAGATCAAGAAAGCGTACCGGAAGCTGAGCCGGAAGTACCACCCGGATGCCAATATCAACAATCCGGATAAGGCTTCTGCCGAGGAACGGTTCAAGGAGGTCCAGCAGGCCTACAAGCAGATCCAGGACGAGAAGAGCGGACGCTTCGGGTATGGCGGGGCAGGCGCCTCCGGCGGCTATGGATATGGCAGCGGGCCTTTTGGCGGCGCAGCAGGCAGCTACGGTCCATTTGGAGGCTTCGGTGGATTTGGCGGCTTTGGCGGTCAGAGTGCCGCAGGGCACGAGGATGAGGGAGATATCCGGCTGCGGGCGGCCTCCAATTACATCGGGAGCCGGCATTTCCGGGAGGCGCTCAATACGCTGGATTCGATCCCGGAGGCTTCCCGCACCGCACAGTGGTATTTCCTGAGTGCACTGGCGAATTCAGGGGCCGGGAACAATGTGACGGCCAGACAGATGGCGGAGCGGGCGGTCTCGATGGAGCCGTCCAATGTACAGTATCAGCAGCTGAAGCAGCAGCTTGAAAACGGTTCGGCCTGGTACAGAGGCATGGGGGATTTCTACGGGACGCCGATGGATTCAGCGGGAGACGTGTGTTCCAATGCCTGCCTGACAAGTGCATTGTGCAGCGTCTGCGGACCGGGAGTCTTCTGCTGTATCTGAAGGGCACCGTGATGGAACCGGCAGGGTAGCGGAGGAAAAAACAGCTTCACCCGGATAGGGAGAGTCATGCATGGACAGTCTTACATGGATGGAAGAGACAATCAGACAGATTCACCCTCCACAGGACGTGTTCCGGAGAAGCTGTCAGGCGCGCTGGGACAGCCTCTGCAAACCGATTCACGGACTTGGAGCCCTGGAGGACATGGTATCGCAGATCGGTGCGATCCAGCAGACGGAGCAGCCGGACATCAGCAGAGCGGTGGTCGTGATCATGGGTGCTGACAACGGGGTTGTCGCGGAGGGCGTGAGCCAGTGTGGCAGCGAGGTGACGGCGCAGGTACTCCGAAACATGGCAGAAGGTGACAGTACCGTCTGCCAGATGGCGCGGTTCCGGAGGACAGAGGTGGTTGCAGTCGACATCGGATTGAATGAGCCGGTCAACAGCCCCGGGGTCCTGAACCGGGCCGTCCGGAGAGGGAGCGGCGACATCCGGACAGGACCGGCTATGGACAGGCAGGAAGCCCTTCAGGCAATCGGAGAGGGAATCCGGATCGTGCACGAATTGAAGGCGCAGGGATGTCAGATCCTTATTCCCGGGGAAATGGGAATCGGCAACACGACAACGAGTGCGGCGTGTGTCTGCGCTTTCTTTGGAAAGGAACCGGAGAAAATCGCAGGGCCGGGCGCCGGTCTGACAAAGGAAGGCGTCCGGCACAAGGCAGAGGTGATCCGGGACGCGCTGCGCGTCAACCGTCCGGACCGGGGGGACGTTCTCGATGTTCTTTCGAAGGTCGGCGGACTGGACATCGCCGGAATGACCGGGCTGTTTCTCGGAAGCGCCGCAGAAGGGATTCCGACGGTCATCGACGGACTCATCGCCGCACTCTCTGCCTACATCGCCGTAAGGCTGGCTGGTCCGGTGCGAGAGTATCTGATACCGGGGCATCTGGGCACGGAGCCGGGAGACCGGATCCTGATGGAGGCACTGCAGCTTACCCCGCCCCTCCGCCTCGGGATGCACCTTGGAGAAGGCAGCGGAGCGGCGCTCCTGCTCCCGCTTCTGGATGAGGCTCTTTATATATACCGGAATCTGCCGCATTTCGGGAAATGTGGGATTCATGCTTATAAACCGCTTTCCTGAGTGCTATACTATATATAGATCAGTCACAACGCATTCCTCTGCAGAAAGGTGTGAGCAGTTATGGCAGAAAACAGTATTATCACCATCGGAAGACAGTTTGGTTCAGGCGGACACGAGGTCGGAAGACGCATCGCGGCGGAACTCGGACTGAAGCTTTACGACAAAGAGCTTCTGAAAACGGTCGCGGAACAGAGCAATATCTGCGAGCAGGTTTTGCAGGATTATGATGAAAAGCCAACGAACAGTCTTCTGTATTCCATCGTGATGGATGTCTATCCATCCATGAACTATGTGGGGAATACCCTCAGTCAGCAGGTTTATCAGGCGCAGTACGAAACGATCCGGCGCCTGGGAGAAAAGGGGAGCTGCGTGATCGTCGGCCGCGCGGCGGACTATATCCTGCGTGATAACCCGAGGCTGACCTCTGTCTTCATTCATTCCAGCATGCGATTCAGGCTTGACAGGGTGATGGAGTTCGAGCATATTGATGAGAACAAGGCGAGGGACATGATCCTCAAGGCGGATAAGAAGAGGGCATCCTTCTATAACTTTCAGACGGAAAAGAAGTGGGGAGCGGCATCAAGCTACAATCTGTCGCTCGACACAAGCGACATTGGCATTGATGGCTGCGTCAGGATGATTGAGCTGTATCTTGAGCAGAAGAGAAAAGGCCAGCACAAATCACAGAACTGAGAACCCGAGAGGGCTGCAGCAGCCAGTATCCACACAGCCGCGTCAGCATCAGGGCGCTCAGCCGGAGGTAACGTATGAACGATGACCACAGAAAGCAGGGACCGGCGAACGGGCAGGGTAACAACCATGGGTCGATCCTTGCATTTCTCATTGTAACTTTTATCACGCTTGGAATCATGAGCCTGGTGAACCGGGCGATGACGAGCACGACAACCAAGGAGATCACGTACGACCAGTTCCTCGATCTTCTGGACAACAACCTGGTTGAATCGGTAACGGTCGATACGAATAAGCTGGAGATCGTCACGAAGAAGGACCAGCCGCTTGCCAGCCAGGGTATCGAGGTGACCTACTATACAGGCCGCATGGATGACGACAAGCTGGTTGACCGGCTGCAGAAGGCGGGCGTGGAGTTCAAGGAGGAGATTCCGGACAATACCACCAGCCTGATTCTGAATGTGCTGCTTTCATTTGCGCCGCTGGTTCTGATCTGGGTCCTGATGGGTGTCCTGCTTCGCAGGATGAACAGCAGCACCGGCATGATGGGCGTCGGCAAGAGCCGCGCCAAGATGTACATGCAGAACGAGACCGGTGTGACCTTCAAGGATGTCGCCGGCGAGGATGAGGCCAAGGAATCCCTGCAGGAAGCAGTCGATTTCCTGGAGCATCCGGAACGGTATGCGGAGATCGGTGCAAAGCTGCCGAAGGGCGCTCTCCTGGTCGGTCCTCCCGGAACCGGAAAGACGCTTCTGGCAAAGGCGGTTGCCGGGGAGGCGAAGGTGCCGTTCTTCTCTCTGACTGGATCGGATTTTGTGGAGATGTTCGTCGGTGTCGGCGCGTCCCGTGTCCGCGACCTGTTCGACGAGGCGAAGAAGAATGCGCCGTGCATCATCTTCATCGATGAGATTGATGCCATCGGAAAGAGCAGGAATGCCGGCGGCTACGGCGGCAATGATGAGCGGGAACAGACGTTGAATCAGCTGCTGTCCGAGATGGATGGTTTTGATTCCTCCAAGGGAATTCTGATTCTGGCTGCGACCAACCGTCCGGAGGTGCTGGATCAGGCACTGCTCCGTCCGGGCAGATTTGACCGCCGTGTCATCGTTGACAAGCCGGATCTGGAAGGACGGATTCAGATTCTGAAGGTTCACGCGAAGAACGTGAAGATGGACGAGACGGTCGATTTCCGCGAGGTGGCGCTTGCAACCTCCGGTGCAGTCGGTGCGGATCTGGCGAACATGATCAATGAGGCAGCCATCCTGGCGGTCCGGAACCACAGGCAGGCGGTCAGCCAGAAGGATCTGCTGGATTCTGTTGAGGTCGTTCTTGTCGGAAAGGAGAAGAAGAGCCGCGTCCTCAGCAAGGAGGAGCGGAAGATCGTATCCTATCACGAGGTCGGACATGCGCTGGTGTCTGCGATTCAGAAGCACTCTGAGCCGGTGCAGAAGATTACGATTGTTCCAAGAACCATGGGCGCGCTTGGCTATGTCATGAATGTTCCGGAGGAGGAGAAGTACCTCAACTCGGAGGAGGAGATCCGGGCCATGCTTGTGGAGTTCACGGCAGGCCGTGTGGCGGAGGAGCTCGTCTTCGGCTCCATCACAACAGGCGCCTCCAACGATATCGAGAAGGCGACCCGGATCGCGCGGGCGATGGTAACCCAGTATGGCATGAGCAAACGGTTCGGCTTCGTACAGCTGGAGAGCCAGACATCCCAGTATCTGGATGACGGTCGACGCGTGATGAATTGTTCTGAACAGACTGCCGCAGAGGTGGACGAGGAAGTCATGGCCATCATGAAGCAGTCTTACGAACAGGCAAGGAAGATCCTGACGGAGCACAGAAAGGCGCTTGACCAGATTGCGGCCTTCCTGATCGAGAAGGAGACCATCACCGGGAAGGAATTCATGGATATCCTGGCGAAGGTCGATCAGCCGGATCTCGCAGCAGGTACAGAAAGTACAGAAACACCGCAAGCCTGACAGATGAGGAAAGGCTCCTGAGGCGGTGTTCTGAGCAGACGAATAGGGAAGCTTGACAAGAATAGCCCCGGGGCTGTAAGATGCAGTCCCGGGGCATGTGTATATTGCCATGCTGATCGAAGAAATATATGTCCGTGCGGCGCAGGCGTCCGCAGGGCTTACGGTGGGACAGATGAAGATGATAAGGAAACTGAAAACATACAGACATGCGCTGTGGTTTCTGCTGTACAGTGCCTTTTATATGACAGCATTCAGCGCTGTGGAGAAGGCAGGGCATGTTCATTATCATGTGATTCACACTTGGCTGGATGAACAGATCCCGTTCTGTAGATTCTTTGTCGTACCCTACTTTCTGTGGTTCGGCTTTATCGGCGCCGCCGTCACATGGTTTGTCATGTGCTGTAAAAACAAGGATGAGTACTATAAGCTGATCACGATGCTGATGATGGGGATGACCATCTTTATCGTTGTCTCTGTTGTCTATCCGAACCGGCTGGATCTGAGACCTGCCCAGGTAGAGGGAAACGATATCTTTGCCATCCTCTGCAGGTATCTCTACAGGACCGATACACCGACGAATGTGCTGCCGAGTATCCATGTGTACAACTCCATGGCAGTCTGCTATGCGGTCAATGCGAACGCGGCGCTGAGAAGGAAGAAGTGGGTGATTGCGGGAACGGATACCCTGACGCTTCTGATTGTTCTGTCCACCATGTTCCTCAAGCAGCATTCCATCATTGATGTCACAACGGGGATGGTCATGAGCGTTGTGCTCCAGGTGATCTGCGACCATATATTCGAGACAGAACCGGAGCGTGCGGATGCAGATGCCCGGATCTATTCACCAAAACAGAGAGAGTCAGGCTCGCGGGCCTGAATCATGAGCACGTCGAAAGGCCTTTCCACCAGACTCCGCAATCGCCGGAGAGGCGGAAGGGCCTTTTCTTGTACAGAAGCGCGGGCGCGTCAGCGGCGAAGCGGCATGGGGAGTTTTACAAAATATGATGTATCTCAGTCTCCGCGCCATGGCCGGCAGGAGGCAGCGTATGAATGACAGGATGGGCTATGGAGAATGAGTTTCACTTTGATCTGAAGGAGGAGCTGAGGAAGCTTCCTGAGAAACCAGGCGTCTACATCATGCACGACAAGACCGATGCGATTCTGTATGTCGGGAAAGCAGTTAATCTCAGGCGCCGGGTACACCAGTATTTTGTTAAAAAGCTCAATCGCGGACCGAAGATTGAGTATATGGTCACGAAGATCGCATATTTTGAGTACATCGTGACCGACTCCGAGCTGGAGGCGCTGATTCTTGAGAACAATCTGATCAAGGAGCATCGGCCAAAGTACAATACGCTTCTGAAGGATGACAAGACATACCCGTACATTAAGGTGACGGTAGGGGAGACGTACCCCCGGGTGCTGTTTACAAGAAAGCTCAGGAAGGATGGCTCCAGGTACTTCGGTCCGTTCAAGAGCGCCGGTGCGGTCCGGGACACGATCGAGCTGATGCGGAAGCTGTTCCAGATTCGTGACTGTACGCGGAATCTGCCGAGGGATCAGGGGAAGGAGCGGCCGTGTCTGAACTATCAGATCGGTCAGTGCAAGGCGCCCTGTATGGGCTATGTCTCCGAGGAGGAATACCGCAGAAAGGTGGACGAGGCTGTCAGCTTCCTGGGCGGGAGCTACAAGCCGGTGGTCCGGCTTCTGACAGAGCGGATGGAAAAGGCATCGTCGGAGCTTGATTTCGAGCAGGCGGCGCAGTGGCGGGATCTCCGAGCCAGCGTCCTTCAGGTCTCCGAGAAGCAGAAGATGGAGTCGGAGGATGGAAATGACCGGGACGTGATCGCGATGGCGGCCGATGGGACGGAGGCCGTGGTCTCTGTGTTCTATGTCCGCGGTGGACGAGTCATCGGGAGGGACCATCAGTTCCTCCATATCGGGCTGGACGAGGACAGAAAGGAAATTCTGTCGGATTTTGTCCGTCAGTTCTATGCCGGAAATATGATGCTTCCGTCCGAAGTGATGCTGGAGACGGAGATCAGTGACCGGCTACTCCTTGAGCAGTGGATGAGCCAGCGGAAAGGCAGGGCGGTCCATATCAGGGTTCCGCTAAGAGGTGCCAAGGAAAAGCTGGTCGCAATGGCCAGGGAGAACTCGGAGATCGTCCTTAGGCAGGACCGCGAGCGGATCAGACAGCAGGAGGGGCGTACGATCGGCGCTGTGCAGGAGATTGCCACACTGCTTGGAATCAGCCATATCAGCCGGGTAGAGGCGTACGATATCTCCAATACAAGCGGTGTGGAGTCGGTCGGTTCGATGGTCGTCTTTGAGAAGGGGATGCCGAAGCCGGGCGATTACCGGAAGTTCCGGATCAGGACGGTACAGGGGCCCAATGACTATGCTTCGCTGAAGGAGGTTCTGATCAGGCGGTTCACACACGGGCTGGAGGAGACAGCACAGATGAAGGAAAAGGGGATGGATCCGAGACTCGGCAGCTTCTCGGTGTTCCCTGATCTGGTCATGATGGATGGCGGACGCGGCCAGGTGAACATTGCGGAGGATGTTCTGCGAGAGCTGGAGCTGCCGATCCCTGTATGCGGAATGGTCAAGGATGACTACCACAGAACACGGGGACTTTACTTCCAGAATGTCGAGCTGCCGATTGACACCCACTCGGAGGGATTCAAGCTGATCACACGGATTCAGGATGAAGCGCACCGCTTTGCGATCGAGTACCATCGCTCTCTTCGCTCAAAGGCACAGACCCATTCTGTGCTGGATGAGATCAAGGGCATCGGACCGGCGAGGCGCAAGGCGCTGCTCCGCGCGTTTGGGTCCGCGGAGGCTGTGCGGGATGCCGGACTTGACCAGCTTGCCCATGCGCCCTCGATGGATGCCAGGAGCGCAAGGAATGTCTGGGATTTCTTTCATCCGGCAGAATCTGCAGAAAAAGCAGATGCAGATGGCAGTCTTTTTCTATCCGGGCAGTTGCCCGGACAGGGCGGACGTGATAAGATAAATTGATTTACATGTTTAAACTTCAGTGCATTTCCAAAGGCTTTGCGGAGCAGCCAGGTGAGGACAGGCGGAGCGATTGCCGTGTCTGGCGCGGACAGGAGGAATCCGAAACAGGCTCCGGAAGGAGACGGAAATGCTGAAAAGGGGTGTGCCGGATGAACACGCAGTCTACCGTACCGCTGACAAAGATGGTCGAACAGATGAGGCTCAAGTGCCTGACGCCGGAGATTGACATCACAAACAAACAGCTTGTGACGCCGCAGATCAATCGGCCGGCGCTTCAGCTCACAGGGTACTTCGACCATTTTGATGCGGAACGTATCCAGATCATCGGATACGTCGAGTATACGTATCTGGAGCATCTGACGAGAGAGCAGAAGCTTCCGATCTATGAAAAGCTACTTTCCTACAAGATTCCATGCCTGGTCTACACGACGCGGACGGTGCCGGATCAGGATATGATCAACCTGGCAGGGAAGTACAACATTCCGATCTTCGCGACGCAGCGAAGCACCAGCGCCTTCATGGCCGAGGTGATTCGCTGGCTGAATGTGGAGATGGCGCCGAGCATCACGATTCACGGGGTACTCGTGGATGTATTCGGCGAGGGTGTTCTCATCATGGGCGAGAGTGGGATCGGCAAATCGGAGGCTGCGCTGGAGCTGATCAAGAGAGGGCACAGACTCATATCCGACGATGTCGTCGAGATCCGCCGGGTGTCGGACACCACCCTTGTCGGAACGGCACCCGATATTACCAGACATTTCATTGAGCTTCGTGGAATCGGCATCATCAATGTCAAGACGTTGTTTGGTGTTGAGTCCGTCAAGGATACGTCGAATATCGACCTGGTCATCAAGCTGGAGGAATGGGACAAGGACAAGGAGTACGACCGGCTTGGCCTGGAGGAGGAGTATACGGAATTTCTCGGGAACCGGGTGACCTGTCATTCTCTGCCGATCAGACCGGGAAGAAATCTTGCCGTGATTGTCGAAACGGCGGCTGTCAACCACAGGCAGAAGAAAATGGGGTATAATGCCGCTCAGGAGCTCTATGACAGAGTCCAGGCCGGCCTGAAGAAAAACATGAACGGTGACTGAAGAAGGAGTGGAGGGCATTATGAAGAAATATTGTTTTGGGATTGACATCGGAGGGACCACGGTAAAGTGTGGTTTCTTCAACACAGAGGGCGACCTTCTGGAAAAGTGGGAGATTCCGACGAGGACGGAGGAGAATGGCAGCAGGATTCTGCCGGATATCGCGCAGACGATCAATGACAAGATCGCGGAGAGAGGGCTTGACAAGGGGGAGATCGAGGGAATTGGCATCGACGTGCCGGGACCGGTCCATGAGGACGGACATGTTGACTTCGCGGTGAATCTTCACTGGGGTGTCGTGGATATTGTCGGAGAGATGGAGAAACTGACCGGGATTCGCACAAAGGCACTCAATGATGCCAATGCGGCGGCGCTCGGCGAGTGCTGGAAGGGCGGCGGCGCCGGCTATCACAATCTGATTATGGTGACGCTCGGAACGGGCATCGGCGGCGGAATCGTTATTAACGACAAGGTGATTGCGGGAGCGCACGGGGCCGGCGGAGAGATCGGACATGGGCATGCGACGGAGGAGCTGACGGAACCGTGCAACTGCGGCAATGTCGGCTGCCTGGAGCAGGTCGCCTCCGCGACCGGTATTGTCCGGCTTGCGAAGATGCGCCTCGAGAAGGATGACAAGCCGTCTGTCCTGCGCGGGAGAAATTTCAGCGCAAAGGACATCTGGGATGCAGTCAAGGCGGGCGACGAGGTTGCGGACGAGATCGCCGAGAAGTTCGGCTTCTATCTCGGGAGAGAGCTTTCAATTTATACAGTTGTCTCTGATCCTCAGCTGATTGTCATCGGCGGCGGCATGTCGAAGGCCGGGACGGTTGTTCTGGACTATATCCAGAAGTATTACCGCCAGTATGCATTTGCAGCCTGCAAGGAAGTGGAGTTTGCACTTGCCACGCTTGGCAATGACGCAGGCATCTACGGGGCAGCCAAGGTGGTTCTGTAACGACAAAAAGGCCGCAGACTGTGAGACTGCACCCGGTCAGCGGGGAGAAAGTCAGGAAAAATCAGGAGAAGTCAGCCGCCGGCGCTTTCAAAAGGGAGCCCGGCGGTTTTGTGTTCACAAATTTTTAAGAAAGGTTTCCTTGTGACAGACAGGGAAATGAGATAGGATTAGAAAACAGCGCGGAGCGTTGCATGGATGAAAGGCATCCGTTCAGATCTGAAACAGGAGAAGGCGTATGAGCAGCAGATTGAAAAATACAGAGGAAACCGTCCGGAGACCGAAGGGGAACAAGCGGCAGAGAAGACAGCAGATCATCGCTGCCGTGATTGCGATCATTCTGGCCGGCGCGATGGTTGCAACGCTGATTCCGAGCTTCCTCATGTAAAGGAGCAGCGGACAGGCGTCAGGAACAAAGGAGTATAGATTGCGGATAAGGCTACAGAATATGAGGGGAAGACGGCTTGCGCTTGCAGCCTGCGGCGGACTGATGATGATTGCAGCAGCAGCGGTGGGCGCCCAGGCGTCGGAGGCAACCATTACAAAGGGCGTCAGCATCGAGGGGGTTGACGTCGGGGGCATGACGAAGAACCAGGCGGAGGCGGCCCTTGAAGAGAAGGCACAGCAGCTCGGGCAGACGAAGGTGACGCTGATGATGGGGGACAACCCGGTTACGACGACGCTGGGCGAGCTGGGATATACCTGGACGAATACCGACATCGTCGGAAAGTGCCTCACGCTTGCATCATCTGGCAATATTGTCGAGCGATATAAGGAAAAGAAGGATATCGAGAAGGAACCGAAGGCTTATACGATGAGCTTTTGTGCGGATAACGCGAAGGTGCAGTCGTTTGTGGAAAGCTGCGCTGCCTATAATTCGGACCCGGTTGAAGGGACGATCCAGATGGGCAGCGACGGGGTTCCCTATGTGGAGGGCGGTACAGACGGACTGACGCTGAATGTTGACAAGTCCGTCGCGGCAGTCGAGAATGCCATCAGCGGATGGACAGGCGGTGATCTGAAGGTGGATCTCGTTGTCGATAAAAAAAGCCCGGATGTTTCGGCTGAAACGCTTTCAAAGGTAAAGGATGTGCTGGGGACAGCGACAACCGACTACTCGGCTTCCACTGCCGCGCGGGCAGTGAATGTGGAGAATGGCTGCAGACTGATCAGCGGGACCCTGGTCTGGCCGGGAGATGAGTTTTCCGTCACGCGGGCGGTGACGCCGTTCACGGCGGAGAACGGGTATCAGCAGGCACCGTCCTATGAGGAGAATCGGGTAGTCGATTCCTACGGCGGCGGAATCTGCCAGGTTTCCACGACGCTGTACAACGCAGTGCTGAAGGCAGAGCTCGATGTGACAGCCAGATCGAACCACACGATGATTGTCAATTATGTCCAGCCGAGCAAGGATGCAGCGATCGCCGAGGGAATCATGGACATGGCGTTCGTGAACAACACCGACTCACCCATCTACATCTATGGGTACTGCTACGGCGGACAGATCACATTCACCATCTACGGGCATGAGACGAGGCCTTCCAACAGAAGCATTGAGTTTGAAAGCAAGGTCACATCGCAGACTGACCCGCAGGGGATCCAGCTTGTGGCAGATACCTCTCAGAATGTCGGGTACATCAATCAGGTGCAGAGTCCGCATACAGGTTACACGGCGGAGCTGTGGAAGAATATCTACGTGGACGGACAGCTGACAGATTCTGTTCAGGTCAATTCCAGTACGTACCAGGCAGTCGGAACAATCTATGACGTCGGTGTCGTGAGCCAGAGCAGTGCGGTGACGCAGGCGATGTACAGCGCCATTGCGTCCGGAGATGTCAGTCAGGTTCAGAACGTGATCAAGTACGGAACAAACGCAGCACAGGGACAGACGAATGCGCAGGGGCAGAACGGTGAATCCGGTCAGGCGGATGCTGCACAGGGGCAGACGAATGCCCAGACGCAGACAGATGCATCCGGTCAGTCAGGCACCTCGCAGACCGATGCTTCCGGGAATGCTGTGATATCTGTACAGTGATGAGGAAAGAATCATATGAGGAGAGGGATTGTCAGTCAGGCAGTGTATGAGCGCTCCATCGAAAGGCCGCTTGCGGCGGCCGGCGTTTTCAGCGGGGGAGCGGGACATTGCCGCGATTTTCCCGGGCGTATACTGGCCGTCCACAGCACTGCTTCAGGTGCTGTGGACGGCTTTTGTCTTCCCGGGGCGGAAATGATTTTTGATGAAGCGGTCAACAGGCTGGATGAGACACCGGACTGCATGCAGAAGCGGATGCCGGTATCGGAAATTGTTTATGCAGAAGAAGCGGGTTCCGGCTGTGGGACGACAGTGGTATCCGTTTCTGCGCTTCTCCCGCCGGATATGGAGGAAGACGATCTGAAGAAACTGGTGCAGCGGCTGGGACAGGAAGCGAAGAAGGCCGGCGCGGAGGTGGAGGCATTTTCCGCCTCTGTCAGTGGGTCGGTGCTGAATCCGGTCATCAGCGTTTCGGCGGGGAGAACATGGACGTTCGAAACGGCTGCGCCTGCGATGCAGCCTGCAGGGATTGGCAGCATAGCAGCTGAATCCATGGAGAAAAGCGGTCTCACAGATGACAGGATGCCAGAAGGCTGTGATCTCCTGATGGTCGGGACGTGCGGGGCTGCCGGGACAGCCGTTCTGCTGCGGAGCTTCCAGGAGCGGCTTTCCGGACATTTTCCGGCGGGATTCCTGAAGAGCGCAGAGCGGATGGGAGAGAACCTGCTGACGGTAAGGGCGGCGGCTCTGATCCGCGCGGAGGAAAAGCAGGCACAGCTTCAGTATATCGGAGAGGGAGGCGTCTTCTCGGCGCTGTGGATGCTGTGCGAGCGCCTTTCCTGCGGGATGGATGCGGATATCCATCTGATTCCGATCCGGCAGGAGACGATCGAGATTTGCGAGGCTCTGAACCGGAATCCATACAGACTGTATGGTACAGGCGGTCTTCTGGCTGTTGTGCGCAACGGGGAAGCCATTTTGCGGAAGCTGAAGAAAGAAGGCTTTGAGGCGGCTGTGATCGGAAAGCTGACGAAGGGACCTGGACGGTATATCCGCAACCGGGATATCACCCGGTGTCTGGAGAAGCCACAGTGCGACGCCCTGTTTGAGGAAGGATGAGGGACTGCCTGAGTTTCGGCACAGAGTGAGCCGGTTGACAGAGCCTGTGCCAGCAGGTAGAATGAAAAAATATAGACAACAAAGGCATCACGCCGAAAAGTTTTCGAACTGAATTTGCATCAGACAGATAGGAGCGAAAAATTTATGAGAGAACAGATTCTGGAGCTTCTGGAACGCAATTCCAGAATGACTCCTGCCGAGATTGCCGTCCTTCTCGGATCGGGCGAGGAAGTCATCGCCTCCGAGATCAAAAAGATGGAGGAGGAGAATATCATCTGCGGTTACAACACGCTGATTGACTGGGATAAGACCGGCGCCGACAAGATCACGGCACTGATCGAGGTGCGCGTGACCCCGACCAGAGGACAGGGTTTCGACAAGATTGCGGAGCGCATCTACAACTATCCGGAGGTTCAGTCCGTCTATCTGATTTCGGGCGGGTATGACCTGCTGGTGATTCTTGAGGGAAAGACGCTGAAGGAGGTATCGCACTTTGTATCGAGCAAGCTTTCCACGCTGGACTCTGTGATCTCAACAGCCACTCATTTCATTCTGAAGAAGTATAAGGATGACGGAATCATCTTCGACAAGAAGAAAAAAGATGAAAGGATGCTGGTGGAGCCGTGAGAGATCCGATCGGAAAAAAGGCCGCAGAGCTGAAGCCCTCCGGCATCAGAAAATTTTTTGACATTGTGGCGGAGATGGATGATGTCATCTCGCTTGGCGTCGGGGAGCCGGACTTTGATACACCCTGGGCGATCCGGGACGAGGGCATCTACTCTCTTGAGCGCGGACGGACCTTCTATACATCGAACTCCGGTCTGAAGGAGCTCCGCACAGAGATCGCAGCCTATATCCGCAGACGGCTGGGTGTGAATTATAATCCGGTATCCGAGATCCTCGTTACGGTCGGCGGATCGGAGGGAATCGATCTGGCCTTTCGCGCCATGATTAATCCCGGAGACGAGGTGCTGATTCCAGAGCCCAGCTATGTTTCCTACAAGCCGTGCGCGATCCTTGCGGACGCGGTCCCGGTCGTCATCCCGCTTAAGGAGAAGAATCAATTCCGACTGACAGCGGAGGAGGTGGAAGCGGCGGTCACACCGAAGACAAAGATCCTCGTGCTTCCATTTCCGAACAATCCGACCGGGGCGGTCATGACACGGGCGGACCTCGAGGCGGTCGCGAAGGTCTGCATTGAGCATGATCTGTACGTACTCTCCGACGAGATTTATTCGGAGCTGACCTACACGGGAGAGGATCACTGCTCGATTATCCAGATTCCGGGGATGAAGGAGCGGACGATTCTGATCAACGGCTTCTCCAAGGCGTACGCCATGACGGGCTGGCGGCTTGGATACTGCTGCGGACCCGAGGAGATCATCCATCAGATGACAAAGGTTCATCAGTTCGCGATTATGTGTGCCCCGACCAACAGCCAGTATGCCGCGGTGGCGGCGCTGCGGGACTGTTATGGCGAGGTAGTGAAGATGCGGGAGGCCTATAACCAGAGAAGACGGTTCCTTCTGCATGAGTTTGAGAAGATGCAGCTTCCATGCTTCGAGCCTTTCGGTGCCTTCTATATGTTCCCGTCGATTCAGGAATTCGGCATGAGCAGCGATGAGTTCGCGACGGAGCTGCTGAAGGATCAGAAGGTAGCGGTTGTGCCGGGCAGCGCATTCGGTGACAGCGGGGAAGGCTACGTGCGGATCTCCTATGCCTACTCACTGGACAGCCTGAAGGTGGCGATGGAGCGGCTTTCTGCGTTTATCACGAAACTGCGGCAGCGGTGAGTGACTGAAAAGTCTGTTCCGGGATCCAGCGTTATTCAGAAAATTTGATTTGTGAAAGCCTGAAATCCGGCGGAAAAGGGTGAATATCTTACAAAAACAGATACGGCACACCGGCCTGAAAACAGCATATTGAAAAAAATAAACCTCCGTGTTATCATCAGTTTAACTTGTTAAAGTGCCTGGCTGCTCAATTTTTTCCGGCGTAATACTCTGATTCCAGGACAGGGTTCGCGCCGGATATTTTGCGCAGCGCCGCGCTATGCGGATGCACAAAAGGGAGGGAAAACATTATGTTTGGCTTTTTGCTTTGTCTGGTGATCCTGATCGCCGGGTATTTCACGTACGGCAAGTTTGTGGATAACACATTCGCGCCGGATGACCGTGAGACCCCAGCGGTTGCGATCAACGATGGTGTGGACTATGTTGTCATGCCGGCCTGGAAACTGTTTCTGGTACAGCTTTTGAACATCGCCGGCCTGGGCCCGATTTTCGGCGCCATCACCGGTGCGATGTGGGGCCCGATCGTCTTTCTCTGGATTACCTTCGGAACCATCTTTGCCGGCGGCGTACACGATTATCTGTCCGGCATGATGTCCGAGCGTGAGAACGGCGCATCGATCTCCGAGGTGACCGGAAAGCTGCTCGGTCCTGTGATGCAGAACATCATGCGTGTCTTCTGCGTCATCCTTCTGATCATGACCGGTACCGTCTTCGCGGTCGGTCCGGCAGGCCTTCTGAAGGCCCTGTTCACCGATACCGGCATGAAGTCCGGCATCCTGGTCAATTCAACCTTCTGGCTGGCAGTGATCCTGATCTACTACTTCATCGCGACCTTTATCTCCATCGACAAGATCATCGGAAAGATCTATCCGGTTTTCGGTGTTGCGCTGATTGTCATGGCGCTCGGTGTCGGCGGCGGGACGCTGATCCTTCGCGGAAAGGACATCCCGGAGCTGTTCACGCATTTCTACAACATGCATCCGGCAGGAAAGGCTGTCTGGTCTTACATGTTCATCACGGTTGCGTGCGGTGCCTGCTCCGGCTTCCACTCCACACAGTCTCCGCTGATGGCGCGCTGCATGAAGAGCGAGCGCCAGGGGCATTTCGTCTTCTACGGTGCGATGGTCGCTGAGGGCATCATCGCCCTGATCTGGGCCGCTGCAGCCTGCACCTGGTACACAGGAGCGGATCTTCTTGCGGCCGGCGGCGGAAATTCCACGACCGTCTACTTCATGAGCAAGAGCACGATGGGCGGTGTCGGATTCATTCTCGCGATGCTCGGCGTCATCGCCTGCCCGATTACATCTGGTGACACAGCGTTCCGTTCCGCGCGTCTGACCATCTGTGACTGGTTCAAGATTGACCAGCAGGGCTATGGAAAGCGGCTTGCGGTCTGCATCCCGGTTCTCGGTGTCGGCGCGCTTCTTGGTTTCGGACAGACCTTTGGCTGGCTGAACTACAATGTCATCTGGAACTACTTCGCATGGTCCAATCAGACACTGGCAATGCTGGTGCTGTGGGCTGGCGCTATGTTCCTGGCGAAGGAGAAGAAGAACTACTGGATTGCCGCAGTTCCGGCAACCTTCATGAGCGCGGTGACATCCACCTACTTCATGATGGCACCTGAGACTCTTGGTCACATCAAGGCACTGAATGACAACCATGCAGTTTCCTATCCGGTTGGCATCATCTTTGCAGCGTTCTGCCTGGGCCTGTTTCTGGTCAACTCGAAAAAGTACCGCAAGGCTTGATGGGACAAGGGTATAACTGAATTGTACGGCACAGGCACCTGGACCTGCGCGGCAGAAGGCGGAAGGCGGAAGCCTCCCGCCTTTTTCAAAATGAACGAGGCGGTACACGACAAACTCAATTGTGGAAGCGGGAGTATAACAGACGAAATATGATAGTTGCACCTACAAGACTTGGAAACACACCCCTGAGCCGGGAGACGCTGGCAGAGGATAAAAAGCAGTGCCTAAAAATCGGCCCGGTCGGGGTCGGCGGGCGCGCCCTGTATACAAATAGTTTTTACATCAGCCGATGCTACTATACCTGCTGGCAGGACATCCGAAGGGTGTTCAAGAGAGTCGCCATGTCAAAGGGCGGCTTTACAGGAAAGGGGCTCTTTGCGACGACACCCTACCTCGTCGTCCAGAGAAGCGATGGCACTGAGCAGCAGTGCAACTTCAAGATCGAGGCGGAGGTCGATGAGGTCCTGGAGGAGATTCACAAAAAGCACCCGGAGATTCCGGTTTACAGTGCTGAGTCTGAAAAAAAACTGCGGAAGGCAAAGGCAGAGCAGGAAGCCAGATACCTGAAGAAGCTGCCGGAGAACGCGCTTGAAACAATTCAGGAGCTGGAAAGAGCGAAGGCATATCTGCAGAAGGATGAGCGTTTCAGCAAGCTGATTGTCTTTGCGGCAAAGCAGAAGCGGTCGCTTGACGGGACAAAGACATCTCTTAAAACTCTGGCTGCCCTGATTGATGCCGGCTCTGCAGTACTCATCGCTGCAGGACTGTATCTACGTCTTATGAAGGGGAACAGCATGGGAATCTATCTCGCGCTGTTTGGAGGCGCATTTATCTTGTCGGTAGCGGCCTCGCAGATTCTGCCGACACCGCACCGGAACCGGAAGACGGCACAGGCGGACTGGGAGGAAGCGCTCCGGCAGATGAAGGGCTACATCGATAAAGAGGATGCCTTTCCAGTACCGCCGCAGTATGCACATCCGGTTGTGCTGGACCGGATGATCCGCATCGTGCGGGAAGGCAGGGCGGCGGACGCGGAGGGCGCACTGGAGACTGTCAAGAAGGATCTGAAGGCGCTCAACTCCAGCGTGACGGTTTCACAGCAGGAATACGATGAGGTTGTGACGATCAAGCCGTTGTTCATCGTGAGCGATTATCAGTGATGGCCCGGATGCCGATACGGAGAAGGAAAGAAGAAACACGAAAGTAAAGGGGTGCCAGCGAATCTATGAAAAAACTGATGGAGTTTCTGAGCCAGGAAGGGGTCAGCAGGAAACTGCTGGATCGTGTAACCGAATACAGAAAGACATATGACGTCATGGAAATTCCGGAGGAAACCAGCCGGCGGATCCCGCAGTCGGAGGTTCGCTATTATGGGACAGGCGTCTGGGAGAAGGCGATTGCGGCGCTGCTGAGCGGGGAGAACCTGCTTCTGGCGGGCCCGAAAGCGACCGGCAAGAATGTCCTCGCCGAGAATCTGGCGGAGTTGTTTGGCCGTCCGCTCTGGGATGTCAGCTTCCATGTCAACGTTGACGCATCCTATCTGATCGGAACCGATACCTACGATGGCAGCAGGGTGACATTCCGTCCCGGTCCGGTCTACAATTGCGCGGTCTACGGTGGCTTCGGGGTACTCGACGAGATCAACATGGCGAGAAATGAGGCGCTGGCGGTTCTTCACGCCACGCTGGATTTCCGTCACGTGATTGATGTGGCAGGGTACGACCGGATTCCGGTCAGCCCGGCTGCCCGGTTTATCGGAACCATGAACTACGGCTACGCAGGGACGAGAGATCTGAACGAGGCGCTCTGCTCGCGTTTTGCGATTCTGGACATGCCGCTGATCGGCGAGGGAGATCTTCAGCGGCTTCTGAAGGATGTTTTCCCGGCAATCAAGCCGAAGATCTGCCAGCAGTTTGTCCATCTGTTCTATGAGATTGAGCGGAAGGCGCAGGCGGCGGAGATTTCCGAGCGGGCGCTGGACCTGAGAGGGCTGATCGACGCGATCCGGCTGGTGGAGAAAGGGATCCGTTCAGGCGACGCGCTGGAGATGTGTATTGTCAACAAGACCTTCGATGCCTATGAGCGCAGGCTTGTGACGGATGTCATCAATAGCAGGATCCCGACTGACCTGAAGCGGGAGGATGTATTCGAAGAGACGGCAGGACAGGGAGAATGAGCAGTGATCAGACAGCACTATACGGGAAGCAGCCGAAGGGCCGTCAACGTCATATGGAACGCAGCCGGGAGGTACGACTTTGATCCTCCGTTTCTGGCTTTTTTTCCGAATGGGGATGCGGACGATTACTTCAATCTTGTGATCGGCCTTGCGGCAAAATGGCTGGATCTCGACCGGCTGAACGCTTTTTTTGAAGGACTGGGATTGTCAAACACGGCACAGGAGGCATCTGCGGTTCTGTGGCTTGGGATTGAAAACTGCGTCTTTCAGAAGGAACTTCCCGATCGTCCCATCCTGGCGCAGCTTCGGAAAGAGCGGGCAGAAGCCTTTTACGTGTACAGTGCGGGGCTCTCAAGGCAGCAGATGATGCTGCAGAGCATGAAGGTGTTCGACCAGGAACAGGCCAGATGGGCAGGCGTGCTCGGGAAGAAGGCGGTGCTGTCACCGGCTGCAGTGAGGCTGTCGAAGGAGCTGATGTTTTCAGGAGATCTTGATACCGACGGTGTCATCAGGGAAATGACCCGGATCTGCGAGGAGAGGTTTCGGCTCAGGGGCGGTCATGGGGCGGAGCCGTCCTACAGAAAAATCGAGGTCAGAGGATTTGCGGATGCATTTGCAAGACGGTTCATGAGAAGAGAGCTCCGGAGCACAGACCTTCTGATTCTGAGGAAGGGATCCGGAAATGGAGACCGGAAGGGCAGCGTCCAGCTGGGACACCGGATCGGACAGGCGCATACATCTTGCAGCACGGAGAAGGATCAGGCTTACATCCGCGGCTGCTTCGGGCCCTGCCTGTATTCAGACAGGGAGATGCATATTCTGGAAAATGCGCTCTGCACCGGGACAGATGCCGCCTGCAGGCTGTGGATTGCGGATGGTAGTGGATCCAGACATGGGGGCGCTGCTGCAGAAGTGCCAGACACAGATCATTCGGTGAGGGACACAGGTTCTGCTCAGAGCCAGGAAAAGCTCCTTCAGCAGGAACAGGAGAATCAGCGGATCCGGAATGTCCGGTTTTATCACGACCACATCTTCCGGATTCAGGAAAACATCCGGGATCTGACGGCGCAGACGGATACGATCTTTGCATCCTATATGCATGATCTGCCGAAGCGGTCGAGGAGGGGCAGAATCGATGCGGAAAAGGCGTGGAGACTTCCGGTCCTGTCGGATCCGGATGTGTTCTGGTCCGCCTCGGATATCACGGAGTTCTCCGTGACCGTCGATCTGCTGCTCGATGCCTCCCAGTCCCGGATGAACAATCAGGAAATGATCGCCTCACAGGCATATATCATCGCAAAGAGTTTTGAGAGCTGCGGCATCCCGGTCCGGGTCAGCGCATTCCGCTCGCTGCGCGGTTACACGGTTCTGCAGCGGCTGAAGCCGTACAAGGATAAGAAGTGCGAGGGAATTTTCCAGTATTATGCCGGTGGGTGGAACAGGGATGGTCTGTGCCTGAAGATGATGGATTATCTGATGAAGGATGAGCAGGACACGATGGCTTCCCAGCGCATCCTGCTGGTGCTCACGGATGCCAGCCCGAATGACTCCATGCAGGTTCCGCCTGATGAGAAGCATCTGTTTGCCAGAGAATATGAGGGGGATCTGGCGGTTCAGGACGCGGCGGATGCGGTCCGGCAGATACAGCGGGACGGCATCCGGACAGCAGCGATATTCTTCGGGGCATCCGCCCATCTTGACAATGTCCACCGGATCTACGGACAGAACTACACCCGGATCCGCAGCCTGAGCCAGTTCTCAGACGCCGTCGGCGCCCTGCTCAAGAGAGCACTGGAAGACAGGGGGACTGCCTGAGCGCATCCAGGACCGATAAGAATCATGACAGCCCGGAATGGCTGTACGGTTGTTCTGCAGGAGCGTACTGGGATGGAAGTACAGACCTGAAGGACACAGCCACCAGGCCGTGGTTTAGCGGTTTAATTCAGGAAATTTTTTCGGGGCATCCTCCATCATCTGGTCGACGGTCAGGACTTCCGTCACGAGTCCGGCCGCGCGGATGATGTCGAGCGCATGCTTCTTCTCAGATACCGGGACATTGACATAGTAGATGTCCCGGTCAATTCTACCCTTTGGTCCCAGGTTCCGGATGTCGAGACCGGCGTACCCGGCCTGGACGATATTTTCCATCTGGTAGTGGCCGCTCTTGCAGCGGATCCCCGCCTCCCTGAGTGCAGCCTTGATTTTCTCACAGGTTTCCCTGTCTCTCTTCCTGAATACAGGGATCTTCTTTTCAAACAAACTCATGTGATCGTTTCCTCCTTTCGCTCAGATGTCCGGACCTGTGCGCAGCAGCCATTTGCCAGAGCACCCGGATGGACGCCGGTGTGCATCGCGGCCAGTCTGCTGTGGTTTCACACCCCATCTGCCTGAGGCACCTGGACCGGCACCGGTGCCTGACTGCCAGACGATCTGGCAGGATGTGGGGACATCTGTTCTGAGTGTAACACATTCGGAGAGCCGCATGGCGGGAATCTGTGCTATCATCAGGATCACAGACCCGGGATGGGAAAGAATGGCCTGAGATGATAAAAGTTGGTCTGAGATTACAAGAATATCAGAGTATCCTGCCCGTGCGGCATAGAGATGATGTGAGACACATATGAGTATATCCAACCTTCCTTCCGTCTATCTGGATGACATGAAAAAGATACTTGGCAGCGAGTACGAGGCCTTTCTGGACTCTTACAGCCGTCCCTGCCGCAAGGCTCTTCGGATCAATACGCTGAAGCTGGACGTCAGGGATGCAGCAGCATTTGCTGAAGAATTCGGGAGGGAGACCGGATTCCATCTGACACCGGTGCCGTGGACACAGAATGGGTTTTACTTTGAGGAGGAAGACCAGCCTTCCCGCCATTCTTTCTACAGCGCGGGACTTTACTACCTGCAGGAGGCCAGCGCGATGGCACCTGCGCAGATCCTGCCGGTCAGCCCGGGGGAGACCGTGCTGGATCTCTGTGCGGCGCCGGGCGGCAAGGCAACCGAGCTGGGAGCACGTCTTCAGGGGCAGGGCTTCCTGGTGGCAAACGAGATCTCGGCGCCTCGTGCTCGTGTTCTGATGAAGAATCTGGAGCTGTTCGGCATTCCGAATGCCTGTGTGACAAACACAGACCCTGCCCGGCTTCTGGAACGCTGTCCGGCCTTCTTTGACCGGATCCTGGTGGACGCGCCGTGCTCAGGGGAAGGCATGTTTCGGAAGGACACGGCGGTCGCCCAGGCGTGGTACCCCGAGAAGGTGCTGGAGTGTGCCCGTGTGCAGCGTGAGATTATCACATGTGCAGCGGATATGCTCAGACCGGGCGGCATGATGCTGTATTCAACCTGTACATTTGCCCCGCAGGAAAACGAACTGACCATCCTGCATCTTTTGAAAGAGCGTCCGGAGATGGAGCTGATGGAGATTCCGTACGACGCTTTCCGACAGTATTTTTCTGAGGGAATGAGTCTGGAGCAGCTTGTCCGGCTCGGGTATCTGGATAAAGAGACGGCGGGAGAGCTGAATGCAGACCTCACGCAAACCTGCAGGCTCTGGCCGCATAAAATCGAGGGAGAGGGGCATTTTTGTGCCCTTCTGAGGAAGCGGAAGGGCGGGGAGACACAAAAGGAGCAGCCCGGAGAAGCAGCCTGGGAAGCGGATGAGACTCATGGAGTCGGCAGAGCAGGAAAGACAGACAGGACGTATGGAACAGGCAGAACGGAGAAACGCACAGGGGCGGAACAGTCAGGCAGCCTGAGGAAAACGGACAGGACATATCGAGCGGACAGATCGGGAAAGACGGACGGGACATATCGGGCGGGCAGGCCGGGGAAGGCTGGCAGGAGAGGCGGCGCCGGAAACATGTCCCGGGCAGCGGGGCCGGAGAAACTCCAGACAAACGAGATGCAGATGATTCAGGACTTTGTTGCCGGTTATCTGCAGCAGCCGCAGCCTGCCACAGCAGCGGAGACAGAGGCGGGAAACATCTGCTGCAGTCAGGGTGATATGACGCTTCGGGCGGAAGACAAGGCTACTGCCAGGACGGCTGAGGACAGATTCGCCGTGCTGCTCCGGGAGGGACTGCAGAAAGGCAGGCTGGAGGTGCATGACGGCCAGGTGTACCTGATGCCTGCGGGCGTGGAGAGGGTGCCCGGAATCCCGACTCTGCGGGCAGGTCTGTATCTTGGAGAGTTGAAGAAGAACCGCTTCGAGCCAGCCCAGGAGCTCGCCATGATGCTGCCGGCGGCGCCATTTCCGAGAGGGGGATTGCAGACAGGGGCAGCACAACCATTGCCTGAGAAGGAAGATGTTGAAGAACGCTATGTCTGCCTCGATCCGGCGGACGACAGGCTCGAACGTTATCTCCACGGAGAGACAATTCCTGTCCGGCATGCCGGCCAAAACGGCTGGAGACTGCTGTGCGCCGGGCGGTATCCGATCGGCTGGGGCAAGCTCGTAGGCGGCCAGCTGAAGAATAAATACCCGGCAGGCTGGCGGATTCCCGGGTAAATGCGATGATTCGGTTCGGAATGATTGTATTTACCCGGCTATTGACACCGAAGATGGGACTGGATATTGTTTGGGTAAGAGATGTCTCTTGATGTGTCAGGTATAGAAAGCGAGGCTTTGACATGACATATACAAAATTGGAGGAAAAGCTCCGGGCTCTGCCAGAGGAGTGCCTGGAGGAGGTGTCACAATATGTTGAGTTTGTCTTATTCAAATATGAAAAGGAAAAGAAAAATGAAAACAGTAAAAATACGTATACGTTTTTTGGAAGTATAAAGAGTCTTCCTGATGGCATGGATTTGCAGCGGAGGGTTCGCGATGAATGGAACTGAATATCTGCTTGATACCAACGCTGTCGTTTACCTACTGGCAGGGAATTCCTGTATGCGGAAATATCCAGGTAGCCGGTTAGCTATTTCTGTGATAACGGTCATGGAGTTACTTTCGTATCCATCACTAAGCGGAGAAGATGAAAAGGTAATTCGGGACTTCATAAAAGATTGTACAATAATCAATGTATCTGAAGAAATTGTAGAGAAAACGATTCAATTACGCCGTACTTACAAAAACAAGTTACCAGATTCAATTATCGCTGCATCCGCCATTGTTTTTGATATCCCTCTGGTTACAGCGGATATGGGGTTTTCAAAGATTGACGAATTAAAGATGGAACAAATTAAGCCGTGATATTGATGAAGAATCGACTAATAATAGACAGTGGAAATTACAAAAAAACACTTGCAATCTCTGAAAGATAGCGGTATACTAACGAAGCTTGCTTAAGAAATTGCAAGTATCGATGCGTGGCTCAGTTTGGTAGAGCGCTGCGTTCGGGACGCAGAGGCCGCTGGTTCAAATCCAGTCGCATCGACTTCTTAGCAGGGGTACCGGGCGATGGTTTTAGATAAGCCATCTCCCGGTTATTTTTATATTCCCGGAGTTCCTGCTTTTTCCTCTGAAATTATCCCAAAACAGGGCGTTCCTATTTTCGTTCCCATCTTTCCTCAAGAAACGATCCGGCATTATCATGAAAATATATCTCCGGCAGCCTCTGATATTGGGGCAAGGTCGTTCGTGCTGGTATTCAGCCGCTCCTTGTTAAAGTGGGAATAAATATTCAACGTGGTTGAGACATCTTCGGTCATAAGGAGCATCTCTTCACTGTAAGCTCTGTTTTTCTGGCCATGAACCTGCACGCTGGCAGCAGCATAGTTTGTCGGGATCAAACCATCGATGATGGCCTGATTAAACAGGGCATACAGGATGCTTTTATAGCTCCTCACGGAACGGACGGAGAGCGGTCCCGGCGCATGTGTCTTCCTTCAGATCGCGTTTCTTTTCGGCCAGTCAGCGGTCAAGATAGCATGTCAGTTTGATGTGCGGATCAACGTTCGCGTTTAATTGTTTCGGCGGTTGTTTAAGATAGGCATTGGTATCCAGCAATTCCATGAGAACCTGCTCTGCCCGCCGCTTGTTATTTTTTTGTTTCAAGGCCGGTGGCCAGGCATTTGTGGCAGATTTTCCCGCTGAGTGGATCTGTATAAGAAATTCTGGCATAGTAATACTGCTTGCCAGACGGCAGTTTTTTTGCTTGCAATGATCCTATCATAGTATTTTACTGACATCCTGAACGGTCAGAATATCAGGATATTCATCAGATATAGGCATTCTTCCTTTCTGACTGTGATCAGCGGGAGTGCGACAGCTTCCACTGCGCTATTGTGTATAAGAAATCTGATACTTTCCTGTCATTTAATCGCTCCCTCCGTTCTGAAGATAGCGGTTGCATTCCTCCGTCCAGTTTCTGCGCTACTCCAGAAGTTTCTGCTTTGAGTTCCAGTCGTTGGACTGAACATCTTTATGTCCCCAGAGTTTTTTCTCCCACTCCTTTCCCTTACGCGCCCTGACTTTCTGCTTTTCGGTCTTCGGGTCAATGACCGGGATCCGGTTTCCGTCCGCATCGAGTGCGATAACTTTTTTCTCCATCCTCGCCCAGCTTCTGTCTCTGTTGAAGCCGCGGACCGTACACATGACATGGACGTGCGGATTCCCGGGCTTATTGTGAAGAGCCCAGTCCACCGCCATGCCGGCAGCTACAGAGTTTTCCTGTATAAAGTGCCGGGAAAGTGCCGGGCCAGCTCAATTTGCTGTGTTGTGTCAAGTTCTACCGGCAGCGCCATATCAAACTGTCGGGCATTTCGCGAGTTAGCTTTGTTCTGGACCCGTTCAAACTCGTTCCACAAAGTCTGCCTGTCTTTCAAAGATGCCGGAGTGTTCTCAGGCAGGCAGATTTCCGAAAAAATGACCTCCTCCTTGTGAGTGTAGGAGAAGGTCAGACCTCTGGCATCGTCGTTATAGAGCCTTGTCCCTGAAATATATGCCGCTGAGGCAACGGCACATTTCCCGGAACTGGCGCGGATGATGCCTGTATGAAAATGAAAGATAGCCATGCCGTCTTCCCTATAACCGTCAGTCGACGGTGTATTATTTTTGAATCGGAGCGAATACTTTTACAGCTACAGACTATTGCAAGTCCTAAATAGTGCCTGCTGATTAACTAAATATAGCGATAAAATCCGGATTTTATCATCATATATGTTATAATGAATGCAAAGATATTTTAACTATTGCTGTT
>CACWKX010000006.1 GCA_902761585.1 uncultured Lachnospiraceae bacterium
CGGAGATTTGCAATGCAGTTGAGTCCCAAAAGTATTGAATTTACGCTGTTTTCAGAGCCTTGGCAGTGGTTACTAGTACAAATGGCTTAAAACTCAGATCTGTCCAACAAGTCTTTTCAAATGATGGAGATGCTGATGCTCTCCCCCGGCAGGATCATCTCCGTGGACGAGTTCATGCAGCACATCTGGGGCTGGGACTCCGAGTCCGAAATCAATGTTGTATGGGTCAATATATCGACCCTGCGCAAGCAGCTGTCCGCGATGGACTCAAAAACAGCCATCAAGGTTGTCCGCGGCGCAGGCTACAGGCTGGAGAAGACAGATGTTTAAGAAGGTACGCAAAAAATTTATCATCAGTGCCATGTCCTCGACGTTTGTCGTAACACTGGCACTGATCATCTCTATTAATCTCATCAACTATATGCAGGTGACCGGGAATCTGAAAGCTGTGATGGGCGAAATGGATCCACGCCAGGCCTTTTCTGCTCCTCAGGAGCGGGATGTGAAAGATGCGGAGGACATGACAGAGCCCGATGGCAGCAGTCCGGCATATCCGCCCGACTTTCACAGAGAAATGCGCAACACTGCAGAGGTGCAGTATGCCGGTCGATATTTCACAATCCTTGTAGATGAGAACGGCACCTCGCATACAAGCGGAGGCTCCTTCGAACTTGATGACGAGGAGGCTTCGTCCCTTGCCGCTGACATTCTCAGCCGCGGACATACTTCAGGCATCTACAATAACTATCTCTATGAGGTCCGGGAAATCGGAAGTGAAGGCCAGAAACAGGTCCGTCTGCTTGACTGCACGACGGAGCTTAAGGCCATGCGGTCGCTCCTTCTGACCTCCATCCTGGTCGGGCTTGGCGGATTGCTTTTAACGTTTCTTTTTATCTGCCGGATGTCAGATAAGGCGATCTGGCCGCTTCGGGAAAGTATGGAGAAGCAAAAGCGCTTCATCACAGATGCCGGTCACGAGCTGAAAACCCCGCTCTCGGTCATCGGAACCAATATGGACATCCTCGCAATGGATCTGCCAGACAATGAGTGGGTGAAAGGGACGAAGAAACAGGTTGGAAAACTCCGGGGACTCATCGAGCACCTGATCAGCCTGTCCCGGCTGGAGGAAGCCCAGAGCGAGCTGAAGATGAAGCCGTTCAACCTCAGCCAGGCTGTGCAGGACACTGCGGACGCATTTGAGGGAATCGGAGACATGAACAACACCCAAATCTGCACAAAGATCGCAGAGAATCTGACTGTGACGGCGGATGAGGCATCCGTCGTCCAGCTTCTGACCATTCTGACCGATAATGCCCTCAAGTATGCCCTGCCAGACACGAACGTGGAGCTGAGGCTTTCCCGTCAGGGCCGTCATGTCTGCTTCGAGACCATCAATGCCTGGGACAGGTCGACACCCTCTGATCAGCTGGATCGTTTTTTCGACCGTTTCTACCGGGGTGATCCTTCCAGGAGTGGTGGAGCAAAAGCCAGAGGATACGGGCTCGGCCTCTCCATCGCCCAGGCCATCGCATCCAGGAATCATCTTACCCTTCACGTCCTGGAGGATGAAGCGCACCGGATTGTTTTCCGGGTGCTCTTTCCATGAATGACCCTGAATGATCTTCTGACGGCACGCTTCTGTCTCCCCGGGGCCCCTTTCTTTTTCCCATCGCCACACCCGCTGCTGCGATGAAAAGCAGGACTGCTGCCGGGATATAGACGGCGGTCCACCGGTTGGTTGTCCCGTAGATTTCGATGATCCCCTTCATGATGAACCCCTGCGAGAGAGTGAAGATGCCAAGCTGCCAGAGCCCGGAGGCGGCAGCACAGCGCTGCTCTCCGTTCTCTGCCGCCTGCCTCTGACGCAGCCATTTGATGTCCAGATACGGGATGGATCCCGCCAGTGGAATCAGCCAGGCACCGAGCATGTATCCGGATATGACACCATGGGAGAAATGCTCATAAATCAAGGCAAATACCAGCAGGAATACCGCCGCGGCTCCATTTCTGACCAGATATTTCTTATCCAATGTAAACAATGTCCGACACCGCCCTTTCCCTGATCCGTCCGTTTGTCGTCGGATTGTTGATGACCGATCCATTAAAATACATCGTGGAGCTTCCGCCGCCATCCAGATTGTACGCTGTCCTGCAGCCGAGGCTTTCCATGAATTCTGCCAGCTCATACAGGCTCAGTCCCTTGCTCTCATCCGTCCGCCCGTCCGAGACGACGAAAACATAATGATTGTCATCGATCCGTCCGATTGCCGTCCGCGGGTTGGAATTCATGGCACGGGAGACCTCCGTATTTTCTCCAACCGTCACCACCCCGTCTGACAAAAGTCCCGGTCCAAAGCTCCACGCCTGCCAGGCTCCCTGGTCAAGAAGCTCCTGCACCGTCACATCATCACTGTCCAGCACCTTCATCGATCCATCTGCGTACAGAACGAAAATATCCTCTCCGTCGGACGTTTCCCTGTATGCCACACCGTTCCGGATCACATAGCCGGATTCCTGCGCGCCATAATAGTCCCCATTGATCGCGAGCACCGCCTGATTCTCTGAAGCGATGGTGGAGGTGTACGCCGTGATGTTCTTTCCATATGTGTCATTCGCCAGGGCGGTTTTGATGATCTCTGCACTGGAGACAGTGATGTCCGCTACGTAGATGGCGGTGTCATATTCCTGATACTGTGTCACTGTGATGCTGTAATCATCCGTCTTTGCTGTTCCAAGGCTCGTTCCGGACAGTCCGCCTGCGGAAGCTTCCGCTGTGTCCCTGTCATCCGGCGTCACAGTCGTGCCTTCTGCAGCTGCTGCAGTCGTGCTTTCTGCGGCAGCCGCGGCTGTGCTCTCTGCGGCTGTCACTGTGTCAGTCGTCACTGTTTCACTATCAGCCGACGTCACATTCGTGCCTTCTGCACCTGTTGCAGCCGTGCTTTCTGGAGCAGTTGCATCTGTGTCTTCTGCGGCAGCCCTGCTCTCCAGTTCTGAGAACAGCGTACTGTCGCCCGCCTTCACGGATGAGTAGGCTGCCGGAATAATAAACGTATCAAGCGCGACAAACACAGAAAAGGCTGTGACTGCCCCTCTTGCCCAGATTCCCCACCTTCTCTTCTTCCTTTTCATTCCATTTCTCCTTTTCCGCAGACCGGCAGATATCTTTCCGACTTCACACTGCGCGTCGGCTTGTCTCCGAAGATGATCCATTTCTGCACGATCCAGCTGAGAATGAAAAATGTAAGCTCGGTCACCAGCTTTGCCAGGTATCTGCTGATCCCTGCCCCTTCGACCAGGATGTTCAGAAGAATGGTGTTTCCTGCAAGAATAGCGGCTGCCAGGATTGCGTATTGAAAAGCGCTGACTGCAGCCTTCTCTTTTGACCGGAACACATATTTCCGATTGATGGTAAAGTTTACCGTGGCGCTCAGCACTCTGGCCAGGATGTTTGAAATGGTAACTGCGAACACAGCCGGCGCCCCCATCCATCCCACCATCGTCACAAGGGCTGCGTAAGCGCCGTAGTCTGTCAGAAAGCCGATCAGGGAAGAAAGTCCGAACTTCACGACATCCGGAACCTTCAGAATGCACCTGTAGATGCGGATCGAATCCTTTACCGGATGAAAGTGAGAAGTCTCATTTCCATTGATATAGATTTTTGAAACCGGAATCTCCACAATCGGCCGCTTCTGGTCCGCAAAGGCAAGCAGCATATTCATCTCATATTCATAGCGGTCGCCCGAAATGTTTAACAGCGGCGGAACCAGCCTGTCGGAGAAGGCTCTCAGTCCGGTCTGTGTGTCATAGACAGACGCTCCTGTCCGGATCCAGAAAACCTGCCGCGTCAGGGCGTTTCCAAAGCGGGACCTAAGTGGCACCCGTACCTGTCCCCCATTATCCCGCCGGCTGCCCAGAATCAGCGCCTCGGGCTGCTTTTCTGCCTCCTGGCAGCACCGGATGGCATCCGCCGTCTTATGCTGCCCGTCCGCATCCACCGTCACCACGGTATAAGGCGGTTGATAACGCTGCCGGATATATCGAAGTCCATCCTTGAGAACAGCACCTTTGCCGCGGTTCTTCCGGTAGGAAAGAACCGCTCCATAGGCTGCCGCCTCTTCGAATACCTCATGGTAACGACAGCCGCTGCCATCATTGACGATCACAACCTCAAATCCCGTCTCACGAAGCTCACGGGCCGTATTGCACAGTTTCAGATCTGGTTCAAATGCCGGAATTAGCGCGATTCTCATAGAATCACCTCCGTTCCTTCATCCGGTATATGACGGCTGGCGTCATCAGATTCCCTGTCCGCCCGCCGATTCCCCCACGGTGGGGGTACTTTCAGAATCTGCAGCTGTGCTGCCGGAGTCCTGATCATTCTTTTGTCTGTTCCCCGGTTCCTTCCTCCCGAAAACCTGGTTTCCGGCACCTGGATTACTGGCTCCGGCATCTGTCTTCCCGGTGCTCTCATCCGTACTGCCGGACTCCGCATCCGTCTCATCTGTGCTCCCGGAATTTGCATCCGTGTCACCTGGATGCTGATTTCCTGGTCCATGACCGTCAGGTGTCATGCCTTCTTTGCCCATTCCGCCTTTGCCCATTCCGCCTCCGAACTGGTTGGTCAGCTCTGTCACCTCTTCTCCGTTTACTACGACGGTTCCGCCATTCAGCTCCCCGGTTCCATCGTAGTCAAACGGAGAATTGCACTCGATCGAGATATTTCCGCCATTGATAGTGAGATCACCATTGGAATCAATTCCATCTGTATCGCCTGCTCCCATCTTGATCGACAGGGTTCCTCCATTGATCTCAACCTGCACTTCGTTCTTGTCGCTGTTTGCTGCGGCGTTGATTCCATCATCGCTTGCACTGATCTCAAATGTACCGCCATCAATCCGGACATACGTGCTCTCCATGCCCTCCTTCGCATCGATTGTGAAGGTTCCGTCACAGATGGCCGTCGAGTCATTGGACTCCAGTCCCTTTCCGGATGCTGTAATGTTGTACGTGCCGCCCGTGACGGTCAGTTCATCCTTCGACGTGATGCCATTGTCTGTCGAGTTGATTGTGAGCGTTCCTGTCCCGTTCAGCGTCAGATCGGACTTTGCGAAGATCACGGCATCTGTCTTGACATCGTTTTCTGTATCTTCCGTAAATGTCCCGGATACCGTGAGTGCATTCTCGCTGCCCTCCGCCGTCGTGACGAAACACTTGTCCGCATCCAGTACGTAGATGACCGGAGACGACGTGTTGGTTACCGTTACATTATCCAGGATAAGCTGCACCTTGGCTTCAGGTGCATTGACAAGCACTGTGCAGTCTGATGCAGTTCCCCGGAGAATGTACGTTCCTTCCTCTGTGATGGACAGGGTCTGTCCGTCTGTCACCTCAATTGTCTTAGCGTCTGATGTGTCCGGGCTCTGCTCCATGTCACGGTCCGAATACCACTCATCACTGGACGCATTCTCCTCTCCAGCTGCTTTCTTTTCCCCATCCGCCCCTCCTGCCGCTTCAGAAGTTTCAGAAGCTTCCGATGTTTCTGAATCGACAGTGCTTTCTGACGCTGTCGTCGTCTCTGAAGCATTTGATGAATTGGCGGCATAGGCTGTCAGCACGATGGACAGTCCAAGGATAGCAGCTGGAAAAAGTACTCTGAAAAATTTGTTCTTCATGGTCTGTTCCTCTCTTTCTATCTTGTGAACAACAGGTTCCGTATCAGCCTGATTGATTCAATTTGAACTGATAGGACTGTTATAGAGGATCAACCTTAAGCCAAATTAAAAGCGGAGCAGCCTTTGCTGCCCCGCTGATGTTTCAATTGTCTTCCCACTTTTATCAGCCCGGCAGGCGAACAAACACCCACCTGTGGAGGTGGGTGATGAATCGCCGATTCAGCCGCGCTGTTCAATACGCTCTTCTTCCACAGCTCATCCGCGGAACGAACTGTACCGGAATTATATCCGTTACAGAATAGCTTCTGTCTGTTTTCATCCGATCCAGATACTCCACTGCTTTTCCTGCGCGCAAAAACACATCCTGCCGGACGGATGATAACTGCGGCATGACATTTCTGCATAACTCCATGTCGTCAAATCCCACAACCCAGATCTCTTCCGGGACGCGTACCCCCGCGTGAATCAGAAAGTACATGATCTCAACCGCATAATAATCCGAGGCAGCAAACACCGAATCATAATTCTGAAATACCGGTAAGAGATCCCAATAGTGTGCCTGTCTTTCTTTTTTACTCATAGGTACTTCCAGAAAATCCACTTTTTTTCCATAACCGGAGCAAAGTCCCTCATATCTGTCATAATCCGGTTTCAGCCGGTTATCCGCTATAAATAATATCTTCTCTCTGCCGTTTTCCCTGAAGAACGCGCCGACCTGCCTTCCTCCGTCATAATTATCCAGCAGCAGATTGCAGATGTTTCTGTCATTCTGAAAAAAACCGTCATACACAACAAACGGTATCCTGATGCGGTCACGAAGTTTCTGATACTCATCTTCGCAAAAACCCATGATTATCATTCCATCCATATTCCACATGGATGCGAAGGGAATAATATCCATGATATTGCCTGTCTTCTTCAGCATTAAAAAATATCCATGGCTTTCCAGTGTGTCCGATAACGCATTGACCGCGCTGCTGACGAACGGGTCTTCCAGAACATGTCCTTCATATTTCGGATGATTATTTACAACCACTCCGACAATTCTCGAATTGTTCTGCGAAAGGAGCGTCGCGGCCATATTCGGAATATATCCTCTTTCAACGAGTTTTTCCTGCACCCGTCTGACCGTTGCGTCGGATATCTTTTTTGTTTTGCCGTGGATGACATTGGAAACAGTCGCTGTACTGACGCCTAATTCATCTGCAATATCAATAATCCGGATCTTCTTTTCATCCCACATACTCATCTCCAATTATTGTAGTGTGTGCATCCATTTTCTGCTTCTGAACATAAAAACAGATACGATCAGACGGATCAGTTCTTCCTGCGATAAAATAAAGTAAACCCAGATAACCGGAAGCTTTAAATACAGTCCTGTAAGCAGTGCCAGAGGTACGCCGATCAGCCAGGTTCCCATCATATCAATCATCATGACATACTTTGTTTTTCCGCCGCTCCGGATGATTCCGCCTCCCAGTATCATATTCTGCACCTTCACAGGCATCAGGATCGCAAATGCTGCCAGAATATCCGCGCCGATTCCGCGAACATCTCCTGATACGTTGAACATCTGAACGTACGGATTTCTTATCAGAATCAATAACAACGTGAAGACCAGTGATCCGGCCACTCCCAGCCCGCATAACTTTTTGGAATCCTCATAGGCAGCGTCATATTCCTTGCAGCCAAGTCTTTTGCCGATCAGAATCCCGGCTGCCTGAGACAGGCCGCTTAATGCTCCCATGGTCAGGCCCTGAACAGCGCCCGTCAATGACATCCCTGCCAGTTCATTGGTCCCCATGTGCCCATAAACATATGTGTATACACTTTGTCCCACAGACCAGAAAAACTCATTCAAAACAATCGGCAGCAGCATCATAAAGTACTGCGAATACCCTGCCTTTCCAAGGCTTAACGAAATACGAATCCGTCCATATAATCTGTAAAAGCACAGGATGGATATCAGTGCTCCGGCCGCCTGGGATATGACACTCGCATATGCGGCACCTGCTATTCCAAGACGTGGCGCGCCAAAATTTCCAAATATCAGGCAGTAATTTAACCCTGTATTGAGCAGAGCAGAAAAAATACCAATATAAAGCGGCCAGGTTGATTTATCCCGACATCGAAGAGCCGTCCCCAAGATGCTGCAGATTCCCAGCGGAATGAATGTCCATGAGATAATCCCCAGATAAGTGCTGCCCTCTGCGATTACCTGCTCTTCTTCCGTAAACATTTCCACGAACGGATTCCGGAAAAGGCCGAAAACAGACAGGAAGGTAAGCCCTGTTAATATCATCACCAGAAAATTCACACAGATGCTCTTTTCCTCTGCTTCTCTGTTTTTGTTGCCAATGTACTGTGAGATCATAATCCCCGTGATCGTGCTGATGGCTCCAATGACGAACGCATAAATAAAACTGGGTTTCCCGGCGATTTCAACCGCAGCAACACTTTTATCTCCAAGCTGACCGACCATGATCTGATCGACCATGGAAAAGGAAGACTGCATCATGGATTGTAATGCCACCGGTATGGAAATGCGCAGTACATCCTGCAAAAAACTTTTCTCTGACATGAAACTTCTCCTTCACGCTTTTGTTTCATGTTATTTCAAAGATGCCCGATTCACAATAGGTTAATCGCGTAACCTGCGCCGTTATGCAGGCAGTCTCCGTACACGATGATAAGTGGCCATCTTTATAAAAAAAACCGACTCATACATCGTATGAGCCGGCAATCATTGCATTTATATCTTATGTTACATTCTTGATTTATGAAGCAGCGAAGTAGTATCCGACCCCCCACTTGGTGTGGACATACTTCGGGTCGGAAGGGTTCTCCTCGATCTTCTCACGCAGCCGTCTGATATGGACATCGACTGTGCGGACATCACCCGGATAATCATAGCCCCAGACAAGATTCAGCAGATTCTCACGGCTGTAGACCTTGTTCGGATTCAGAACCAGCAGCTCCAGAACATCGAATTCCTTTGCCGTCAGATTGATGTCCTTTCCCTTGATCGACACCCTGCGCGCATCACAGTCCATGACAAGGTCTCCAGCCTGAACGACCTTCTCCTTCTGCTCCTGTGCAGCCTTTGTCTGCGTTCTGCGCATGATGGCCTTGATCCGGGCTTTGACCTCAAGAATATTAAAAGGCTTCGTGATATAGTCATCCGCTCCGTACTCCAGGCCGAGGATCTTGTCCATATCCTCACCCTTGGCAGTCAGCATAATAATCGGCACATCCGAAAACTCCCGGATCTGCTGGCAGACCTGCAGGCCATCCAGCTTCGGAAGCATGAGATCCAGAAGAACAATGTCATACTGGTTCTCCCTTGCCTTCTGAACAGCTTCCTCCCCGTCATAGGCGCAGTCCACCTCCATATCGTCCTGCTCCAGACTAAAGCGGATTCCCTTTACGATCAGCTTTTCATCATCAACAACAAGAACCTTCTTTGCCATGCTCTCTGCCTCTGCCCTCGCCTTTGTCAAACTGTAATCCGATCCCGGATCTTCGAATACACTGCCGATTTGATCCCACTGATGTTCATAATCTCTTCCGGAGACGTGAACGCACCGTGCTCCTCCCTGTACCGGATAATTGAATCCGCCTTGGATTCTCCGATGCCCGGGAGCGTCATCAGCTCTTCCCTCTGCGCAGTATTCAGGTTCACACGCGTCTCTCCGCCGCTGCCGTTCACGGTACTCCCGGTGGACGGCCAGCTGCTGGTTCCGTTCTTCTCAGGCACTTGCCTGAAAGCGACGGAATCGGTATTACCCTGATGAATGCCAGCTGCCGTCCCCTGGCTGTCTGTGAGTCCGCTGCTCCCGGAAATGAGCACTCCGCTGCTGTCTGTATGCCCGGCTTGCCTGAGAATCGCGGTTTCTTCCCTTGTCGGAACTGTGAGCATCATACCGTCAAAGAGCGGCTGCGCCTGGTTGAGCCATTCAGTATCCGCATCGCTTCGAAAACCGCCGGCGGCCTCAATCGCCCGAAAAATCCGGGCATTCTCCTCAAGCTGATAGACACCAGGCCGGTTCACCGCACCGCGCACATAAACCACGATCTTCGCTGCAGTCACCTGCATATTGTCCGACGCTGCACTGTCAGGCACGGGCGCCCTGCCTGCGGCTGCTGCTGCGGTGTCTGCTGCCTCTGCTACACTGTCTGCTGCAGCTTCCTTATCTTCGGCTGCCGTACTATCTGCTGCCGCTGTCACACTGTCTGCCGCTGCTGCCGCACCTTCTGCTGCAGCCTCATGCTCCGTGCTCCGAACGGGATGAGTTGGCAGATCCTGGATTCCGGTCACCTCGACCATCTGTCCGCTTCCGCATCCAGCTGTCAGCCCTGAAAGCAGAAGAATGAGAAGGAGTCTGCACCTTCCTGCCGCGCTTTTCTTACATATCTGTTTCAATCCGCACAACCTCCCGGACCAGGAATCCGGTTTTCCCCGCCATGCGTGCCATCAGTTTAACAAAATATTCACAATTTGTGAAGCCTTGCTTCATGCTCTATAGTCCGCCCATGCGAGCGCCGCTGCGACAGCTCTGTGCCATCCGCCCAGGAGACTTTTCCGCTCCTCCTCCGTCATGGTGGGCTCAAAAACACGGCCGACAGACCAGTTTTCCCGCAGTTCCTCCTTATCCTTCCAGAACCCTGTGCACAGTCCGGCCAGGAATGCCGCACCCATCGCCGTTGTCTCCACGCATTCAGGCCTGGTGACCTCCGTATTCAGAAGGTCAGACTGAAACTTCATCAGGAAATCATTCGCGGAAGCTCCTCCATCCACTTTGAGATTACATATCTGAAGCTCCGAATCCTTCTCCATCGCCGTCAGGACATCCGCCGTCTGGTAAGCCAGAGATTCCACCGTTGCACGCACCAGATGGCTTCTGTTTGTTCCCCTTGTCAGGCCGACAATCATCCCCCTCGCCGATGAATTCCAGTACGGAGCCCCGAGCCCGGTAAAAGCAGGCACAACATAGCAGCCGTCTGTGTCCTCAACCTCTCTGCAGTACCGTTCGGATTCCGGCGCCGAGGGGATGATCTTCAGCTCATCCCTGAGCCACTGGATCGAAGCTCCGGCAACGAACACGGAACCCTCCAGCGCATACTGCACCTTTCCTGGCGCAAGAGAGACGGCAATCGTCGATAGTAGGCCATGGCTGGAGCTGATGACCTTGTTTCCTGTGTTCATCAGCATGAAGCACCCTGTCCCGTACGTATTCTTTACATCTCCTGCATCAAAGCAGCACTGCCCGAATAGGGCACTCTGCTGATCCCCGGCAGCCCCGCAGATCGGGATGCCGTCACCGATCAGGCAGTCCTTCGTCCTGCCATACGGATAACTTGACGGAACGACCTCCGGCAGCATCTGTTCCGGGATTCCCAGCTTCTCCAGGATCTCCTGATCCCAGCAAAGATTGTGGATGTCGAACATCATCGTCCTGGACGCATTCGTATAGTCTGTGACATGGACGTCGCCGCCCGTCAGATTCCAGATCAGCCAGCTGTCAACCGTTCCGAACAGCAGCCGCCCCTTTCGGGCAAGTTCCCGGCTTCCAGGGACATGGTCAAGAATCCATTTCAGCTTTGTGGCAGAAAAATAAGGGTCTGGAATCAGTCCGGTCTTCTCCCGGATTCTGTCTCCAAACCCATCCTGAACCAGCTCCTCCACAATCGGAGATGTCCGCCTGCACTGCCAGACGATCGCATTGTAGACCGGTTTTCCGGTATACCTGTCCCATACAATCGTTGTCTCGCGCTGATTTGTGATACCGATCGCCGCAATATTTTCCGGACCTGCTCCGATCCTGCCCATGGCCTCCGCCGCAACACCGATCTGAGTCGACCAGATCTCCATCGGATTCTGCTCGACCCAGCCCGGGTGCGGATAAATCTGCTGAAACTCACGCTGAACGAGCGAGCAGACCTTTCCCTTTCTGTCAAAGAGAATGCAGCGGTTTGATGTCGTCCCCGCATCCAGCGCCATGATATACTGTCCCTGTTCCATAGGTCGTTCCTCCCATGTTTGTGTTTAAACTATTATACCAAACATGAGAGAACTTGTCCTGAAATAGGGGCAGATTGCACAGCCTTTAGAGCCGTCATCACCGGAAGACCTGCAAATATGGCAGCATTCACACCGTCCCCGGCACTCTGACGAATCAATGCTCTGAATTAGAATGCCTTCTCGAGAATCTCCACCATGCTGTCGATATCCTGCTTCGTGATGATCAGCGGCGGAACAAAACGGATCACATTGCCTCCTGCTGACATGACGACAAGCCCCAGATCAAGTGCCCGCCTGACGACCTCACCGACCGGATGATCCGGTGACAGCTCGAGTCCCTGCATGAAGCCCATTCCCCGGCGGTCGACGATAAAGTCATGCCGCGCGGCAACCTCATCCAATCGCTTCTCCAGATAGGGTGCTGTCTCACGGACATGTCCGACAATATCCAGCTTCTCAAACAGATCGAACACCTTCGATACTGCTGCACATGCAAGCGGGTTTCCGCCGTAGGTTGTCCCATGATCACCTGGCTCCAGCGAATGCTCCGCAGCCTTCTCTCCGAGAACAAACGCACCGACCGGAACGCCGCAGCCAAGTGCCTTGGCACACGTCATGATATCCGGCCTTACACCGTACGCGTCGCAGGCAAACCAGTATCCGGTCCTTCCCATACCACACTGAATCTCATCCAGGATCAGGAGGATGTCCTTCTCATCACACAGTGTCCTCAGCCCCTTCAGAAAGGCCGGGTCCGCCGGGTGGATTCCTCCCTCGCCCTGCACCGTCTCCAGGATGATCGCGCAGGTTCTGTCCGTCACACACGCACGGACTGAATCGAGATCGTTGAACTTCGCAAACCGGACGCCGCCCATCAATGGCTTGAACGGCTCCTGATAATGAGCATTGCCTGTGACAGAGAGTGCGCCGACCGTCCTTCCGTGGAAGGAATGCTCCATCGCAATGATCTCATGGTCTGCATGACCATCGCGAAGGTAGGCGTACTTGCGGGCCGCCTTGATCGCCCCCTCGATGGCCTCCGTTCCGGAATTTGTGAAAAATACCTTCGACAGCCCGGTATGGGCGACCACCTTCTGTGCCGCCTCCAGCAACGGCTTATGGTAGAACAGATTGGACGTATGAATGATCTTGTCGATCTGCTCCTTCAGCGCCTGGTTGTACGCCTGATTGCCGTAACCGAGCGCAAAGACAGCGATTCCTGCGCCGAAGTCGAGATACTCCTTCCCATCCACATCATAAAGGTGCACGCCCTGTCCATGGTCAAACACGACCGGGAAGCGATTGTATGTGTGAAGGACGACCTGCTCGGTCTTTTCCATGATTTTCTGTGATTCTGACATCGATTCTGACTCCTCTTCTCCTGATATCCCGGCAGCCGCAGCGCATCCCCCGTGCAGCGCCGCTCAGCCTTCCGCCTCGTCTCCGATAATCGCTGTTCCGATTCCCTTTGTCGTGAAGAATTCCAGCAGCTGAGAGTGCGGAATCCGTCCGTCCAGGATATGGACCCGTGCGACGCCCGCCTCGATGGCATCCACACAGTTTTGAAGCTTCGGCAGCATCCCGCCACCGGCATGTCCGCCTGCCATGAACGAAAGCGTCTGCTCGACCGTCATTTCCGAGATCAGCGTCGATGGATCATCCGGATCAGCATAGACGCCCTTGATATCAGACAGAAACACCAGTTTCTTCGCCTTCATCGCTTTCGCAATTGCGCAGGCCGCATCGTCCGCATTGATGTTATAGGAATGGTAGACCGCGTCATACCCGATCGGACAGACGACCGGAACAAAGTCATTGTCCAGCAGTGTATCGAGCAGCTCCGTGTTGACACGCTCGATATCCCCGACATAACCGATGTCCTCCCCGTCCGGCATTTTTCTCGACACCTGAAGAAGGCTTCCGTCCTTGCCGGAGACACCGCAGGCCTTCACCCCGACCTTCTCCATCAGAGAAACCAGGCTCTTGTTGATCCGGTTCAGCACCATCTCGACAACATCCATCGTCTCATCGTCCGTCACACGGAACCCTGCCTTGAACTCTGATGTCTTCCCGATCTTCCCAAGCATCTTTGTGATGTCCTTGCCACCGCCATGAACGATGATTGGCCGGAAGCCGACCAGTTTCAGGAGCGCTACGTCCTGGATGACGTTTCGTTTCAGGTTCTCATCGACCATCGCGCTGCCGCCGTACTTGACGACGATCGTCGCGCCCTGAAAATGCTGAATATAGGGAAGCGCTTCGATCAGCGTTCCCGCCTTGTCCAGGTACATGGACATCTCTTCCTTGCCGAGCGGCTGTTCTGAATGAATCTCTTCCATCGAATCTACCTCTTATTGATGATCCCTCGGGTTCGTTCCATGCCATGATAACGCGATTTCTGCCGTCAGGACCTGTAATCTGCGTTGATGTTGATGTATTCGTGCGTCAGGTCGCACCCCCAGGCTGTCGCCTCACAGGTTCCCTCGTGAATGTCGATAAGCGCTGTTATCTCGTCTTCGGACAGAATTTTTGTGGCCAGCTCCTCATCGAAGCCTGTCGTAACCCCATTCTTCGCAATCTGGATCTCCCCGGCGCGGCTTCTGAAGGACAGGTCAACCTTTCCTTCCTCAAATGAAGCGCCGGAATATCCCATCGCGCAGATGATGCGTCCCCAGTTTGCGTCGTGTCCCGCAATGGCAGTCTTCACCAGGCTGGACTCAATAACAGATTTTGCCAACGTCACTGCCTGCTTCTTCGAAGATGCCCCCTGTACCTTGACTTCGAAGAGAGCATGTGCTCCCTCTCCATCCTTCGCCATCGCACGGGCAAGATGCTTTGTCACTGTTCCGACTGCCTCACAGAACGTCTGATAGTCGTCATCCTCCTCCACAATCTCCGGATTACCGGCTCGCCCATTGGCCATCAAAAGGCAGGTGTCGTTGGTCGACATATCGCCATCTACTGATATCATGTTGAAGGAATCCTGGACAGCTGATAACAGCGCCTTCTGAAGCAGCTTCTGGCTGACGTTCGCATCCGTTGTCAGGAAGCAAAGCATCGTACCCATCTTCGGATGAATCATGCCTGCCCCCTTCGTCATCCCGCCGAGCGTCACCTCCCTGCCAGCGAGCTGAAAATGGATGCTGCACTCCTTTCGAACGGTATCAGTGGTCATGATTCCCTCCGCCGCTGCCGAGCCTGCGCCTTCTGAGTCAGACAAAAGCGGCAGCATCAGATCTATACCATGCTCGACCTTGTCCATCGGGAGAGAGACGCCGATGACACCGGTCGAGGCGAGAAGAATCTGCTCCTGCGAAAGCCCAAGTCTGGAAGCGGCATAGGAAGCTGTCCCTGCGCAGGCTTCATCGCCTTCCTTTCCCGTGCAGGCATTCGCAACGCCGCTGTTCATGACGACCGCCTGCGCTGTCCCCTTCGTCTGCACGATCACTCTGTCCCAGATCACCGGTGCAGCCTTGACAAGGTTCGTCGTGAAGGTCCCTGCAAGGTGAAACGGAACCTCCGAGACGATCATGGACATGTCTTTTCTGCCCTTCTTGAACCCGGCGCAGACCGATGCTGCACGAAAGCCCTTTGCGGATGTAACGCCGCCCTCTCTGATCTCCATGTACTGTTCTTCTCCTTCCTTCTGTCAGGCTGTCCCTGTTACGCTTCCTGCACACATCACAGAGCGATTCCGGCTGCATGCAGCGCCTGGCCCTTCTTTTAAAATCCCTTCAGATTCTCTGTCGGCTCACGGGAATACAGGGACAAGCTTCAGTCCGGTATCCTCCGGCAGCCCGAACAGAATGTTCATGTTCTGGACGGCCTGCCCCGCAGCACCCTTGACCAGGTTGTCGAGCGCACCGACCGCTATCACCCTGCCCGTCCTGGGATCCGCCTTATACCCGATATCGACGAAATTGCTGCCTTCCACCCATCTGGTCTCCGGGAACTGCCCTGCACCGAGCAGGCGGATGAATGTTTCGTTCCCATAGTATTTCTGATACGCCCTGCCGATCATTTCTTCGGACACGCCCTCCTTCAGGCTGGCATAGCAGGTCGCCAGAATTCCTCTGTTCATCGGCACAAGATGCGGCGTGAAGTTGATCAGGATGCTCTCTCCCCCCATATAGTCAAGCCCGGCCGCATAGGACAGCTGCTCCTCGATCTCCGGTGTGTGCCGGTGCGTCGTGACCCCATATGGCTTGATGCTTTCGTTGACCTCGCAGAAAAGGTTCGGAACCTTCGCCCCTCTGCCCGCGCCTGACGTTCCAGACTTAGCATCGACAATGATCGATTTCAGGTCGATCAGCCCTTCCTTCACGAGCGGATAGAGCGTCAGGATGGAGGTGGTCGTGTAGCAGCCCGGATTGGCGATGAGACGGGCTCCGGCGATCTTGTCCCGGTTGATCTCACAAAGTCCGTAGACTGCTTCCTTTATATAGGATGGCGCTTTATGGGTCAGATGGTACCATTGTTCATAGACATCGACCCGTTTCAGACGAAAGTCCGCGCTCAGATCGATCACCTTCGTGTTTTCCAGGATTCCGTCCCCTATGACCGATGCGCAGAAACCCTGGGGTGTTGCCGTGAAAATGACGTCAGCCTGCTTCGCAAGCTCATCCAGATCATCTCCCAGGCAGTCCGCGTCGACAATCTGAAACATGTTTCTGTATATATCTGCATATTTCTGACCGGTGTAACTTCTGGATCCGTACCAGACAATCTCTGCTTCCGGATGCTGAAGAAGAAGCCTGACAAGCTCTGCGCCGGCATATCCGGTTGAACCGATGATTCCCGCCTTGATCATATTGAAATGTCCCTGCTTTCTATAGAATATCCATTCATACCTGAACTGTTCCTTATCCTACACCAGCGACCGGCCTGTGTAAAGATGCAATCATGTAATAATATGCAATTTATGCATATATCACCGTTGTACCGTGAATAATACATGAATATTCCGATTTAGTGTTGCATATATATTCGAATTGCGATATAGTACTGCCAACGGTCGGACAGGTGGAAGCCTGTATCTACCGGCAGCAATTGAACAGAAACCAGCTGTCATACATCTGTTTTTATGGAGGTTCTACATATGTCGAAGGAAAAGGTTGTTCTTGCTTACTCAGGCGGTCTTGATACGACTGCCATGATTCCATGGCTGAAGGAGACATTTGACTACGAGGTCATCTGCTGCTGCGTGGACGTCGGTCAGGAGGAAGAGCTTGACGGACTGGAAGAACGCGCAAAAGCCTGCGGAGCCTCCAAGCTTTACATTGAAGACATCGTCGACGACTTCTGCGACAACTTCATCATGCCGTGTGTGGAGGCAGGCGCTGTCTATGAGCACAGCTATCTGCTCGGCACCTCGATGGCACGCCCGGCAATTGCCAAGAAGCTTGTCGAGATCGCCCGCAAGGAGAACGCCGTCGCCATCTGTCATGGTGCAACCGGCAAGGGCAACGACCAGATCCGGTTCGAGCTCGGTATCAAGGCACTTGCACCGGACATCAAGGTCATCGCACCGTGGCGCATGACGGACAAGTGGCAGATGGACAGCCGTGAGGCCGAGATTGAATACTGCAAGGCGCACGGCATCAATCTTCCGTGGTCGATGGGCAAGGGCTACTCCCGTGACAGGAACCTCTGGCACATTTCCCATGAGGGTCTCGAGCTCGAGGATCCGTCCAAGGCCCCGAACTATTCCAGCCTTCTGGTATTGTCGGTCACACCGCAGGAAGCGCCGGACAAGGAAACAGAGGTTTCCATTACATTTGAGAAAGGCATCCCGGTCGCTGTCAACGGGCAGAAGATGAAAGTATCTGATGTCATCCGGACGCTGAACAAGCTCGGCGGTGAGAACGGAATCGGAATCGTCGATATCGTCGAGAACCGTGTCGTCGGCATGAAGAGCCGCGGCGTATATGAGACGCCGGGCGGAACCATCCTGATGGCGGCGCACGACCAGCTCGAGGAGCTCTGCCTTGACCGTGAGACCATGGAGAACAAGAAGAAGCTGGCAAGCCAGCTTGCCCAGACCGTCTACGAGGGCAAGTGGTTCACCCCGCTGCGTGAGGCCATCCAGGCATTCGTCGAGTCCACACAGCAGTTTGTGACCGGTGAAGTGAAAATGAAGCTGTACAAGGGCAACATCATCAAGAACGGCACCACTTCCCCGTACAGCCTCTACAACGAGTCTCTGGCGTCCTTCACGACCGGCGATCTGTACGATCATCACGACGCGGAAGGCTTCATCACCTTGTTTGGTCTGCCGCTGAAGGTGCGTGCGATGAAGCTTCAGGAGGTCGCGAAGTCGAACTTCGACAGTAAAATTCAGGGCATGGTCAGTGAGATGCAGAAGAGCGCAAAAAGCTCTGACAAGTAAAATCCTATTTTGAAGGAAGCATGAAGAAACCGGGGCGCTGATGGCGCTCCGGTTTCTTTTGGCTGTTCTCGAATCGCTGCCGCGCATGTCTGCCCGGTTCGATTCCCTATAACTTCCGCACTCTGATATCCGAACGAGCCTGTCTCAATTTGTCTGCAGACTCTGCAGATACGAATCAATGGCCGATGTGTCAATCACATAGCCTGTCGTCTCAGCTGTCGTGTCTGTCGAGGATGTCTTCGTCATGTGGACGGCTGAATATCCGATCCACACCACAACAGCTGCACAGACAACACCGCCAAGCAGCTTCATAAGAGCTCTCTCGAGCTTCTCCTTCTTCATGATCTTCTTGCGGTTTTTCTTCTGCTCCTTATAGCGGTCGACTTTTTCCTGACTCATTGCTTCACACTCTCCTGTCCAGAGGCGGCCTTCCCTCGCCTCAAAATATGGTTACATTATACAACCATGGCGGCTTTGATGACAAGGCACCTGTGTACCACCCTGATTCTCCGCACATCACACGACGACGATGATGCCGCCCTCGTTCGCATAGGTTGCCGTCAGTCCGCTGGCGGGAAGAAGGATATAATTTTTCGCCGGAATCCGCTCCTTCAGCGCGTCCAGCACCATCTGTCCCCGCTCAGGGCACTCGACATAGGAGACGGCAATCTCCTTCTGTTCAGCATGGCCCGCTGCCTCCGCCGCCATTTCCACCATCCGGACAAGCGCCTTGTTGATCCCGCGCGCCTGACCGGCCTGCTGAATCGTCCCCTCCGGGGTGGAGGAACAGATCGGCTTGATCTTGAGCGCCGTCGCAAGCGCTGCCTTGAAGTTCGACAGACGGCCGTTCTTCCGGAGTGTATCGAGGGTCTCCAGCACAAACCACGTCACCTGACTCTCAATATAGGCCTCCACGATCTCAATGGTATGCTCAAAGCTGAAACCTTCCTTTTCACACTCCCAGATTTTCCGGGCAATCAGCGTCTCCCCGATGGATGCCGACTTTGAGTTGAAGACATGAATCATTCTGTCCGGATGATCCTCATCCTCCATATCCTGAGCAAGCTTCGCACTGTTATAGGATCCGGACAATTCGGCGGAGATGGTCACGACATAAATTCTCTCCGCCTCCGGCGAGAACAACTTCCGAAACCGCTCCGGCGACGGACAGGCGGTTCTTGCTACCGTCGGGCTTTCCTTTACAAGCCGCAGAAACCGCTTCATATCGAACCGCTCATTGTCCACAAAATGAGATCCGGCAATATCGATCAGAAAAGGAACCGACGCAAAATGCCCGCTTTCCTTCATATCCTCTGTTAATTCCCCGCAACTGTCCATCACTACAAGAAAACTCATCTCATCTCCGCCTTTCCTGATTGTGATCCGATCTGACAGGTTGTCAGCGCCCACAGGTTTCCGCAGGGCGCGCTGTTTTTGTCTTTATCATAACATATGTACAAGAGCATGGAAAGAAAACCGGTCTTTTCAAATGAAATTTTCTGTTATATAATGAACAATGTGTTTCACGAGGTGTGGCCCAGATGGTTAGGGCGCTGGTCTGGGGGACCAGAGGCCGTCAGTTCGAGTCTGATCACCTCGATTGATTGTACGAATCCGAACGACTGTCGTTAAATAGCGATGTGTTGGGATGAAGTTCAGAGCAAAAACACACTTCAATGAATAAGAGGCAGATGAAGAATGAGCAGTCATTCTTCATCTGCCTCTTTTCTTTCTTCTCGTCAGCCCCAGAGTCTCTCCGGATACTGGCCTTCCGCGATCAGCTTTCGGAAACTCTCCTTCACGGCCGGGACATCCTCCTGGTAGGTAACGCCAAACCAGTGATCTGATATCGGCAGGACGTCGATCAGCGCCTTCTGCTGCCGGAGCAGTCCTCCGACGATGGTCGGAAGCAGAAACTCCGCTGTCTGCTCATCCTTCATCCCGGTGTGTTCCCTCAGAAAGACCGGGAAGGCTGCCTTCAGCTCATCGATAAAATCCGGCTGGAAGCCCCACATGTTCATGGAAACGGGCATATCCGGGTTCAGCACCTTCATCGTGCCGTCCTGGTACAGGACAGCTGCACCTCCCGCGTGCCGGATGATGTTCTTTGTCTCGATGATCTGTTCAAGCCGGCCCGCCTCATCGACCTCACAGAGTCCCCTGGTCACACCGCCATGCTCCGACAGTGTATTGTTCAGGACAAAGCCCGCCATGCTGATGCGGTATGGCTGGTGAATCCCTGTCCGGCACGGTGTGGCTGTCAGATAATCATGAATCTTCCTGAAGGAAGTCCTGCCGTAGTAATCATCTGCATTGATGACGCAGAATGGCTCGTCAATGACATCTCTGGCCGCCAGGATTGCCTGACCTGTCCCCCAGGGCTTGACGCGTCCCGCCGGAACGCAGAATCCCTCCGGCAGGTCTTCTATATTCTGAAAAGCATAGGCAACCTCCACCTGCTTCTCGATCCGTCTGCCGATAATCTCCCGAAACTCATCCGCCAGATCCCGGCGCAGGATGAAGACAACCTTGTCAAACCCTGCCTGGAGTGCATCATAGATGGAGTAATCCATGATGATCTCTCCTGACGGGCCAAAGGATGTCAGCTGCTTGATGCCTTTCCCGAACCGGCTGCCAAGACCTGCCGCCATGATGACCAGGGATGTTTTTCTGTCGCTCGTTTCCATACTTCACCTCCGAATAGATTCTGATGGCTGCTCCTTATCTGCCACGAAAGGACTCCCGTTCCTTCTTCAGCTCATCCTGCAGCATCTCACCGTTCCAGTACCGGTTCTCATCCGTCTCGATCGCCTTCAGGGCAATCACCAGCCCCTGCTCTCTCAGCGTGCTCAGAAATGAAGTCAGCAGAGCGTCGTCAAATCCGGCCATAATGATCATTTCCTCGTCAATGACCCCCTCAAAGGCTCCACGCCTTTCAGCCTCCCGGATAACGCGAATCGGGTTCTCCGAGCGGGTCAGAAGGCCGACCGGCACCCTTCCGTCACCATCACTGACGATGACAGGCCGGATCTTCATGGCCGCGCAGACTGCCTCCAGTGCCGCCTGCCTCGGCTGCTGCATGTGGTAAATCAGAAGCACAGGGCTCTCCATCCTTGTTCCTCCTTTATGAAAACACATCTCTGCATGATTCCGAGCCGGTTCAGAAGGTTTCCTGCTGCACCTCTCTCAGGCGAGGAAACGCTTCAGCACATCCAGGACAGCATCATCCTCCATCCTTCCGATCACGTGCTTTGCAGCCCTCTTTGCCTCGTCACGGCCGCCCGCCACACAGTAGCTCTCCCCTGCGCAGTTCAGCATACCGACGTCGTTGCCGTTGTCGCCGAATGCCACCGTGTCCTCCCGGCTGAAGCCGAGCTGTTGCTGGATCTGGGACAGGGCCGTTCCCTTGTCCACGCCCAGAGGCACACAGTCCACCCACCGTTCTCCGGCTGTCATGATGTGAGCCTGGTGGCCGAAGCGCTGTTTGAAACGCTCTGCCATCGGTGCCGCATCCTTCTCGGTGTACATGGCGCACTTCAGAACGCCGCGGTCATGCAGTCCGTCCGCGGATGGCTGTGCGTTCCCATCGCGAAGCTGCCGCAGATCATCGATCCGCTTCAGGTTGACCTGGTACCCTCCGCTGAGCCTCCTCTGGAACATCTCGCTGTCACTGTCCGTCCACATCGCATCCGGTGTATCGGCGCAGGTGAAAATTCCGTTTTTCTTCATTTCCGGAATGATATCCTCATACAGCCTGTCCGGAAGCGGCCGCACAGCCATCGAGACACCTCTGCAGGCGACATAGGTCCCGTTTCCGCACAGAAAGATCACATCCTCCCAGACCGGCTCCAGGAGTTTTCGCATGCTCGAGTAGTGGCGGCCGCTGGCTGCAACGAACACATGCCCTTCATCGTGAAGTCTTCGGATCACCTCGTAGTATTCCGGATTCAGCTGAAATGTTCCCTCCGGAAGCAAGGTCCCGTCAAGATCTGTCGCAATCAGTTTTCCCATGCTGTCTTTCTCCTTCCGCACCGCATCATCCACAACCAGTCCGATCTTCCGGAAATACTGCTCTATCCTGCATCAGCATCATTCACGCCCAAACGGGCTCTTCCAGTCGTCCGGACGGCAGTAGGCCTTTCCCTCCTGGTAATGCCGGACAATCTCGTGAAACTGTGCCCCGCAGCGCTCCACCTCGGAGAGCACTACGTCAGCCCTTTCCGGATCGAGGTACCAGTTGTCCCTGGTAATCCCCCTCGTGGACACCGGACACACAAAGAATTGCGTCTCCGGAAACTGCTGTCCATAGTACATCAGGCAACGTCTGGCGTGCCAGTTCTGGCAGCACAGAATCGCCTTTTGCACCTTGATGTGGCGGCTCTCGCACACCTTTCTCGAAAAAATGGCATTCTCCCACGTAAAGGTGGCCTGGCTTTCTTCCAGGATGGCCTCTCCGGGAACCCCTTTTCTGAGGAGAATCGTGCTGAGAAACTCCCACTCTGTCTGGCAATCCGGCGCGCCTTCTGTCTCTTCCGCACGTCTTTCTGACCGCAGCGGAAGCTCAAAATGTCCCTTCAGCCTGCTGTATTTTCCGCTTGGACAGATCAGCGGCGCGTAGCCTTCCAGATAAAGCTGAGCAGCCCGCTCTGCTGCCTCCGGATAATTCCCGCCCGGGACAAAGATGATATCTGCCTTCTCAGGCTGATCCTCCTGAAAGATAAATGAAGTAATCCCGTCAAGGTACATCCTGAATGCTCTCGGTGCCTCCTGATTCAGCACAGGTTTCCGGATCAACAGCGCTTCCCTGATTTTGCAGAAAGCCTGCACCAGAAATCCCTGCCTTATACGCAAAGACCCGGGACATAAGCTGTTCCGGGTCTGACGATTATGCCTTTCCCACTGCCGGCAGTCTGAAGGAAGACTTCAGCGGGACACTCCGGTTGAACACAAGATGATCCGGTGTCGACAGCCTGCTGTCGACACAGAAAAATCCTGTCCGCACAAACTGGAACGAATCCGGTGCCTTCGCGTCCTTCAGCGCAGGCTCCACATAGCAGTTCTTCAGGATGGTCAGGGAGTTCGGGTTCAGGTTCAGCTCTCCCGTCTCCTTGTTGTAGACACCTTTCTCTTCATCGACCAGATTCTCAAACAGACGGACCTCGCAGGGCAGCGCCGTCGCGGCATTCACCCAGTGGATCGTCCCTCTGACCTTGCGGCCATCCGGCGCATTGCCACCCCTTGTAGCCGGGTCATATGTGCAGTGAACAGCCTTGACCTGACCGCTTTCATCCTTCTCTACGCCGGTGCATGTGACAAAATATGCGTGCATCAGGCGGACTTCATTGCCGGGATACAACCTTCTGTACCCCTTGACCGGTACCTCCATGAAATCGTCCCTGTTGATGTACAGCTCCCGCCCAAACGGAACCAGGCGCTTTCCAAGTTCCGGATTCTCAAGGTTGTTTTCAACCTCAAGCTCCTCCGTCTGTCCCTCCGGATAGTTGTCGATGATGAGCCTGACCGGATCCAGGACGGCCATGACACGCGGCTTCTTCAGCTTCAGGTCTTCCCTGAGACAGTATTCAAGCATTGCGTAGTCCGAGCAGGAGTTTGCCTTCGACACACCAGACAGTTCCACAAACATCTGGATGGACTGCGGCGTGAACCCTCTCCTTCTAAGTCCGGATATGGAAACCAGGCGCGGATCGTCCCAGCCATCGACAACTCCATTTTCAACCAGCTTCTTAATGTAACGCTTTCCCGTGACAATGTTCTCGAGGTACATCTTCGCGAACTCAATCTGCCTCGGTGGATGCGGATACTCCAGCTCCCGGACCACCCAGTCATAGAGCGGCCTGTGATCCTCGAATTCCAGTGTGCAGATGGAATGGGACACACCCTCGATTGCATCCTCAATCGGATGCGCGAAGTCGTACATCGGGTATATGCACCAGCGGTCGCCCGTATTCTCATGAGCGATGTGTGCAATCCTGTAAATGACCGGGTCCCTCATATTCATATTGGAGGAAGCCATGTCGATCTTTGCCCGAAGCACCTTCTCGCCGTCGGCGTACTTGCCGTTCTTCATATTCTCAAAAAGCTCGAGATTTTCCTCCACGCTGCGGTTCCGGTAAGGACTCTCCTTGCCCGGCTCCGTCAGTGTCCCGCGGTACTCGCGGATCTGCTCGGCGGAGAGGTCGCACACAAAGGCTTTGCCCTTTCTGATCAGCTTGACGGCGGCCTCATACATCTGCTCGAAATAATTGGAGGCGAAAAAGCAGCGGTCGCCGTAGTCCGCGCCCAGCCACTTGACATCCTGCTTGATCGCTTCCACGAACTCGCTCTTCTCCTTCGTCGGGTTCGTGTCATCAAAGCGGAGGTTGAACTTTCCATGATATTTCTTAGCGAGCCCATAGTTCAGAAGGATCGACTTTGCGTGGCCGATGTGGAGATAGCCGTTCGGCTCAGGCGGAAACCGGGTACATACCTCGGTTGTGCGCCCGTCTGCGATATCCTTGTCGATGATTTCTTCAATGAAATTCCTGCTTTCCTTCGTCTCTCTGACTTCCTCGCTCATCTTCTCCTCCATACCCCGGCGTCAAGCGCCGTCTCATCCATCCACTTCTCCGGATACAGGCTGCTTCTGTCGTCGGGCCATGCAACCACCGGCCTGTTGTCTGTCAGTTCAGGCTGAACAGCTTCCTTGCAATCTTATAGCCCCGGACTGTTGTCTTGCGTCCAAGCTGCGTCGGCAGATTCATGCAGACACCAAGGAAGGACGTCCGCAGCCTGTAGTACAGCTTGTAGTCTGCGTGCTTCAGATACGCCCAGAGCTCGCCCTTCTTCTTCAGATCTTCGCTTGTGCCGCCGACCAGAAGAAAAACAGACGAGACGGTCATGATCTTGTTCAGGTAGATCATCATGTACTTGCGGACATTCTTATCCAGTCCCGAAAAATTCTGTCTTGTGAATATGTCGATCATCAGCTTGTTGACCCGCAGCTGCTGGTCAATCCGGCTCAGCATGACCTTCTCATTGACGGACTGATCCTCCCGCCCGATAAAGTAATGGTAAAGATTCAGATCCATATAGTAGAACTTCTCGCAGTACGGCAGCGGCTGGTAGGCGTAGATATTATCCACATAGAAGGTGTGAAGCGGCAGCCTGAGTCCTGACTTTACCAGAATATCGTGCCGGTAGGTAATGTTGTGCATCAGGATATACTGAGTCTGCTTCATATGCCCCATGTCATCCCAGCTGATGATCCGGTTTGCCGGAAATGCATGGTGAAAATTCATGACATGCTTTCCGAAGACACCCGCCCCGACCTTGTCATAGACAAAGTTCGTCAGCATCATATCGATCGGCGTGCCCTTCTTCTCAAGCGTCTTCAGTCGCGCGATCACCTTCAGAAGCACCCTGGAATCCACCCAGTCATCCGAGTCAACCACACGGAAGTACGTTCCGGACGCATGCTCGATACCGGTATTGACAGCCCCGCCATGTCCCTTGTTTTCCTGATGAATGGCCCTCACAATTCCAGGATACCGCGCTTCATACCGCTGCGCGATCTCCAGTGTATTGTCCTTCGTCGATCCATCGTCAATCACCAGGATCTCAATATCATCCTTGCCCGGCAGAAGCGATCGGATACACTTCTCCATGTAGGCTGCCGAATTGTAGCAGGGGATTGCCACTGTCAAGATCTTTCCCATATTTTAATATTCCTCGGTCATCTGCTTCCAGGACTGCCTTCATATCCGGCTTTCCGGAATCGCAGATTCTTTCCGCTCCCTCTGGAGCATTGCCTTCGGCCTGATTCCCGCAGCCTTCAGATACGCGGAAAAAGCCGCCGGTATGGCATACTGTGTCTCGGCCTGCTGCACACTGACCAGTGCCCAGCTGCCTGAACCATAAGAACCTGTTCTGTCTGCAGCAGTCTCCGCCGCAGCAGGGGCATGCCCGATAGGTTCCATCCCGCAAGTCTTCAAATCTTCGAGCGTCTCAGCCAGCACCTGCCAGCCTGTCATCTCCCACTCAATGTGTGTGAAGATATGCCGCGCATGCGGAAGCGGTCTGATCCGAAGAGGGGACAGACCAAGTCCCTCAGCATACGACAGCGCTTCCTCCTGGGTGAGCATTCCTTCTTCATTCGGCAGCTCCCACATCCCGGCCAAAAGCCCCTTCCCGTTCCTCTTCCGGAGGGCAATTCGTCCGCCGTCTGTAAGCAGAAGCACTGTCCGTTTTTCCACCCTGCGCGGCCGTTTTGTCTTTCGAACTGGATATAGCAGCTCTTTTGCATGAAGGTGTGCAAGACAGAACGCAGAGAGCGGGCATCGGCTGCAGACGGGCGTGCCGCCCGGCACGCAGACGGTTGCGCCAATCTCCATCATCGCCTGGTTGAAGGTCCCCGGAAAAGATACCTCCTCCGGATGACTTTCCTGGTACTGCCGCATCACCGCTGTCCAGATTTCCTCCCACCGCTTCTTCACCCTCAGCTCGTCGATGCAGGCGGAATCCTCAAGAAGCCTCGTGGAAACTCTGAGCACATTGCCATCCACAGCTGCCTCACATCTGCCGTATGCGATGGATGAAATTGCGGAGGCGGTGTAGCTGCCGATTCCGGGGAGCTTCAAAAGCTCCTCCTTTGTCCCGGGTATGGAGCCGCCGTACACCTCCATCACCACTTTTGCGGCCCTCTGAAGGTTTCTCGCCCGGCTGTAGTACCCGATTCCCTCCCAGAGCTTCATGAGCTCCTCCGGCGGGCAGCCGGCAAGATCCCCGACCGACGGGAGTTTCTTCAGAAACCGCAGGTAGTAGGGAATAACGGTCTCCACCCGCGTCTGCTGAAGCATGACCTCCGAAATCCAGACATAATAAGGCAGCGGATGCACCCGCCACGGGAGATCCCTTTTATGATTCGGGTACCACTCCATCAGCGCCGGAACAATCCGCTGCAGGTATGCAGTTTCAGTTATTTTATCAGAATTCATATCCACATTCAAGACGGCTGCATCCGCCGGACGGTGTCGCCCTTCACCAGCTCGCCGTCGACCGATATCTTCTCGATCAGAGCAATCTTCGGGTTCTCAATCAGAGAAATGAGTTTTTCCGCCGCAATTTTCCCGACTGTCGCCGTATCCTGCCTGAGCGTTGTCAGCCTCGGGTACATCGCGAAGGCAATCGGGATCCCGTCATAACCGCACACGGAAATATCCTCCGGGATGCGAAGTCCTGCCGAGCGGATCGCATTCATCCCTCCGACCGCCGAAAAATCGTCCGGGAAAAAGATGCAGGTCGGCAGGCTGTCCTGGCTGAGCAACTCTCTCGTCCGGCGTTCCGTCATCCCGACATCCCGGTATCTTGAAGGCAGCACCCATTTGTCAGGGACGGTCACGCCGTACGCCTCCGCAGTCCTGTAAAAGCTTGCAAGGCGCTCCTTCGTGACCGTATTGTCGTCCCCGTGGATGTAGGCGATCTGCCTGTGTCCCATCGAGAAGACATATTCCGTCAGTTCGCGCATTCCCTTCTGATTGTTGGAGACAATGGCTGTCCTGCCGTCAAAGACATAGTCGATCGTGACAATCGGAAGCGGGGATTTGACAAGTTCAATGATATCGGGAGATGTAAAGTCAATGTTCGCAATGACCACACCGTCCAGGCCTCTATAGCGGCAATGCTCATAGTAGCTCATCTTTCTGCCGCCGACCGGTGACATGGATGTGAAGGTGATGTCATAGCCGCGCCGCTCCGCTGTCACCTTGATTGCGTCAAGGATCGCCGCAAAATAACTGTGTGTCAGCCCGGAATGGAGGTTATCCGTGATCAGGATTCCCAGATTCCAGGTCCGGTTTGTCTTCAGCGCACGCGCGGAGGAATTTGGAAAGTATCCCATCTCCTCGGCGCACCGCTTGATCTCTTCTCTCTTTTCCTTCCCGATGTCGCTGTATCCGTTCAGGGCCTTGCTGACCGTCGCGACCGACACTCCGCATTTTTTGGCAATATCCTTCATTGAGACCATGATGCGTTTCTCCTTTAATGCCCGGTTGAATGCCAGGCTGCCTGAAACAGGTCTTGAAAACGTTTTCGTAACTATATTATAGGTTTTTGGCCGTTTTCGTACAACTCATTTTCGCGAAAATACATGTCGTCAACATTCGATTTGTATATTCCGTTCGATTTTATGTTGTATTTTTGTCTATAATTGACATAAATATGCCATTATTTTCTATTGTATTCGGGAATACGTTGCGATATACTGGCCCTAACAGGTTACTTAATCGTTTTCCCAAATGTTCTTTCATCTTTTATGAGAAGGAGACTCCTATGAAATATGGTTATTTTGATGACAAGGCCCTCGAGTATGTCATCACGACTCCCCGGACACCACTTCCCTGGATCAACTATCTTGGCTGCAATGACTTCTTCTCGATCGTATCGAATACCTGCGGCGGATACAGCTTCTACAAGGATGCAAAAATGCTCCGGATCACCCGGTACCGCTACAACAGCATGCCGCTGGACTCTAATGGAAAATATTACTACATTCAGGACGGAAATGTCACGTGGAATCCAGGCTGGCAGCCGACTCAGACACCGCTTGATTTCTACGAATGCAGGCATGGCATCGGCTACTCCCGTTTCACTGCGAAGAAGAACGGACTGAAGGCAGACCTTCTGAACTTTGTGCCGCTTCATGATACCTGCGAGCTCAACCGCCTGACGCTGACGAACGAGTCTGAAGCGCCGAAGTCATTCAAGGTCTTCTCCTACGTAGAGTTCTGTCTCTGGAACGCCCTGGATGACATGACGAACTTCCAGCGCAACCTCTCCACAGGGGAAGTTGAAATCGACGGTGCCACCATTTATCATAAGACGGAGTACCGCGAAAGAAGAAACCATTATGCATTCTTCTCCGTCAACGCAAAGCCGGATGGCTTCGATACCAGCCGGGATGCCTTCATTGGTACCTACAGCCCCGCCTCCGACCCGGATGCGATCCGAAATGGCGGATGCACCGGTTCTGTCGCCAGTGGCTGGTACCCGGTCGCCGCTCATGAGCTTCATGTGACCCTCAACCCGGGTGAATCAAAGACCTTCCTATTCGTTCTCGGATATGCAGAAAATCCAAAGGACCAGAAATGGGAGGCCCCGAATGTCATCAACAAGGCACCTGCGCGCAGGCTTCTGGCAAAATACCAGACCACGGAAGGCGCGGATGAAGCATTTGCGGAGCTGAAGGCATACTGGAAGAACCTGCTGGAAGGGTACCATGTCGAGTCCTGCGATGAAAAGGTCAACCGTATGGTGAACATCTGGAACCAGTATCAGTGCATGGTCACGTTCAACATGTCCAGGTCGGCCAGCTACTACGAATCCGGCATCGGCCGCGGCATGGGCTTCCGTGATTCCTGTCAGGATCTGTTTGGCTTTGTTCATCTGATTCCGGAAAAGGCAAGGCAGCGGATCATTGACATTGCTTCCACGCAGTTTGAGGACGGATCCGCTTATCATCAGTACCAGCCGCTGACCCGCCGCGGGAACGCGGACATCGGTTCCGGCTTCAACGACGATCCGCTGTGGCTCATCGCAGGAACGGCAGCCTATATCCGCGAGACGGGTGACTTCTCGATCCTCGACGAGTCTGTCCCCTTCGACAACGACGAGGCGACATGCGTCCCGCTCTTCGAGCACCTGACCCGTTCATTCGAGTACACTGTCACCCACAAGGGACCGCACGGGCTTCCGCAGATCGGCCGTGCGGACTGGAATGACTGCCTGAATCTGAACTGCTTCTCCGACACGCCGGGCGAATCCTTCCAGACGACGGGCCCGAGCGAGGGACCGATTGCGGAGTCCGTTTTCATCGGAGGCATGTTTGTCCGATATGGAAAGGACTATGCGAAGCTCTGCACACACAGAGGACTCCTGGACAAAGCAAAAGCTGCCATGACCGAGGTGCAGAAGATGGAACAGGCTGTCCTTGACGCAGGATGGGACGGCGAGTGGTTTCTGCGTGCATACGATGCAAAAGGCCAGAAGGTCGGATCTCACGAATGTGAGGAAGGAAAAATCTTCATCGAGCCGCAGGGCTTCTGTGTGCTTGCCGGCATCGGCGTGAAGGAGGGCAAGGCTGAAAAAGCACTCGCTTCCGTTGAGAAGCATCTTGACACAAAATACGGGATCCGGATCCTCGCTCCATCCTACTCACACTATTACCTGAACCTTGGGGAGATTTCCTCCTATCCGCCGGGATACAAGGAAAATGGAGGTATCTTCTGCCACAACAATCCCTGGGTATCGATCGCGGAGACCGTACTCGGGCACGGAACAAGAGCCTTCGATATCTACAAGAAGACCTGCCCGGCTTACATCGAGGACATCTCGGAGATCCACTGCACGGAGCCTTATGTCTACTCACAGATGGTCGCCGGCAGCGACGCAAAGTATTTTGGCCAGGGGAAAAACAGCTGGCTGACAGGAACAGCCGCCTGGACATTCGTCAATATTTCGCAGCATATTCTGGGCATCTGCCCGGATTACGACGGGCTTCGAATCGATCCCTGCGTCCCGAAGGACTTTGGTTCCTACACAGTTAGCCGCAGGTTCCGCGGCGCGATGTACCGCATCCATATCTCCAATCCGGACCATGTGGAGAAGGGAATCCGGAAGCTGACCGTCAACGGGAAGGAGGTCAGCGGAAACCTGATTCCGATCACCGAGGGCGTGACAAAATACGAGGTCGACGCTGTCATGTAATCAGTCGTTTGATCTCCTGTGCCACTTCCCGGACGCTCTTCCCGTCTGACAGGACTACGTGGCTGCAGGCCTCCTCATAAAGTGCCTCGCGCTCACTCAGAATCCGGGTTATCTTTTCTTCCAGCGGCTCCTCTCCCTGCAGAAGGGGCCGCGTGGTATCCCGTGCCAGTCTTTCAGCCAGTGTCTGAACACTTGCTTTGAGATAGACCACTGTCCCGAGCTTTCTCAGAATCTCCCGATTTTCGGCTCTCAGCGGAAGCCCTCCCCCGACAGAGAGGACATATCGCCCCTCTCTGCCTGTCAGACTGCGGACTGCTCTGGTTTCCGCATCCCGGAAATACGCCTGCCCCATCCGGGTAAAAATCTCCCGGATCGTCATCTTCTCCTGCTCTTCAATCAGTGCATCGGTATCCAGACACGGCACTGCGAGCAGGCCGGCAAGCTTCCGGCCTACACTCGATTTTCCGCTTCCCATGAAACCGATCAGGATGACATTCCCATCCGTCCTCTGCATACAATTCTCCATTCTTATCCAGCTGCGCCGTCATCCTTTACGTTCCGGTCGGCAGCATGTCAAAGATCGACAGCTGGTTCGATTCCGGAAGCCCGGCCAGGATGCCAAGCTGCACCAGCTTGTCCGCGATGCCCTTCGGGCATTTTGTCCGTTCCCTGAAGTTATCCAGCGATAAAAACGGCCCGTCCTTGCAGGCATCCACGATCTGGGCTGCGACATTGTCCCCGAGTCCGTCGATCTTGTTGAGCGACGGCATCAGCTTCCCGTCCACAATGCAGAACTTTGTCGCCCTGCACTTGAAGACATCGATCTTCGCAAACTCATAGCCGCGGGCATACATCTCCCGGACGACCTTCATCGCCTTGTACTGCTCCTGCTCCTTCTGCTGCTGCTCATTCTTATCCTTGGCTTCAATCTCCTTCATATGCCGTGCCAGCACCTCCGGTCCCTCGCACATGAGCTCATAGTCGAAGCCGGGCGAGCGGATCGAGAAGAAGGCCGCGTAGTAGGCGAGCGGCTGGTAGATCTTGAACCACGCGATCCGCCAGGCCATCATGACATAAGCCGCCGCGTGCGCCTTCGGGAACATATACTTGATCTTTTTGCAGGAGCCGATGTACCAGTCCGGCACCCCATGCTTCTTCATCTCCTCCTCCCATTCCGGCCGGAGCCCCTTGCCTTTGCGGACCTTCTCCATAATCGTGAAGGAAAGCTCCGGATCGAGTCCCTTTGAGATCAGATAGATCATGATATCGTCTCGGCAGCAGATCGCTGTGGAGATGGTGCAGGTGCCGTTCATAATCAGATCCTGCGCATTTCCCAGCCAGACATCCGTCCCGTGTGCCAGACCGGCGATTCGGACCAGATCCGAGAAGTACTTCGGCTTTGTGTCCACAAGCATCTGGATGGCAAAGTCTGTCCCGAACTCCGGAATGCCAAGAGAGCCCAGCGGGCAGCCACCGATGTCATCCGGCGTGATTCCGAGCGCGCTGGTATTCTGAAACAGACTCATGACTTTTCTGTCGTCCAGCGGAACATCTGTCGCATGGAGCCCGGTCAGATCCTCCAGCATACGGATCATGGTCGGATCATCATGTCCGAGAATATCCAACTTCAGGAGGTTGTGGTCAATCTTGTGATAATCAAAGTGCGTCGTGATCGTGTTTTCATCCTTGGGCGGGTGCTGAACAGGTGTAAATGTGTTAATCTCCTCTCCGTAGGGCAGAACGATGATACCGCCCGGATGCTGCCCGGTCGATTTCCGGACGCCGACACAGCCATCCGCCAGGCGCTTGATCTCCGCCGGCCGTTTTTTCTCCCCATGATCCTCAAAGTACCGGAGCACATAACCGTACGCATTCTTGTCCGCCACACCCGTCACCGTTCCGGCTCGAAACGTCTGCCCTGCGCCGAAGATTACCTCCGTATAATGGTGCGCTTTCGACTGATACTCTCCGGAGAAGTTCAGGTCAATATCCGGCTCCTTGTTTCCTTTGAAGCCAAGGAAGGTCTCAAACGGGATGTCAAAGCCAAGCTTCTGAAGCTTTGTCCCGCACTTCGGACAGTTTTTATCCGGCATATCGCAGCCGGCCATACCGTCGTACTTCCGGACTTCCGGCGAATCAAAGTCCACATAGTGGCATTTCGGACAGAGGTAATGCGGATGCAGGGAGTTGACCTCCGTGATGCCGGCCATGTTGGCGACAAAGGACGACCCGACAGATCCGCGCGACCCGACCAGATACCCGTCCGCCACCGACTTCCATACCAGCTTCTGGGCAATGATGTACATGACGGCAAATCCATTGGAGATGATGGAGTGCAGCTCCTTCTTCAGGCGGTCCTCCACCACCTGCGGAAGGTCGTCGCCGTAGATCTCATGTGCCCTGTCGTAGCAGATCTTCGTCAGCATTTCATCAGAGTGCGGGATGACGGGCGGACACTTGTCCGGCCGGACCGGCGAGAACTTCTCCACCATGTCCGCAATCCGGTTGGTGTTTGTGATGACGACCTCGTTCGCCTTCTCCTCCCCCAGATACTCGAACTCCTTCAGCATCTCCTCCGTCGTGCGCAGATACAAAGGCGGCTGGTTGTCCGCCTCCGGATCCTGAAAATTCACATACTGAAGAATCCGCCTGTAGATCTCATCCTCCGGGTTCAGGAAATGGACGTCGCAGGTCGCACACACGGGCTTGCCGTACTGCTCTCCGAGCGCGACAATCCGACGGTTGTAGTTTTTCAGATCCTCGACGGTCTTCGGCTCATTTCTGAGGTTTCCATTCTTGTCATATTTCGGAACGGTCAGAAACATGTTGTTGCCGATCGGCTGGATTTCCAGATAGTCATAGAAATCCACAATCCGCTTCAGTTCCTCCTCCGAGGCGCCGCGCTCGATCGCCTGGAACAGCTCGCCGGCCTCACAGGCAGACCCGATGATCAGTCCGTCCCTGTGCGCCTCGAGAAAGCTCTTCGGCAGATGCGGCTTCCCGTTCGAGACATACTTCAGATGAGACTCCGACACGCAGCGGTACAGGTTGACACGGCCCGTCTCATTCTTTGCCAGAAGAATGACATGGTAGGTCGGCATCTTCCGGATCTTGTGCTCGTCCGCTCTGCAGTGCTCGTTGACCTCGTCAAGGTTATGGAGATCCAGATCCTCCAGCATGCTGACAAACTTCACGAAGATGTGTGCCGTACACTCCGCGTCATCGACTGCCCGATGATGGTGCCCGAGGTCGATGTTCAGTGCCTTTGCAACCGTGTCCAGCTTGTATTTTCCGAGGTTCGGCAGCAGGACGCGCGCCAGCGCCACGGTATCCACAGATGTGAAATCATGATCATACCCCAGACGCCTGCAGTTTTCTTCGATGAAGCTGACATCAAAGGCGGAATTGTGCGCAACCAGCACACAGTCCTTCGAAAATGCGAGAAATCGTGGCAAGATCTCTTCTATCGTGGGCGCATCCGCAACCATCGCATCGTTGATCGAGGTCAGATTCTCGATCCGCAGCGGAATCGGGACAAGCGGGTTTACAAACTCGGAGAAGCGGTCCACGATCTTCCCGCCGCTGACCTTGACCGCACCGATCTCGATGATCCGGTTCTCGACAGGCGAAAATCCGGTTGTCTCGAGATCGAAAACCACAAAATCGCCCTCCAGGGACTGGCCTCTCGAGTTGACAGCCGTCTCCACCAGGTCATTCACCAGGTATCCCTCGCACCCGTAGATGACCTTGAAATCGGAATCCTCCGGGATCGCCTTGTAAGCGTCCGGAAGCCCCTGCACAACGCCATGGTCCGTGATCGCGATCGCCTTGTGTCCCCAGGAGGCTGCCGCCTTCACCAGATCGCCCGGCTCCGACACGGCATCCATCGCACTCATCTTGGTATGGCAGTGTAGCTCGACCCGCTTCCTCGGCCAGGTATCGCTGCGCTTCTGCCGGAAGTCGGCAATCTTCATGATGCCATAGATATTTCCGATGGTCAGATCCGAATCGAACTTGTCGATCGTCGTGACACCTCTGACCTTGATGAACATCCCTGTTTTCAGCTGGTCCGTCAGCTGCGGTGCCCTCTGGGTGTCGAGGAACATCTTGATTCGCATCGTATCGGTGAAATCAGTCAGTGTGATGATCAGGATGGTCAGATCGCTCCCGCGTTTTGTATGGATGTCCCGGGTTTCGATCTCCGAAACCTGTCCGCGGATCGTCACATCCCCCATCTCCCCGAGAATCGACTTCATCTCGATCGGCAGATCCTCAAAGTCCCGCCCATACAGCACATCCGGGTTGCTGCTTCTGACAAGTGACTCATTTCGCTCTGAATCGTTCCGCGAACCGGCGCTGCCTCTTCCTCTGCGGCCTCTGACGCCCTGGCCGCCCTTCCCTGCCTTTCCGGAAAGTCCACCCGTTCTGCTGCCCGAAGCTGCTTGGGCTGTTCTGCCGCCTGCAGCGCCGCCTTCTCCTGCCGGCACTGACCCGCCGTTCCCGGCAGCTGCATTTTCTCCATCCACCCGGGTTTCGGCAATTTCTGTATCCTGCATTTTATGTAGGAGGCCTGCTTCGCGCAACGTCTCCTCCGCCTTCTGCATCGTCTGGATTGCCCGGAACTGACGGGTTTTCTGAGCGGTGCTGGCTTCCTTGTATCCGACTGTCATTCGGAAGTCCACACCGCAGCGGTCTGTAAAAATTTTCTCAAGGATCGAGCAAAGCTGCTCCTCATAGCGGCGGGCGATGATTGTGTCCTCAAGTACCAGATGGCACAGCCCGTCCTCCCCGAATGTGACGTCCGCATGCCGGAAGAGATTGCCCAGACACTTGTCGAACTGATCCAGCTCATACAGAATCGATGCCCGGTAAGCCTTCATCAGGTTCCGGGCATTGTACTGCTGCGAGAGACGAAACTTTTCGATGATCTTCGTCTCCATCCCGCTTCCGGAGCAGACCTCCTCGTCGATGCGCTTTTCAATCCGGCGGATGTCCTTCTTGTCGATCAGACGGTCTGCCTCGACATAGACCTTCAGCGTGGTGTGCTGCGCGTTGACCGTGACCCTCGTCACATTCAGGTGCGGGTACAGCTCCGACAGTTCCTCATCTCCCGCGCAGACGCCCGGAAATGTCTCTTCAAACGACTTCGTCAACCCTTGTATCTCCTTTATCCCAGCTTTTCTGCTTCTCCGCTTCAACCTTCCCGGCAGTCCGGATTCACTTCCGCACAGGCAGAAAAACTGCGTCTTTCGCCCTCAGTCCTCCCAGTGATCCAGTTCCCACTTGAGGGCAGGCAGAAATTCCGATTCCGGAATCTTCCGGATGATCTCCCCGTGTTTCATCAGCAGGCCCTCGCCCTTCCCGCCGGCGATGCCAAGATCCGCCTCGCGGCCTTCGCCCGGGCCGTTCACGATGCAGCCCATGACAGCCACCTTGATGTTCAGCGGATAGCTCTGCACAAGCTGTTCGACCTGGTTTGCGAGGGAGATCAGATCAATCTGCGTCCGTCCGCAGGTCGGGCAGGATACCACCTCGATTCCGCCTTCTCTCAGTCCCAGCGTCCGCAAGATCAGCTTCGCGCTCCGGATCTCCTCGACCGGATCTCCCGAGAGCGACACGCGGATGGTGTCCCCGATTCCCTTCGAAAGAATCAGCGCCAGCCCGACCGCCGACTTGATGTTTCCGGATATGACCGTCCCGGCCTCCGTGATGCCGACATGAAGCGGATAATCCGACTGCTGTGCGAATTTCTCATACGCCTCCGCACACATCAGGACATCCGAGGACTTGATCGAGACAACCAGATTGCGGTAGTCCATCGATTCGATCCAGTGTACCTTGTCCAGCGCGCTCTCGACAAGCCCGTCCGCCGTCACACCGCCGTACTTTTCGATGATCTCCTTCTCCAGCGAGCCGGAGTTGACCCCGACACGAATCGGCACATCCCGCTCCCTTGCCGCATCGACAACGGCCAGCACCCGCTCCTGGGAGCCGATGTTGCCGGGGTTGATGCGGATCTTGTCCGCCCCGTTTTCAATCGCCGCGATCGCCAGCCTGTAGTCAAAATGAATGTCTGCAATCAGAGGAATCGAAATCTGTCGCTTGATCTCTCCCAGCGCCTTCGCCGCCTCCATCGTCGGAACGGTACAGCGGATCAGCTCACAGCCAGCCTCCTCCAGCCGGTGGATCTGTGCCACAGTTGCGTTTACATCTTCTGTTCTCGTATTCGTCATGGACTGGATCAGGATCGGGTTCCCGCCGCCAATGACGCGATCTCCGATCCTCACTGTCCTTGTATGTTCTCTTGTCGTCATCCTTCTTGCTCCTGTTCCCTCTGCCGCCAGTTCTGTCCCCTGCTCCAGATGTTTCGTCTTTCATTCTGCCGCTGCAGGCGTGAAGGTTCTCGATGCCATCGGATCGTGTGGGTCTGCAGCCGCCTCGATGGCTTCCTTCATCAGTGTTGCCTGTGCACCGATGAGCGCCTTCCCTCTTCTGTCAACCTTCTCATAGGTATTGTCCGGCATCAGCACATGTGCCTTTATCGTATCGGCCAGCTGCACATCCAGGATGTGTCTGGCTGCTCTTGCGCTGTCCGCATCCTCAAGCGGGAACATGATCTCGACTCTCCGGTTCAGGTTCCGCGGCATCCAGTCTGCAGAAGCCATATAGATCTCCGGATGTTCCCCATTCGCAAACCAGAAGATGCGGGCGTGCTCCAGAAAGCGGCCGACAATCGAACGGACCGTGATATTCTCCGAAACTCCGGGGATTCCAACCTTCAGGCAGCAGATCCCGCGCACAATCAGCTCGATCTTCACACCGGCAGCACTCGCCTCATACAGCTTCGCGATGATTCCCGGATCGCAGAGTGCATTCATCTTCGCGATGATATGCGCATTCTCATTGGCCTTTGCGTGAGAGATCTCCCGGTCAATCAGTGCATACAGCTTTGGCCTGAGCCAGATCGGCGCCAGAGTAAGCCGGTTCCAGTGTTTCGGCTCACTATAGCCGGAAAGCATATTGAAAACGGCCGTCGCATCCTCCCCGTAGGCCGGACTGGCTGTCATGATCCCGCAGTCCGTGTACAGCTTGGCGGTTGAATCATTATAGTTTCCGGTCGCCAGATGGACATACCGGCGGATTCCATCCTCCTCCCTCCGGACAACCAGTGCGATCTTGCTGTGCGTCTTCAGTCCGACCAGTCCGTATATAACATGGCAACCCGCCTTCTCGAGCATTTCCGCCCACTGAATGTTGTTTTCCTCGTCAAAGCGCGCCTTCAGCTCGACCAGCGCTGTCACCTGCTTGCCGTTCTCGGCAGCCCTTGCCAATGCCGCTACAATCGGCGAATGACCGCTCACGCGGTAAAGCGTCATCTTGATGGCCAGAACATCCGGATCATCAGCCGCACTGCTGATGAAGTTCACGACCGGATCAAAGGTTTCGTACGGATGCGACAGGAAAACATCCTTTTCCCGGATTGCATCGAACAGATTCATCCCATCCGGCAGGTTCATAAGCGCCGGGACCGGCTGCGGGACGTACGGCTTTTCCTTCAGGTTTTCAAAGCCCTTCATCCCGTACAGCTTCATCAGGAAGGTCAGATCCAGCGGTCCGCTGATCTTGTAGATGGCATCCGCTCCGACTCCGAATTCCTTCTTCAGAATCTTGAACAGCTTTTTGTCCATCCCGTCCTCATACTCAAACCGGATGACCTCGCCCCACTGACGCTTCCGGAGTTTTTTCTGGATTTCGTCGAGCAAATCATCCGCATCGTCCTCGTCCAGTGTCATATCTGCATTTCTCGTGATCCGGTACGCGTTCGCACAGACAACGTTATAGCCAGAAAACAGCTTTCCCATGTTCCGCTCGATGATCTCCTCGAGCAGGATTCCGGTTCTTGTGCCTTCCTTCGTACAGGGGATCTCAATCACCCTCGGAAGCACGGACGGAACCTGGACGGTTGCGAACATTGTCCCGTCCTTGAGATCGATCTCCTTCCCATCCTTGCTGTCCTTGCCGTTGTCCTTGGCCGCCTTCCGCGCGACCCGCTCCCCTGTTCTGGTCAGATTCTCCTGTACCATCGCCTCAATGGAGCCCTCCGGCGCCGCCTTGGGCTTGCGGGAAATCAGGGCGCCGATGTTCAGGGTCTTGTTGCGCACAAGCGGAAATGGTCTTGAGGAGTCCATCGCCATCGGTGTCAGGACCGGGAAGATCACCTCGTCAAAATAGCGGTCGCAGAAGTCCGCCTGCTGCTTTGTCAGGCTCTCGTGGTCGAAAAGGACTTCCATGTTGCTGGACCGAAGTGACGGGACCAGGCTGCGCATCAGCGTTGAGTACTGCCTGTCCATGAACTCGTGGCACTTTTTCTGTACCGCCGAAAGCTGCTGATCTGCCGTCATCCCGGCTATATCGTGTCCCGAATAGCCGCCCTCCGACATGTCCTTGAGCGAGGCCACCCGCACCATGAAGAATTCGTCCAGATTGGACGCGGTGATTGAAAGAAACTTCAGCCGCTCAAACAGAGGGTTTTCCCTGTCCCTAGCCTCATCAAGGATCCTGTAGTTGAAGTCCAGCCAGGAAAGTTCCCTGTTCGTATAAAAGGCCGGGTTCGTAAAATCAACCGCTTTTGCCGTGCCTGCCGGAGCCTGTGCCTCATTTCTGACCATCTCAAACCCTCCTCTTCTGGCGGAGCACCGTCCTTAAGTTGAACACTTCCTCAAACAGGGAATCCTCCATCGCCAGCGTTCCCTGCTCCAGCGTCAGATCCTCATCCGTCAGCGCCGTGATAACCAGGTTCCCGTCCCGGACCGAAACCTTGATGTCCTGAATCCGCTGCCTGTGGCTGCGGTCGAGTGAGTTCGCGGTTCTCAGAATCGCCGTCAGTTTTGCGATGACCAGGTACTCTTCTTTGCTGACAGAGGAATCCTGCACCAGCTCGTCGTAGTACTCAAACGGAGCGGTATTGAACTTCACAACATTGGCGACGATCTGGCGCTCTGCATGGGACAGTCCGATAATCTCCGTCGCCATGATGATGTTGTACGCACAGTCTGATACATCGGTCAGCGATATATACTTGCCGCAGTTATGCAGAATCGCGGAGATCTGCAGGAGCAGCCGTTCCCGTTTTCCCAGTCCGTGGACCCGCCTCGTCTGATCGAAAAGCTTCAGGCTCAGACTCTCGACAACCCGGATATGATCCGAGCTCGACTTGTACCGTTTGGCGATCGACCGCGATGCTGCGATGATATCCTCGTCAAATGAATGCGGCGCCTTCAGCGCTCCGTTTTCCGCGGCGAAATCGTACGCCAGTCCGTCCCCGATCGAGACGTACGGCAGCCAGACGGATTTGGAATCAAAGCGATCGAGCAGAGAGCGGCAGATGACAAGGGAGGTCGTGGCACAGATGGCCGTCTCCATCGAAACACCGATCCGCGCCACAATCTCATCCGCGTTCAGCCCGACAACCTTCTGATACAGCTCCATGAAGGTTTCCCTGGAAATCACGGAGCTTTTCTGCTTTTCGGCAATCGGGCGGAAAATCTCCTGCAGCTCCCGGTTTGTTGCGATCAGCGTCGTGATCTGCCGGTCCTTCTGGTAAAGCTTCCCGAATCCGTCCAGCTCATGCTGCATCAGCTCCATCACCAGGCGTTCATAATGTGCATTGCTCTGAGCAAGCGGATAAAACTGTTCCCTGGTCGAAATCTTTCCGACTCTGATATTCTGAGTCGTAATCAGCTTGTCGTGGTCGAAGACCGAAATCTGGAGGGAGTTGCCGCCGATGTCGACAATCGCTGTTCCGGTCTGAATGATTTCCTCGAAGGAATCCGTGTCCAGCGCGATGGACTTGTAGTCGAGGAATCGCTGCTCGGAATTGGATAAAATCGTCAGCTTCAGCCCGGTCTGCTTCTCGATGTAGTCCTTCGTGATCAGCGCCGTCCTCAGCTCACGGATCGCCGATGTCGCCACCATCCGGTAGCTGTCCACATGGTAGCCGTCCATCGTCTTTTTAAAGGCCTTCAGTGTGCGGACCAGAAGCTCCACCTTCTGCGTCGAGAGCGTTCCGCGTGCGTATGCATCCGAGCCCAGGTCAATCCGCCTGCTCTGGCAGGACAGCTGTAACATCCCCTTCCGCGGGGAAAGCTGGAAAAGCTTCATTTCCGTTTCTGTCGATCCGATGAGAATCGACGCAAATAACTTGACTGCCATTCTCTGCCCTCACGATTCATTAAACTTCATAAAATCTGTTCCATGACAGGCTTCATCTGAATCCCGGCTTCCTCCGGAACCAGACATACATCCAGGGACCTGCATCTTTTCACTCCTCTGCTGACAGCAGGTAGTCGATGAACTGCTGCGCGCAGCGTCCCGAACGTCCGCCGTGCGACAGCTCCCAGCTTCCCGCCCTCCGCAGCAGCTCATCCTGCGGCATATCGATGCCTGCCCTGCGCGCAAGCCCAAGCACAATCCCATCATACTCTGTCTTGACCGGTGCGCCGAAGTAGATCGTAACACCAAAACGCAGCGAGAGCGACAGCTTCTCCTGGACAGTGTCCGAGGTGTGCATATCCTGGCGGATATCGCCCTCCTTGTCTCCGTAGGTTTCCCGCACCAGGTGCCGTCTGTTGCTCGTCGCATAGATCAGAACATTGTCAGGACGCTTTTCCATGCCGCCCTCGATCACCGCCTTGAGATACTTGTAGTCTGTCTCATTTTCCTCAAAGGACAGGTCATCCATATAGATAATGAAGCGGTAATTCCGGTTTTTGATCTGCGCGATGATGTCGACCAGATCCTTGAACTGATGGCGGTAAACCTCGATGATCCGCAGTCCTCTGTCATAGTATTCGTTCAGAATCGCGCGGATCGAGGAGGACTTTCCGGTCCCTGCATCCCCGAACAGCAGGCAGTTGTTTGCCTGGCGTCCTTCAAGAAAGGCCTCCGTGTTTTCCCGCAGCTTCTTTTTCTGAATCTCATACCCCACCAGGTCATCGAGCCGGATGTGGGCGATGTTCGTGATCGGAACGATCTGACACTGTGTCTCCCCCTCGCGATGGATCACACGGAACGCCTTGTGGAGCCCGAACTTTCCGCATCCGAAGTCATGATAGAAGGAATCCAGGTCGGCTTTGAATTCCTCCGGTGTCTCCGCTGCCGAAAGCCGTCCGGACAACGTCTGGATCCGGTCCCGAACCCTCCTGCTATACAGTCTTCGGTCATCATCCGTCTGGACATAGTCCCGGATCAGGCTGTACAGAGAGACGCCCAGCCTTTCTTCAACATCTGTGAAATCATAGCGGAAATACTCCATCAGGATGCGGACATCATGCAGCGCCGCCTGGTTGATACCGCCGTCCACTGCTCCCCTGATCTCACAGGCTCTCGAGTAGGCGTTCTCGTTGTAGATCAGAATCCCCGTCAGGCAGGTCTGCCAGAGATTGCCTGAAAATCCCCGCTTCTCCGATGTCTCCAGAATATCCCGGATCAACGCCGTATAATCTGATACGCACTGAAGGCGGAGCTGACAAGCCTTCTGCGGTGTATCCATCTTCGTCTGAAAGGACACGTCCGCCCCGCATGCTGCTCTCAGCTGTGCCAGACGGCTTAAAAACCCATTCTCCGTATCTCTGAAAAGGATCAGTTCCCCTGCGTCATGCATGCATGTCCTCCTGTCACTGTCTTTATGTCTGTCCTAAGTCGGTGTACTGTCTGTGTTTCTGTGTATCCTGCCCTCTTGTTTCCCTGTCTGTCATCCGGTTCTGCCGTCCGACTCAATAGTTCCCGAGAATCTTCATGTTGATGGCTTCCTCCCGGATACCTCTCAGTGCGTTTTTGACACTCGGCTCTGCCAGATTCCCCTCAAAATCGATAAAGAACCTGTATTCCCAGCTGCGCTGGGGAATCGGCCTGGACTCGATATGCGTCATATTGATATTGTTGAAAATAAAATGTGAGAGAATATTGTACAGTGTTCCAGATGAATGTGGGAGTTCAAAACAGATCGAAATCTTCTTTGCATCCTTCCGGAAGATCCGCTGATTGGTCACAATCATAAAGCGGGTCGCATTGGCCTCCTCATCGCTGATGTGCGTCTTCAGGATCTGAAGTCCAAACCTCCTGGCCGCAAATGCACTTCCGATTGCCGCTTCGTCCATCCTTCCATCCTGTGCAACCTTTCTGGCAGCAAGCGCCGTATTACTGCAAGGCTCCGCCTTCCATTCCGGATAGGACTGGAAAAGGCTCTCGCACTGCGCAAGCGCCTGTGGGTGCGAATAGACAAAGCGGATCCGGGAAAGTTCAGTCCCCTTCAGCCCCATCAGGACATGCTCAACGGGAATGATCTGCTCCGCCACAATATAATTCTCAAAATCAACCAGAAGGTCAAAATTATCCGCCACGATTCCGGCTGTTGAATTCTCGATCGGCAGGACGGCGTAATCCGCGCTGCCCTCCGCAATGGCCTCCATGGCGTCCCGAAACCTGGCGACATGGAAACTATTGACGTTCTCTCCAAAAAATGCGTGCATGGCCGCCTGGCTGTATGCCCCCTCGACGCCCTGGAAGACCACACGGATATGATCCGTGTCCAGCCTGTCGACTCCGATGAACGGGAGCCGTCCGCCTGCCCCTTTCTCCACCAGCATCGCATACTGTTTCTTCCGGCTCATAGACATGAGCTGTGAGAACAGCTCTTCCACCCCATGCTGGTTGAAATCGCCGTGTGCCAGGTCCTTGACCTCATCCAGTTTCTGCCTCTCCCGCGTTTTGTCGAAGACCTTGACGCCATTCTCGATCTTATAGGCGCCAATCTGTTCAGAGATTTCCATCCGTTTTTCAAAAAGCCTTACTAGCTCGTGGTCGATGCGGTCAATCTCCGCGCGGTATTCCTTCAAATCACCCATTGCATATTCCTTTTTCTGCTGCCTTTCTGTTTCCGTCATCCGTGCACTGCGGGAAATCCTGTCTGAAACCGAACGTCACTCCATGACGCCGGGATGATTTCCAGTATAGCTCAAAACCTGTAAACTTTCTATTGCATGGAGGGATTGAACTGTGTATGATATGTAAGATTCAAACGCAGGAAACTTTACAATGCAACGGAGGTATCAATGAGACACTGCATGAGTCCTTTGGATTTCTCGGTTGAGGAGATTGATCAGCTTCTTGATCTTGCGACTGACATCGAGCATAATCCGGAAAAGTATTCCCATTCCTGTGAAGGAAAAAAGATTGCGACATTATTCTATGAGCCAAGTACCCGCACCCGTCTCAGTTTTGAAACTGCGATGCTTAATTTAGGTGGTAAGGTCCTTGGCTTTTCTTCTGCCGCTTCGAGCTCTGCCTCGAAGGGCGAGAGTGTATCTGACACGATCCGTGTCATCTCCTGTTTCGCTGATATTGCAGCGATCCGCCATCCGAAGGAGGGCGCACCTTACGTTGCCTCCCTTGTCTCCAAGATCCCGGTCATCAACGCGGGCGACGGCGGACATCAGCATCCGACCCAGACGCTCACCGACCTGATGACCATCCGCTCCGTCAAGGGCAGACTCGACAACATGACGATCGGCATCTGCGGCGACCTCAAGTTCGGGCGCACCGTACACTCCCTGATTTCTGCACTTGTCCGGTATACAGGTATCCGCTTTGTCCTGATCTCTCCGGAGGAACTTCGGATTCCGGATTATGTCCGGGAGGACGTTCTGCGGAAGAACAATGTTCCATTTAAGGAAGTGATCCGTCTGGAGGACGCTCTTCCGGAGCTGGATGTGCTCTACATGACCCGCGTACAGAAAGAGCGCTTCTTCAACGAGGATGACTACATTCGTATGAAGGACTTCTACATCCTTGACCGTGCGAAGCTTCAGCTTGCGAAGCCGGACTGCGCCGTACTGCATCCGCTTCCGCGTGTCAATGAGATTTCAGTCGATGTGGACAACGATCCGCGTGCCTGCTATTTCCGTCAGGTCCAGTACGGCGTCTACGTCCGAATGGCATTGATTCTAACATTACTGGGGGTGAAGGTATGTTAAGTGTTGGACAGCTGCAGGAAGGGGTTGTGCTCGATCATATTCCGGCAGGAAAAGCAATGGACATCTACAAGCGCCTGAAGCTCGACCGTCTCGACTGTCAGGTTGCCATGATTATGCACGCCCATTCCAATAAAATGGGTCAGAAGGATATCATCAAAGTGGAGGCGCCGCTTGAGAAGCTGGACCTTGATGCACTTGGCTTCATCGACCACACGATCACCGTCAACATCATCAGAGACGGCAGTATCGTTGAAAAGCAGAAGCTGAAGCTTCCGAAGAAGCTTGTCAACATCATCCACTGCAAGAATCCGAGATGCATTTCGACCATCGAGCAGGGTCTGGACCAGGTTTTCTACCTCGCAGACGAGGAACACGAGATTTACCGCTGCCGTTATTGTGATGAACAGTACCACTCTTCCAAGAAAAAGGGTGTCTGAATCAAGAAAGGCATTTGAAAGCATACCGGAATTACAAGACGGAAAAATGCGCCGGGCAAAAGCCCCGGCGCATTTTCTGTCCTGTCATGCTTTCAAATACAGGCTCATGGCACTGCAATTTACAAGAAGATTTCTCCGGTTTTCCATGCCTGCCTGAGTATCCTCAGCTGACAGATCTATGCTCTTCGAACAAACTGCTCTGTCTCCTCAGTACAGATAATTTGCATTGACGTATCCGTACATGTTCAGCGATGGCGCATACACATACCAGTACCTGCTGTCCGATGCGTCGATGACCTCGACGGTCTCCCCTGTGTACAGCTTTCCGATCTCGTTGGAAGCATCATACGCCTTTGCCGTCCTGAGTGCCAGATATCCGCTCTGAACCGATACCGTCCAGCTTCCAAGCGAGTAGGTATAGAAGGTGCCGCCGGTCAGATAGTCCTTGTTCACATAGCCTTCCTGTCCGAGCGTCGGCGCATATACCCACCAGTACTGGGCATCACTTGTATCTTCGATATAGACCGTGTCACCGGTATAAAGCTTCCCGATCTCGTTGGAAGCGTCGTAGGCTTTCGCCGTGCGAAGCGCCAGATACCCGCTCTGGACTCTTACAGTCATCGCATCATAGGAAGGAAGATTTCCGCTCACCGCATAGAGATAATGCTGATTCGTGTATCCGGTCAGCCCCAGCTTCGGTGAGTAGACCGTCCAGTAATCCGGGTCATTCATATCGATCACATAGACGGTCTCTCCTGTGTACATCTTCCCGATTTCGTTTGATGCATCGTAGGCTTTTCCTTTCCGAAGAGCCAGATAACCGCTGTCAACCCTGACCGTCATCGCAACTCCCGCCACGCTGTACGCCGGGCTGTCATAGACGGCAGTCAGGTACCTGCTGTTCACATAGCCATACTTTCCAAGGCCTGGCGCATAGACATACCAGTAGACAGAATCCGACGCATCCGTCACCTGGACCTGATCACCTGTGTAAAGCTTTCCGATCTCATTGCTGTAGTCATAGGCTTTCGCCGTACGCAGCGCCAGATATCCGCTGTCAACATGCACTGAGTAGAGATTGCTCTGCGCCGCCTGCGCGGTCACCGCGCCGAATCCACTGCCCTGAAGAACAGGTGATCCCTCAAGAATCATCAGCAGCATCAGCAGGCTCGCTGCCAGCGGCAGCAACAGCTTTTTTTTACGATCTGTTCTCATATCCTCTCCTCCTGTGTGAAGCCACAATTGAGTGATGACTGTATCATCGCATATTTAAACAAGGTAGGCAAGTGATCGAAGGCAACCTTAAGAAAACTCATCGCCAGTGGCAAACTTTCTTAAAATTGGACTTTCTCATCCGGTCATTGTGTAGTACCATTACACTACTCTGACAACCACTTCATCACACAGCGGGCTGATCACCCGTTTGAGAGGTACAATTCTTTGATTGCAGTCAAAATCTCTGATAACAGATCCTTTCTGTCCGCGCTCTTCACCCGCCCCGTCTTTGATACATTCATCCTCGGAGAAGCTCAAATTACAACCTATACAACCTTCCGGATTGACGGAACCTGGCATCCGGCTTACTTCAGCGAATCCCTGGGCAAGTCATCAGCAGCGGTGCCTTTGTCTTCAGGACAGGATCCCTCACACAGAAAGATGCCCGCCGCCGGACAGGTTTCTGAACATCTGTCAGCCGGTAGCGGGCAGCCTGTGGAAGCGCCTGAAAACGGCCAGATGCGCGCTCAGGAACCATCCTGGGCACGCACCCGGCCGATTGTACGCGCGATCGTCAGCGGAAAGCACTCGCCGCTCAGCTTCCGGATCATCCTGAAGATGCCGGACAAAGGCATTCAAAGCATCCTGGCCTCCAGCGGTCTCTCCTGCAAAGTGAAGGATGTGAACGGCCTGTTTCTGAACATCACCTATCAGAATGAGGAGATTCTCTGTACAAGCGGTGTTTCACTGAAGACTTTTACACTTGATAAATCTCTGGACCGGATCTGGGATGACATGATGCTCCGCTTCTTTGCTTCAAGGAGCATCGCTGTTGAACTTCAATAACCAAGTTCTGAAAGGAAATCTCCATTCCGACGATGCCTGCCGGCAGGGGAATGACCTCCGCCGGCAGATGGTGTCCAATCCTGGTATCTGGCAGTTACTCTTCTGCCACAAGCAGCATCATCTCATTGGATCTCCTGATAAAGTCCGCCATCTCATCCGGCTTCAGCGGACCATTTGCAATCGCTGCCAGATCATACAGCTGCTTTGCAAACAGGCCGGCGTGCGCTCCATCCTGATGAGCCAGCATATACTTCACAATTTTGTTGTTTTCGTTCAGCGTCAGCGTCTCATCTGGGGCAAACATGTCCGTGTCCATGCTGCCGGATCCTGCGCTGTACATCTTCATCATGTCCTGCATGCGGCGGCCTTCCTCGGAGAGCGTCAGAACAGAGGATATGTTTTCATCCTTCAGTCTCTCCACTCTGACCGTCAGCTTATCCTTCTTCAGAGCATCCTTGAACAGTTTCTGAAGCTCCTCGGTCTCCTTTTTCAGGCTGTCGGCATCGCCCTCTTCCTTCAGAGAACCGGTGACATCGGCATCGATGCGGCGGAAGGAAAGGTTTTCGTTCTGAGACTCCAGCTTGGAAATATACGGCGTATCGATGTTCATCTTCATGACAACTGCATCCAGCTTCTGTTCCTTGAACAGCCGGATGTACTGCCCCTGCTGAACCTCGTCTGTGACGTAGTAAATGACCGTCTTCTCAGGCTTTTCTTTCTCGTCGCCGGACTTATGGTCCGCTGTCTTGCCCTCTGCCATCCGGTCAGCCTTCTCCTCATCGCTCTGGCTGTCAGCTTCCTTCTTCAGATCCTCCGGATTTTCTGTGAAATCGACCGTATCATCAGCCTTCTTTGACTCCACCGTCTTTGCAGATGTTCCGGCTCCCTCGACCGTTCCTTCTTCCGCTTTTTCGGATGCCTCTGACTGGTTTGAAGCAGCTTCCTCCGCTTTCTTTGGCGCAATGTGCTCCAGGTATTCCTTCAGCGTGAAATACTTCCCGTTAATGTCCTTGAAGAGCATGTAGTCCTTGATATGCTCATCAAACTTCTCGTCCTTCAGGCAGCCATACTTCAGGAACGGATTGATGTCATCCCAATATTTCTCAAAATCATCGCGCTTTGTCTTGCACATGCCGACAAGCTTGTCCGCGACTTTCTTAGCGATATAGTCGGACATCTTCTTCACGAATCCGTCATTCTGAAGCGCGGAACGGGATACGTTCAGCGGGAAGTCCGGGCAGTCCACAACGCCCTTGAGTGCGACCATGTACTCCGGCACGATCTCCTTGACATTGTCGGCGACAAAGACCTGGTTGCTGTAGAGCTTGATGGTTCCCTCGATTGACTCGTACTCGGTGTTGATCTTCGGGAAGTACAGAATCCCCTTCATGTTGAACGGATAGTCCATATTCAGGTGAATCCAGAACAGCGGCTCCCGGTAGTCATTGAATACCTTGCGGTAGAAATCCTTGTACTCATCATCGGTGCACTGACTTGGTGTCTTCTGCCAGAGCGGATGGATATCGGAGATGGAAACCGGGCGCTTGTTGATCTTTACCATGTCCTTCGCAGGCTCGACCTCGACCGTCTTCTTGCCGCCCTTTCCGTCATCCTCTTCACGAGTCACCGCATCATGATGAACCGGCCCGACGACAACGTCGTCCTCCTTCACCTCGTCCGGCTTCACTTCCTCGTATTCCTGCGGCGCGTCCTCCTTGCTCAGGAAGATTTCAACCGGCATGAAGCTGCAGTAGCGCTCCAGCACCTCACGCATGCGATATTCATTGGCAAATTCCAGATTGTCCTCATTCAGATGAAGGGTCACGCAGGTACCGACCTGGCTGTAGTCGCCATCACCAATCGTGTAGGTGTCTCCGCCATCACACTCCCAGTGAACCGGTTTCGCATCCTTCTGATAGCTCAGCGTATCGATCGTGACCATGTCGGACACCATGAATACGGAATAAAAGCCCAGTCCGAAATGTCCGATGATGTCATCCTTGTTCGCCTTATCCTTATATTTTTCAAAAAATGCTGTCGCACCAGAAAATGCAATCTGGGTGATGTACTTCTCCACTTCCTCAGCGGTCATACCGAGGCCGGTATCGATGAATTTCACGGTCTTCTTATCCGGATTGACAAGAATCCGGATCGAATCCTTGAACTTGTCCGGATACTGATATTCTCCCATCATCTCCAGCTTGTGCAGCTTAGATATAGCATCACAGCCGTTGGATATAACCTCCCGGACGAAGATGTCCTTGTCGCTGTACAGCCACTTCTTGATAATCGGCAGCATGTTCTCGCTGTTGATTGAAACATTACCTGTTCTGGTTTCCATATTGATTTCGCCTCCTGCATTTCATGAATTGGAAAGCGGTCAAACCTGACCTTATATGCGAGATTCTAATTCTGCCTTAGACAAAAGTCAAGGAAAATTTAGCACTCATATTTTGTGAGTGCTAGCAATCCGGGTCTGCCCGGCATTCGATCCTGCCGTCATCTCTTGCTCCGCACTCGATGATGAGCGGTCACCTTCACAAAAAAAGATCAGGAATCCACTCGAAAGGACTCCTGACCTTGCCATCACAAAATAGTTATCCTGCCTTCAGTTCTGATCATCCGGCTGTTGATCGGCTGCCTTCTCAGGCTCCGATGGGCTCTTTTCTTCCGCTGCATCCCCTTCTTCTGTATGCTCCGCAGGACGCTCCTCCTCTGTCACCGTCTCGAAAAACTCATCCCCCGCGTCTTCCTCCGCACCGGCAGTCTTCTGTTCCTCAGCCTTCTCCTTCATCTCCGCCTCAGCAGCTGCCTGCGCAGCCCTGGAATCCTCGATGGACTTCCGGATGGACTCGACTTTCCTTCCGGCTGCCTTGATTGCCTCAATCTCATCAAGAAGATCCGGATCGGCATCCTCCCCGTGGAGTTCCATATATCTTCGCCCAAACTTCTCAAACGCAGCGGCTTCTTCTTTTCTTGCGTCCGCCAGCTTGAGCTTCAGGCCTCCGACCTCGGCAGCATTCTTTGCCCTGCCGTATGCAGTCTTTGCCCCCATGCTCAGTGCATCCGCCACATTATTTCCCACCTCACTGATCTTGTCTCCAAGATCCGCATCCTTCAGCTTTCCGGTCAGTTTATTGAGCTTTCCGCCCAGATCATCCAGCAATGACATATCGAGACCTCCTCCCTGTCACCCTCTCCTGCTTGCTTCCAGATTCCCAGATATGAGCGTCATCGCGCCCTAATCCGGATCATCCCTTCCCTGTTATCATCAAAATCCGCTGTCTGCTGAGGTCATTGTAGCACCTTCCATCTCCTATTGGAATCTGTACACAAACAAATCACAGTTTCGAATCTTCCGAAAAACGCCGCTTCCAGGTTCCGCACGCGGATTCGTACAGCAGATATTCCATTCATACGACAGGATTGGATACAACTCCGATTGAAATGTATCCTGCGAGAATGGCTCCGATATCGGTCCTGTTGTCTCCTGTTGTCCGTTTCTCATCCGTGACGGTCACGTATCCATTATGTTCGATATAATAGTCGTGGTACATGCACCAGTGGTCCGGCACACGGTCATAAAGGATTCCCTTCAGCGCCTTCAGACCCACTCCTGGAAAATTGACATTCCAGATCTGCCCTGCCGGGAGCCGTCTGTGAATCAGCTCTCCGGCGATTTGATCCAGATACCGGTCTGCAGCCTCATCACATCCCGCCTGTTCCTGGGAAAAACAGACAGCCGGGATTCCGTAGAGTACTGCTTCCATCGCGGCTCCGACAGTTCCTGAATAAACAATATCATAGCCTGCATTGGCCCCCGCATTGATCCCGGAAAACACAATGTCCGGAAAATGCGGATTCTGTTTAAAATAGGCCTCCGTTCCGGCACCCTTTCTCCCGGCGTCCGGATCAAGCATCCCGTGGACAACCGACCTGACGCAGTCCGCCGGCGTTCCGTCAAGACTGTAAGCCTTCACTCCCTTCACAGGAAAATCCAGCCTCTCCTTCAGTTCCATCGGCCGGTTCAGTGTAATATGGTGCGACATCCCCGAACACTGGCTCTTCGGCGCTACCACCGTCACCGTCCCCAGTTTTGCCGCGCAGGCCGCCAGTTTCGCTATTCCTGGAGCGTCGATTCCATCATCGTTCGTCACAAGTATTTTCAGCATTCCGTCTCCGTTCCTTTCCTGGCTATCCTGTCCTTCTTCAGCCATCGTCTGCGGACATTCTTGCTTCTGCCATCTCCGGATACACCCTGTATTATAATGACCAATCCGCTAATTTGCCAGGCACAGTGGGATCTTTTCATCCTGCGGCATTGGTGATACACTTTGGACTGATCATTCTGACTTCTGACCGGACTGGAACGTGCCGGTACTTCGAAAGGATTCCTATGGAGGAACAACGTGTCTCACACAGCCGGCTGATGGCCGGCCTTTCCGGCTCCCGGTATGGCCTGTCTTCCAGCACGCTGAAGCTGTTTGCCTGCATCACGATGCTGATCGACCATACCGGCGGTTCTGTTGTCCTGCAGCTGTTGAATCAGCCAGCCATCCGGGCGAACGCTGTCCGTTACAACCAGATTTTGTCCGTCTATACTGTCATGCGTCAGATCGGACGGCTAGCGTTTCCCATATTCTGCTTTCTCATCGTCGAGGGCTACTATCACACACACGATGTCCGCAAATACATGGAGAGGCTCTTTGTTTTCTCACTGATCTCCGAGATTCCCTTTGACCTGGCTCTCAAGCCCGGCTGGTTCTACCCGCTTAAACAGAATGTCTATTTTACGCTCCTGATCGGCCTTTGGACCATCTGGATGATGGACCAGTTCCGCTTCCGCAGGATGCTCCGTCTGGTCATTGCCCTGTGCGGAATGACATTTGCCAGAGGCCTCATGACCGATTACAGCTTCCGGGGCATTTTTCTGATCGTTGTCCTCTATCTGTTCCACGAGGAACGGCTGGTTCAGTGCTTTGCAGGTGCTGCCGCGATCGCCTGGGAAACATATGCCCCGCCTTCGTTTATTCTCTGCTACCTGTACAATGGAAAGCGAGGCCTGCGGCTGAAGTACTTTTTCTACCTTTTCTATCCTGTCCATCTGATGATTCTCGGTCTGATCAGATGGCTCTGTATTGCAAATATCACATAAGTCCGGTGTGTTTGTTATTCAAAAAAGGGGATTCGCGGATATCCGCGAATCCCCTTTTTCATCCCTCAAAACCTGTATGGCATCTGTCACATCATACGCGCGACAGATACTCTCCCGTTCTGGTATCAATCTTCAGCTTATCACCCGTGTTGACGAACAGCGGTACCTGAATCTGTGCGCCTGTCTCAACGGTTGCCGGCTTGGTTGCACCTGTAGCGGTGTTGCCCTTCAGGCCCGGCTCGGTCTCGGTGACCTCAAGCTCTACAAACAGCGGCGGCTCGATTGCGAACACAGAGCCGTTGTAGGAAAGAACCTTCACGTTCTCGTTCTCCTTGACGAACTTCATGCTGTCGCCGACGATATCGCTGTTGATCGCGATCTGGTCGTAGGTCTCAACATTCATGAAGTTATACAGGTCGCCGTCCTGGTACAGATACTGCATATCGATGCGGTCAATTCTTGCCTGCGGGAACTTCTCAGTCGGGCGAAACGTTCTCTCGACAACGCCGCCATCGATGACATTCCTGAGCTTGGTACGGACGAATGCCGCTCCCTTGCCCGGCTTGACATGCTGAAACTCCATGACCTGCATAACCTGTCCATCGATCTCCAGTGTAATGCCGTTCCTGAAATCGCCTGCTGATACCATATAAATTCCTCCTTATGTCCTTATCACATATCCGTAGATCGCATCGCATCTTTTCATTCCGCCATGCATCGCTTTATTTTATGCCATTTCACGGCTCAGTTCAAGGGCTTTTAACGGCTCAGCAGGGTTCATCAGCTGCCGGTGGGCATCTCAACAGACAGAAATCCATTCTTCCGCCTCCCGGCAGCCTTTTCAGGCTGCCGGTGGCTTCGCTGTATCAGTTTCCTCTGATCTCCTGTCTCATAAAGCCGACATAGGAAATCTCAAATGAGACAAATGTCAGTGCCAGCAGTCCGACCAGATGCGGCCAGACCAGAAGCAGACTCTGACCCAGGGACAGATATCCGCTGATGGCTCCAACCAGTTGCGCGTAGGAGACCGCGTTGATGGCTCTCGCGGCCGGGTTCATGATAATGGACGCCGCTTCCGAGTACAAATAGTACGGAGATATGCGGTTCAGCCCTGTGTTCAGGTTTGCATTTTTCAGTGCGTTGACCGCCTGCTGATACTCCGTGCTGACCGGATACACACCGTCCGCAATGATGCCCGCAAGCAGACTCATGAAGATCGCGAAGAACAGCCACAGCGCAATCGATGCAAGTGCGGAGGTCGCTGCATGGCGTGTGAACACCGAGAACAGCATCGACATGGCCAGCCAGAAGCAGATATACACGATCGTATAAATCAGATAGATCAGCACTCTCGTGATCTGTTCCCCATCCGGCTTGATTCCGGAGAAAAGGAAGCCCGCCGCGCCAACTGCGATACCGGTCGCAAACACCATGACTGTAATCAGCGTTGCCGACGCCAGAAACTTTCCGACGATAATGGAGTCTCTGTAGATTGGCTGAGAGACAAGCCGGTTCAGCGTCCCATTGCTCTTCTCCGAATTAATTGCATCGAATCCCAGAATCAGCCCGATGAACGGTCCGATCAACGCAATCAGGGACATATAAGACGGGATCGAGTTACCAGAGGTCGTATACAGCTTCAGGAACATGAAGGTCGTATCAAAGGAATCTCCCTTTCCCGAAGCCGCAGCATCCATGGCTGATTTGATCCCCGTCAGCGCACCGTACACACTCGCAATCGACAGTGCTGCGACAATCACCAGGATGATGACCAGACGCTTGCTGCAGATATGATCCGCCAGTTCTTTTTTGTACAGCGCATCCAGACTGTGGTAGCGTACCTGACGCCTCTCCTCGGCAGCCGCTTCCTCCTCAGGATCCTTCTGGGGTTCCATTTTCTCGACAACACTGTCGACCTTTTCCTTCACGGCGTCGAGTCCCTTTTCCTTCTTCGGCTTCATCCCGAACCAGGCACGATTGTCGGAGGTTTGTCTTTTTGTCCCGGCCTCAGACTTTTTTTCTGCTGCCGTGCTCTTTACCGGACTTGACATGGTTTGCCTCCTCTTTCTCTGCCTGTTCAAAATAAACCCTGTATATCTCATCCAGGTCTCCGCCCTTCTGACGCAGGTGGAGCAGCGTATAGTGATTCACACCCAGAAACTCCGTAATCTGTTTCCGAAGATCCCTGTCCGACTCGATGATGAAGCGGTCGCCTTCCTTCGACACCTTCTTCACACCGTCCAGTGTGCCGATGAAGCCAAGGAACCGATCATCGCAAGGCTCCACCTCAATCTCAAGGACATAATGTCCTTCCGAGACAATCTTCCTTCCCAGCTCGTTGATCTTGCCTGACGCGATCAAATTACCGCCGACAAAGATCCCGACCCTGTCGCAGATCTGTTGGATCTGGTAGAGCTGATGGGAGGAAACCAGCACGGTTCTTCCATCCTCGACAGACAGCTGCTTGATCAGCTGCAGGAACTCACGCATGCCCTCCGGGTCCAGACCGAGGGTCGGTTCGTCCATGATGATAACCTCCGGGTCCTTCATCAGGACATCGGCAATCCCGAGCCTCTGCCGCATACCCTTTGAATAGGTACTCGTTTTCTGATTGCCGGCATAAGTCATTCCGACCCGCTCCAGCAGCTGATCGATCCTGCCATCAATCTCCCCCTCCGGCACACCATTGAGACGTGCTGTGAAACGGAGGTTCTCTCTTCCGGTCATGTCCCCGTAAAACCCGACATTGTCCGGAAGATACCCTGTAATGCGCTTGACCTGAAGGGAGTCTCTCGTGCAGTCATGCCGATCGATCGCGGCACTGCCAAGTGTCGGCTCAGTCAGCCCGAGCAACATCAGTATCGTCGTCGTCTTCCCCGCACCATTCGGCCCGAGCAGCCCGAAAATCTCTCCCTTTTTAATGCTGAGATTGAGATGGTTGACTGCCACCTTGCTGCCGTAAGCCTTCGTCAGGTCTTTGGTGCGGATGATTGTATAATCTTCCGACATTTTTTATCTCCTGCCGAACTTGCGGATAATAGCCCCAAGGCTGACAACAAGTGCTGCGATGATCACGATGGCGACAACGCCCCATCCCGTATGATTCTGGACAGAAACACGCAGATCCGCCTCTGAGCTTGCGTTATCGTTCTTCGCCGTAATCGCTGTGACATAATCTCCGATGACTGCATCCTTTGCCGGTGTGATGGTTGCGGTTACCTCTTTGGACGCACCCGGATCGATCGAGTCGATTGTACTGTTGTCAAACTCAACATTCCAGTCCGTGGATGCCTGAGACGTCAGCTGGACATTCTTCAGTGCGACATTTCCTGTATTCTGAACTTCGAGAGTAACCTTTTTGCCCTCTCCGGCATAAGCCTTCGCAGAGAGATTCCCGGACGGAGTCGTCAGAGTCATCCCATATGTTCCCGTGACCGTGACGGTCAGCGGCAGCTTCAGTGTCTCATCGCCGGATGTTGCGGTGCAGTCAATCTCATAATCACCCTGCTTGGCATCCTTGGACGGTGTGACTGCAACCGTGATGGAGGAGCTTGATCCTGCGTCAACCGGTACGGAAGCCGACTGTGCAGATGCCCCGGACGGTGTAAACGTAACGGTCCATCCATCCGGAACATTGTCAGCTGCCAGCGCATACGTTGCGTTCGCAGAGCCGTTGTTCTTCAGTGTCGTGGAAAAGCTGAAATTTGTGGAAGAAGCGCCCTGCTGCTCCGGATACTCTGCCGTGAACTCGCCGGCTGCAACACCCTTCTCATTCTTGTCAACCTTGACTGTCAGCGGAAGCTTTGCATCGGTACTGTCGCCCTTGGCTTCCAGCGTCAGGTTGTAGGTTCCCTCCTTCGCGTCCTCCGGAATGGAAAGTGCGTAGCTCAGTGTCGGCGAAGCCTCCTTTGTCTGCGCTGCCGCAACATGAACCATCGAAACTTCTGACGATGAGCCCTTGAAGCTTCCTGTCCAGCCATCCGGCAGATCTGCGGCGCTCAGCTCAACCGTGTCCTGTTTGTCCCCGTCATTTGTCAGATAGAGTGAAAATGTGGTGGAGTCTCCCGGCTTGACGGACACACCCGGATAATCCGTGCTGAACACAACGTCCGTTCCCGATACAGTGGGGGCCGGTGCCTCTGTCTCCGACTGCGAGGCTGTGCTGCTGCCGGCAGCATACGCGTTAACCGATGTGAAGGACCATGCCGCGATGGCGCTGCACAGCACTCCTGCCAGAACCACATTTTTCGCAATCCCGGCTCTGTTGCTTCTTACCGTTGCCTTTTCCATGACTTTGCTCCTTTAATTTTTTGAAGATTTGTGTCGATCAGGCAAAAAAGCGACACACAATTGTCAACGTCTAAAGTAAACGCATTGTGTGTCGCTCCTGTTATGGAACTGTGTTCAATTTGTGAACGGGTGTCAGCTCTCTGTCTCCGATTCCGCCTCTGTATCCGTTTCCTGATTCAGCAGGCTGACATTGATCCCGTCCAGAACGGTTGTCCGGTAAAGCTTCTCATATTCATCCTCAAAGCCCGCCTGAACCACCAGACCAATTTCATCGTGGTTGAAAAAGTAGTATTCGCTGTCGGAGATACCCTCCGGGTACAGACAGCCGCAATACTCGTAATACTTGCCGTCGTCAACGTTGTAGACGAATCTCGAGATGACCATCAGGGACTTGTTTGCACCGTTCAGCAGCACAACCGACCCGATCGGAAGCCAGTCATCTGCCTTCAGTCCGTTCTCATTCTTCGCTTCCTTCAGTGCGTCAAGGTCAACCGTCGCCTCAATTTCCGACTCTGCCTCAGACTCACTGAATACGCTGTCTGTTTCCCCGGGCATCTCCTGGCTGCCCTCTGTCTGTTCCTTCTCTGCCTGCAACTTCACGGTTCCACTGACGGCGCTGCCCGCCTTCTCAGTGGTCTGACTCTGTGCTGCATATGCCGGTGTCGCGGAGAGCATCACGCCTGCGAGCACCGCTGCCAGAATCTGCCGTCCTGTTTTCTTTGCCATCATCTCAATCATCTGAGTTATTCTCCTTTATCGTCAGTAGCTGTTCTTCTTCTCATCTGCCATCCGCTTCATCTCAGCTGCAGTTGCGCGCACCGCATCCGTAATCTGGACGCCTCCAAGTATTCTGGCAAGCTCATCCGTGATCTCCTCTCCCGTCAGCTGCCGAACGCCGGTGTGCGTCTTGCCGTCCTCGGAGCGCTTCTCAATCAGGAAATGTACATCCGCCATCGACGCGATCTGAGCCAGGTGCGTAATCGCAATGACCTGTCTGTCCCTGGAGAGCTGCGCCATCTTTTCTGAAACCTTCTGGGCTGTCCGCCCGGAGATTCCGGTATCGATTTCATCAAAAATCAGACACTCAATTTCATCCTTCTTCGCCATCACGGTCTTGATGCCCAGCATGATTCTCGACAGCTCGCCGCCGGAAGCGACATGTTGAAGCGGTCGGAGCGGAAGACCCGGGTTCATCGAGATCAGAAATGATGCCTCATCCATTCCATTGCCGGACGGTTCCTTCAGCTTCTCAAAATGAATCTCGAACCGGACATCCAGAAAGTTCAGATCCCTCAGAGAGCGGACAATCTGTTCCGTGAGCTTTTCCGCCGATGTTTTTCTCAGGGCTGTGATGTCTCCGCAGACCTCCAGCAGCTCTTTCCGGCTCTTCTCCACTTCCGCCTTCAGTCCGCTGACATAGGCATCGAAATTGCTCAGACGATCAAGCTCCTGCTGCCGCGCATCCCGGTAAGACAGGATGTCTTCAATCGTCCTGCCATACTTCATTTTCAGATGGTTGATCAGATCCAGCCGGTTGGAGACCTCCGAAAATTCCTGCTCATCATAGCTGAATGCGTCGATGTAGCCGGACAGGGCGCGTGTGAAATCGCTGAGCATGCCTTCTGCATCCGAAAGGGTGCTCTGAAGCTGCATCAGCTCTTCATCGTAGGACGCAACGGCGGAAAGCTCTCCCGATGCCCTCGAGATCTGGGAGGAAGCATCGGTCTCGCCATCACCGTCGGTCAGCCGCTGGACCACTGAGAGCGCTTCCATGATTTTCTGGGCGTTCGAGAGAAAACGGAAGCGGTTCTCCAGCTCCTCATCCTCACCAAGGTGAAGGCCTGCATCGTCGATCTCTGAGACCTCGAAGCTGATGAAATCCATATTCTTTGCCCGGTCTCCCGCATCCCGCAGCGCTTCCTTCAGTTTCTGCGAGGCAGAGGCGTACGCCTGATAGAGCATCCTGCACCGCTCTTTTTTCTTCTCCAGTTCCTCCCCTGCAAAGTCATCGACCAGTTGCAGGTGATACTTCGGATACAAGAGTGACTGATGTTCATGCTGCCCATGGATATCAATCAGATCGGAAGAAAGTTCCCTGACAAGCCCGATCGGAACAACTTCTCCGTTGATCCGGGAGATGGACCGGCCCTTCCGGAATGATCTGGATATGATGATCTGTCCATCCATGTCCGGGATATCGTGTTCCTCCAGCCATACCTTTACTCTGCCGGACTGAGTCTCGAAAATCAGCTCAACAGACGCATGATCTGCATTCTCCGGCACGTAATCCTTGAAGGATCCTGAGCCGAGCGCGACCCCCAGCGAACCGATCAGGATCGATTTTCCGGCGCCTGTCTCCCCGGTCAGGATGTTGAGTCCGTCCCCGAACTCAATCTTTTCCTCCTCGATCAGCGCCATGTTTTTCACGTGAAGTACTCTCAGCATTCACTTACCCCTGCGCACGTTCTCCCGCGCCGCTTCCCTCTTCTCCATCCCGGCCGGTGCAGATCCCCCGGATCTTGTCCATCACGACCGGTGTGTCATCCAGGGAGTGGATGGCACAGAAAATCGTGTCGTCTCCGGCGATGCAGCCGGCAATCTGCGGCCAGTTCATGGCATCCAGCGCGGCAGCCACCGCCATCGCCATCCCGGATACCGTCTTGATCACCAGGATGTTTCCGGCGCTGTCCATCGACACGTAGCCCGCCTTCAGAACCCTCAGGTATTTCTCGTCCATCAGGCTATCAGCCTTCTGTGTCTCAAGCGCCACGTAACGCTGACGGCCTTTTTCAGTCGGAATCTTCGTGAGATGAAGCTGGCGGATGTCCCTCGAAATCGTCGCCTGCGTCACCACAAACCCGTCCTTGTTCAGATAGTCCGCCAACTCCTCCTGGGTCCCGATCTCGTAGCGGCTGATCAGATCGAGTATTCTTGCATGCCTGTTGATCTTCAAATTCATTTACCTCAATTTCTGCCGGATGATTTCGACAAAGCTTGTATGGTTGATCTTGATGATATGCGTCTTTTTCTCCGCCTTCGTCACGACCACCCTGCTTCCAGGCGTGAGTGCCACTGAGGTGTCGCCGTCGAACATCGCCTCCGCAGGTTTCTCCCGTTCCTCCGACTTTCCTTTTGTGACTTCCACTGTCACCGCCACATTATCCGGCAGGACAATAGAGCGGGAGGTCAGGGTATGCGGAGCGACAGCCGTCAGCAGCATCAGAGAAGCCTCAGGCTCAACGATCGGTCCTCCTGCTGAAAGGCTGTAGCCGGTTGATCCGGTTGGCGTCGACACGATGAAGCCGTCTGCCCGGTAGGAACACAGGAAAATGTCATCGACAAACAGGTTGATGTCGATGACCCGCATCGCACGCCTCCCGATGACGATATCGTTCAGCGCCATGTCCCGCATCAGCACCCGGTTCTGGTGATAGACCGTTCCGGCGATCATCATGCGGTCCTCGATGGAAAAATCATCCCCCATCAGTCGGTCCAGCGCAACCGGGACATTCTGAAGATCAATCTCCGCCAGATAGCCGAGCGATCCCATGTTGATGCCAAGCAGCGGAAGCCCTGTTTCCACCAGATCCCGGGATGCCTGGATCAGCGTACCGTCCCCGCCGAGAACCAGAACCCCCTCTACATCGGGAGGAATGGCTCCCGCATCCGTGTACCTGTATCTTGAATCCGGCGCGGAGCGCGCCTGCTCCTGGATGTAGCACTTCTTTCCATGGTCCTCCAGATACTTCCGGATAAACTCTGCCTCCCTGCGGCAGGTATCCTTCTGCTGGTTCGCAATGACATAGAATCCGTTCATGCCTCTTCCCCGGTTTTGCCCAGACTCAGGTGCGCGCTGCTTACGACTTCTGTGATCAGCTTGTCCGTGACGCTGCCCTCGCTGTCTTTCTGCCCTTTCACAAGGTCAATCAGGTATTCGATGTTGCCCTCCGGCCCTCTGATCGGCGAAAATGTCAGTCCGTTCGGCGTCAGACCATGCTCCAGGGCATAATCACGGACCTTTCGGATGACCTCCTCATGAACAGCCGCATCCCGCACCACGCCCTTCTTGCCAACCTTCTCCCGTCCGGCCTCAAACTGCGGCTTGATCAGGGCAGCGATGCGCCCCTCGTCCGACAGAACGCCGCTGACCGGTTCCAGGATCTTTGTCAGCGAGATGAAGGAGACATCGATCGATGAAAAAGATGGCCTGTCCGGGATATCCTCCGGCGTCAGGTAGCGGGCATTGAACTTTTCCATGCAGACCACACGGCTGTCATTTCTCAGCTTCCAGTCCAGCTGTCCATGCCCGACGTCGATCGAATAGACCTTGACTGCACCGTTCTGAAGCATGCAGTCTGTAAACCCGCCTGTGGAAGCCCCGACATCCATACAGATCAGGCCATCCAGCCGGATGCCGAATGTTCCGATCGCCTTTTCCAGCTTCAGGCCGCCACGCGATACGTATGGAAGCGGGTTGCCCTTGACTTCAATTCTGGAATAGACATCAAACTTTGTCCCTGCCTTGTCTTCCTTCTGCCCGTCCACATAGACCTCACCGGCCATGATGACAGCTTTCGCCTTTTCGCGGGAATCAAAAAAGCCGCCACGCACGAGAAGGACATCCAAACGTTCTTTCACTTTCCCCTCCGTCAGAGCCCGATAAACCTGGAAACCACTTTTCCGTAGATGCTCTCCGCGTCAATGCAGCACTCTTTTTTCAGCACATCCACCGAGCCATGCTCGATGTAGGCGTCCGGAAGCGCACACACAAGCGTCGGAACACAGCTTCCGATGGCACAGAGGTATTCCAGGACACGGCTTCCGAAGCCGCCGGAATGGACATTTTCCTCCATTGTGACAAGCAGCTTGTGTTCTCCTGCCATCCGGGTGAGCGTCTCCTCGTCGAGTGGCTTGACAAACCGACAGTTAACAATTGTGCAGGAATAACCGTTCTGCCTGAGGCGCTGCCTGACCTCAAGCGCCGTCTGGACCATGCTGCCGACTGCGAGCAGGCAGATATCGCTCTCATCGTAGAGCACCTCCCAGCGGCCCTCCTCGACGGGAGCCCGGAACTCCTGAAAGCTGTCGCACGCACTACCCCTTGGGTACCGGATCGCCACCGGTCCGTCCGCCTCGTGAATCGCCCAGCGGAGCATATCCGCCAGCTCCCACTTGTTTTTTGGAGCCATGACCGTCATGTTTGGAATCAGTGACAGATACGACAGGTCAAAGATCCCCTGATGCGTCTCCCCGTCCGCGCCGACCAGGCCTGCCCGGTCGATTGCGAAAACGACATGAAGATTCTGGAGACAGACGTCATGAATCATCTGATCGAACCCGCGCTGCAGAAACGATGAGTAGACAGCAAAGACCGGGATCATCCCGCCGACTGCAAGCCCAGCACAGAACGTCACGGCATGCTCCTCCGCGATGCCGACGTCAAAAAACCGCTCCGGATACATCCCCCGGAACCGCCTCAGACCCGTTCCCTCCGCCATCGCTGCCGTCACAGCGCAGAGATTCGGAACCCTCGCTCCTTCCTTGCACATGACTGTTGAGAATACGTCTGTCCAGTCCGCCTTTGTCTTCTTCGCCTTCGGCAGACCGGTCTCTATGTCAAACGGCCCGGTTCCGTGGAACCGCTCCGGCATCCTCTCTGCAGGCCCGAAGCCTTTTCCTTTCTTTGTCCGGACATGGACAATGACCGGACCCTCGACCTTCTTCGCATTCTCAAACAGCCGGACCATCTGATCGATGTTTGCTCCATCCACCGGTCCGAAGTACTTGATGCCGAAATTTTCCAGCAGTGCACCGCCAGGCATCAGAATCGTCTTAAGGTTGTTCTTTGTCCGCCGGACGCGCTCGACCGCCCAGCCTCCCGCAAGCGGAAGCTGCCTCAAGGCATCCTCCGTAGCTTTCTTGAGATCGGTGTATCCCTCACTCGTCCTCAGATCAGACAGATATGTACTCAGGCCGCCAACATTCCTGGAGATGGACATCCCGTTGTCGTTGAAGACGATGATGAAGTTGGTCTTCAGGTTGGCAGCATTGTTGATCGCCTCGTAGACCATGCCGCCCGTCGCGGATCCATCTCCGATGATCGATACGACCGAATAATTTTCACCTGCCAGATCCCGCGCACGGACAATCCCGAGTCCTGCGGAGATCGAGGTGGAGCTGTGTCCGGTGTCAAACACGTCGCAGCTGCTCTCAGACCGCTTCGGAAACCCGGACATGCCGCCCAGCTTTCTCAGAGAGGTGAACCCCTCCTTGCGTCCGGTCAGAATCTTGTGCGTGTAGGACTGATGACCCACATCCCAGATCAGACGGTCCTTCGCCGGATCAAACGCGAGGTGAAGTGCCATCGTCAGCTCCACCACACCAAGGTTCGAAGCCAGGTGTCCGCCCGTCACGGACAGCTTCTCGATCAGAAACTGCCGGATCTCCTCTGCCAGCTGCGGGAGCTGATCATGCGGAATCTTTCGAATATCACCTGGCTGATTGATCTTCTCCAGTACCATAGGCTCACTTCCTGCGGTTCGTCAGAGAGGCGAGAAGCGCTCTCAGGAACGGATTCTCCACCTCCAGATCGTCAAACTGTCTGAGCGCGCGCGCCGAGAGCTGTCTCACAGTCTCCTCTGCTGCCTCCACGCCATGTATACCCGCATAGGTCGTCTTTTTATTTCTCTCATCCGACCCTGCCGGCTTTCCGAGTTCCTCCGTCGTTTCTGTCATGTCGAGAATATCATCGCGGATCTGGAACGCATTGCCTACATCGGTCCCGATTGCCTCCAGCTTTGCAATCTCCGTGTCCGGCGCTCCGGCCAGCACAGCGCCGATCATCAGCGAGGCCTCGATCAGCGCCCCGGTCTTATGGCTGTAGATATAGTCGATCTGCTCTTCTGACAGCGGCTGCCCGTCCAGCTCGACATCGACAGACTGCCCGCCGAGCATACCGCCGGGACCCGTTTTTTGGGAGAGAATCTGAAGCGCCTTTGCGACATATGCCGTCTCCTGCCCGCTGCAGCGGGCAAATGCTCCCGCCGCTGTCTCATATCCAAGGCTCAGGAGTCCGTCACCCGCCAGAATCGCCATCGCCTCACCGTACACAACATGGGTTGTCTTCTTCCCGCGCCGGTATTCATCGTTATCCATCGCCGGAAGATCATCATGCACCAGAGAGTGCGTATGGATCATTTCCATGGCAGCCATGAAAGGCTCCGCCAGTTTTTCATTTCCGCCGTACATCCGGCAGGTGCTCTCGATCATCAGCGGGCGAAGGCGTTTGCCGCCAGCCCGCACACTGTAGTTCATCGCCGAAAGAAGCGTCTCATCCGCCCCCTCCACAGCCGGGAGAAATGAACAGACGACTTCGTCCGCATGCCTTGTGCGCTTCTTCAGCTCCTCTTCGAAATTCATCCTGGCACGATCCTCCTTCCCTCTTCCGCACGCTGGTTCTGCCTGTATGCGCGGCGCATCATCATACGTACAGGATACTGCCGCATCCAGTTTACTGGAAATCGACCTCCGTCCCGTCATCCTCCAGCGCCCGGACCTGTTTGTCCACAAGACTGATCCGCTTCTCCGCCTCCTTCAGAAGGGTATCTCCCTCCTTATAGAGAGCAAAGGCATCCTCCAGGCCTGTCTCCGGATTCTCCATCTTTTTTGTGATTTCCTCAAGTCGGCTGAAGATCTGCTCCAGCGTCATTCCATCTGCCGTTTCCCCTGCCTGGCTCTGGTCCATCTTCCGGTCTTCCTGTCCCTTCTCCGCCATCGATCCTCCCATATGCATCTTCACCCGAAACGCTCCCTGTTTGTCCCCCTTTATTTTGTGGACTGAGGCTGGAGTCCTTCCGGCCGGATCTGCTGTACCGTTGCGTCCAGACTTCCATCCTTGAGCGTAATGTTCAAAAGCTCTCCCCGTACAAGCGAGGATACCGACTGAACAGCCCTTCCTCTGCTGTCGGCAACAAAGGCATAGCCGCGGTTCAGATGGTCCTGCGGGGAGAGCATCCGTACCTTTGCCTCCAGTACCTTGTATCTGCCTTCCGTCCCCTGAAGCCGCTGCCGCATCGCTGCCTTCAGCGGCGGCACCGCCATCCGAAGCTGATTTTCCGTTTCCCGGATCTTTGTCTTCATCCTAAGATCAAGATTCAGAGCTCGCACGGCCTCCCGCGCACTGTCGACTCTGGCCCGGCAGGCATTTGTCATCCGCTCCTGCAGGTTCTCGAGCTGCATCATCCGTTCTCTGAGCCGGCCTGCCGGACCCTTCGCCTGCAGACGAAGCCGGTATCCCTCCGCTTCTCTCCGGACATACGCACACTTCTGCATCATCTGATTTCTGAGCCGGACCCTGTCCTGCTCAATGCCAGCCCGAATGGAAACCATGTCATCTACAGCGAGTTCTGCGGCCGCCGAGGGCGTCGGTGCCCTCAGATCCGCGACATAGTCCGCAATGGTGAAATCCGTCTCATGTCCGACCGCAGAAATGATCGGCGTCGAGGCATTGAAGATTGCCTCTGCGACGACCCGCTCATTGAATGCCCACAGGTCCTCGATGCTGCCTCCGCCGCGGCCGACGATGATAGTGTCAACATGATGGCTGTCGAGCAGCCGGATTCCCCTAGCGACGCTCTGTGACGCCCCTTCACCCTGAACAAGCGCCGGGTAAAGCAGGATCTCGATCCCGGGGTTGCGCCGTTTAGACACGTTGATGATATCCCGTACCGCCGCTCCGGTCGGTGCCGTGACAACGCCGAGCCTTTTGATATAGTGTGGAATCGGCTTCTTGTACATCTGGTCAAACATGCCCATATCCGACAGCTCGCTTTTTAACGCCTCAAAGCGCTCGTACAGCACCCCGATTCCGTCCAGCCGGATCGCCGATGCGTACAGCTGATAGCTTCCACCCTTCTCGTAGACGCCCATGCTTCCGAAGACAATGACCTTCTGACCATCCTCCAGCCGGAAATTCAGCTTCTTCCGGTTTCCGGCAAACATAATGCAGTTTACCTGTGCCAGCTCGTCCTTCAAAGAGAAATAGATGTGCCCGGAGGAATGATACTTGCAGTTCGAGATCTCCCCCTTGACGTAAATTCGTGTCAGGAAGGGATCAGCCGAGAACATCTGATGAATGTAGCTGTTGACCTGGGCGACTGTGTAGACAGATCGCTGCGTGCTCATCCGTTCTTCTGGCGCTGGATCTTTGCGAGGATCCCATTGACAAAGGACGAGGAATCATCCCCGCCGAACTTCTTTGCAAGCAGCACGGCCTCATTGATCGCCACACCTGCCGGAATATTCTCGTCAAAGAGGAGCTCGTATACCGCAACTCTCAGGATGCAGAGGTCGGTTCTGGCCATACGTCCGGTCTTCCATCCGGTCGAGGTTTCATCCAGAATCCGGTCAATCTCCGGTACCTTCGCGCAGACCTCCAGCGCCCGCTGGCGGACCTCATCCTGGTCCTGCGGCTGCACCTCGCAGGGCGGAAATTCCAGCTCCTCACCACTCTCATGTGTGAAGTACAGGTCAATCTGCTCTGAAACAGCCGCCTCATCCGGCCACATATACGGGGCATCCTGTCTGTGAGACCGCAGAAATTCACAGGCAAACAGAATCCGGAACACATGCTCTCTCAGTTCTCTTCTGGTCATAAAAATCTCCCTGTACAGAAAAAGCCATTGCATGAACACCTCTCCCGACCGGGACCACCAGTATCTCTGCAACAGCCTCTGCTGTGTCTTATGATGATATGAAAGGTACGATAATGATGCTGTTATTCCTTCTCGGCAGACTGCTGGGACTTGCCGACGACAATCGAAGCGACACGGATATTGACCTCTCCCACCGAGAGCCCGGTCATGGTCTCGATCGCGGTCTTGACCCTGTCCTGTACCTTCGCGCAGGTTTCCGGAACATTGTAGCCGTAGCGCACATTCACAGACAGTGTGACATTCGCCTGCCCGTCTGCATCGACGGACAGCTTCACGCCCTTGCCGATGCTCTTGATTCCAAGCTTCGAGATGACGTCCCTCGTGACGTTCCCGCCCAGAGAGGCAACACCCTTCACATCTGACGCCGCAAGCCCTGCAATGATCGCAACCACATCATCCGCGATCTTTACGACACCCTCGCAGCCGTCTGTATGCATCGTTATGGTATTGATATGAGCTGTTTCAGAAGACATGTGACAACCTCCCTGATGATCCTCAGACTTATTTATACCGATTCTATTACAAAGAAGGGTTGTTTGCAACCGCCGCCGTCAAACACCTGCAGATTCGGCGGATTTCGCAAAATGACTGCCGTTACCGGGCGAATTCCGCCAGCTTCAGCTTCGGATTACGCTCCTCGACCATGCCAACCGACCAGCTGTTCACAAACAGAAGCAGCGGACGTCCCTTCAGATCCACAATCCGCTTCATATCAGAGGTTCCGGTAATCTTCTCCGGCGCAACCTCCTCCGGGTTCTCGATCCAGCGGATATACTCGTACGGCAGATCCTCCATACGGATCTCCACGTTGTACTCATTCTCAAGGCGATACTTCAGGACATCAAACTGCAGCATGCCGACGACGCCGACGATGGTCTCCTCGAGACTGCCGTTCGGCTCCTCGAAGATCTGGATGGCACCCTCCTGGGCGATCTGCGTCATACCCTTGACAAACTGCTTCCGCTTCATGGTATCCATCGGCCTGACACGCGCAAAATGTTCCGGCGCGAAAGTCGGAATTCCTTCATATGTAAACTTATGTCCCGGCATGCAGACTGTATCTCCAATCGAGAAAATGCCCGGATCGAAGACCCCGATGATGTCGCCCGCATATGCTTCGCTGACCACGTGTCTGGAGGACGCCATCATCTGCTGCGGCTGCGACAGCCGCAGCGTGCGCTTTCCCTGCACATGATAGACTTCCTTGTCCGCCTCGAACTTTCCGGAACAGATGCGCATGAAGGCGATTCTGTCACGGTGCATCTTGTTCATGTTCGCCTGAATCTTGAACACGAAGGCTGAGAACGGCTCCTTCACCGGGTCAATCGTGCCGCAGTCCGCCTCGCGGGCAAGCGGCGGCATCGTCATCTCCAGGAAATAGTTCAGGAAAATCTCGACGCCGAAATTTGTAAGCGCAGATCCGAAGAACACCGGGCTCAGCTCTCCCTTTGACACCTTCTCCTGGTCAAATGCGGCGGAGGCGCCGTCGAGAAGCTCGATCTCCTCCTCCAGCTTTTCCTGCGCATCCTGCCCGATGAAACTTGTCAGCTTCGGGTCATCAACCTCATAGATGGTTTCCGTCCCTTCCTTCGTTCCCTTCTCCGTCCCGGAATAGGTCACGACATGTCTGCCTCTTCTGTCGTAGACACCCTTGAAATTCTTTCCAGACCCGATCGGCCAGTTGATCGGGCAGGTGGCGATTCCAAGCTCCGTCTCGATGTCATCGAGCAGATCGAAGGTATCCCGTGCATCGCGGTCCATCTTGTTGATGAATGTAAAGATGGGGATGTGCCTCATGACGCAGACCTTGAACAGCTTTCTTGTCTGGGCCTCGACGCCCTTGGACGCATCGATGACCATGACTGCCGAGTCTGCCGCCATCAGTGTCCGGTAGGTATCCTCCGAGAAGTCCTGATGTCCCGGTGTATCCAGAATATTGATGCAGAATCCCTTGTATGGAAACTGAAGAACAGAGCTGGTCACGGAGATTCCTCGCTGCTTCTCGATGTCCATCCAGTCGGAGACTGCATGGCGTGCCGTCGCCTTCCCCTTCACGGAGCCGGCAAGGTTGATCGCCCCTCCGTACAGCAGGAACTTCTCCGTCAGGGTTGTCTTTCCGGCATCCGGATGGGAGATGATTGCAAAGGTTCTTCTTTTCTCAATTTCCGTTCTCAGGTCACTCACTATAAACTCCCGGGGCATGACTTAATCATCAGCCATGCCCTCTCACGGCAAAGCCGTACATGATTCCTGCACGGAATGTCCTGGCGCTGGCTGATATCTGCATGAATCCCCACTATCTGTATAATCGTCAATACCATAGCGGATTCTATCAGCAATGCCGTGGGCTGTCAACAAACCTAAGACAAAAGAAAAAGGGACATCGACAACTTCTCTCGATGTCCCTTTCACTGATGAATCGGTTCAGTTCCCATTGGAGGGTACCTGCCTTTCTCAGATTTCTCCTTCTTTCCGGAGAGCTGCCTCCTGATCGTTGGAGGCTTTTAAGAAGAACCTCTTTTGTTTTCTTCTTGTCTGTATCATAGCAGTGTGAACCGTTTTTGTCAATATATAATCGAATCATTTTTTATTTTATCTGAAAGTGTTCATATTGCTTATAATATTTCAGATATTTCAAGTCCTGTTCTGTATTCCTCATTCGTCAAGTGCGCAGGGATTCCAGCTTCATCCTCCTGTGCTGTCCATATGCTTTGTCCAGACAGAACGCATCCTCCGATCTCAGGAAGAGGGCCGGTTACTGGATCGTCGTCCCTGCCTCGCCCCTGAGCGCTGCCAGTGCTTTCTCCGGCGAGGTGATGACCGCCTTCCTGCCAGCTTTCTGGGATACAAAATTGACCCCAGCCTCGATCTTCGGCTGCATGCCGGTCTCGTCGAACTCTCCGTCTGCCATGCAGGCTCTGGCCTGAGCAGCCGACAGATGGTCGACTGGCTCCGGGTGGCTGCTTCCGTAATGAAGGGAAACCTGATCGACGCCTGTGAGGAACAGCAGGATGTCGGCGTCTGTCAGATCTGCCAGCTTACCGGCCGTCAGATCCTTCTCCACGATCGCACTCGCGCTCTTGAGTCTGTGCGGCTGCTTCAGAACCGGGATCCCGCCGCCACCTCCGGCAATTACGATCTGTCCGGCCTGAACGAGTGCATTGATGGCATCGATCTCAACAATATCAACCGGCTTCGGAGAGGCAACAATCCGGCGGTATCCGCCTTCGACCTCGACAACATAATTGCCCTTGCTCTCTTCCTCCTGCGCTTCCTCCTTCGTGAGAATGCGCCCGATCACCTTGACCGGATGGTAGAATGCTTCGTCGTATGGATCCACGATCACCTGCGTGATCACAGTTGAGACCGTCCTGTAGATACCGCGGTCCATCAGCTCACTATGCAGCATGTTCTGAATATCATATCCCACCAGCCCCTGGCTCATCGACGAGCAGAGGGACATCGGCGCATTGTAGGTCTCATGATTTTTCGCATACTCATTGAGCGCCGTGTGGATCATGCCTACCTGCGGGGCATTGCTGTGGGTAATCACCAGCTGGCATCCAGCCTCGATCAGATCGGCCAGCACCTTCACGGATGCATGAACTGCCTTGTACTGCTCCGGAAAATTCGTTCCCACTGCGTGATGCCCAAGCGCTGCCACTACTCTCTTTTCCATAGCATCTCCATTTCCGCCGCCTGTCCTGGCGGCATGATTCCCTCTGCCTGCTGCGATCGCTGTCTGTCTCTTCCGGCGATCAGGCATCTCCGGAAGCTTCTCTGTTCTCCTGTTCTGTGAGCCCCGCAAAGGGTCTGAGTGCGAAATCGGTAATCACCTGCGCAACTCTTCTGATATGGAGAAGACGGAAGGCAGCCATCCTCACCAGGTCAACTGCCGTGCACTCCAGATACAGGGCTGCTGCCATAACGAGCACCATCAGGCACGCCGCTGCCGGTCCAAGTTTCGCAATGAACTGATACCTTCCTGCCAGCACATACTCCCAGAAGTAAGGCTGAAGCTGCAGCAGATACACAGAGAACGCCAGTGGGGAGAAGAACCGGATCAGCCCTCTCAGCCCCCGTCCTCTGCATTTCAGCCTGCTGAAAATCATCAGCAGACAAAATGCACAGATGACAATCGTCGGACTGGCATATGAAAAGAGAAGCCGGCCGTATCTTGCCTCTCCGAACACGGATGTCGTCCAGTTCTCGATCAGAATCTTTGAAATCCAGGTCACCAGCACACAGATTGTGTACAGCATAACATAGAAGCCACCTGACCGGTGCAGGAAATCCACGTTTTTCTCAGAATCATGTTCTTTCATGCCAGCCGTTTCTTCTGCCTCTGTGATGCTGGTTTCCGCACCGCCGACTTCTGAACGCTCCTGCTTCTGTCTCTCCGGGCCGTTCTGATCCGTAAGTTCCCTGACACAGGCCCCTATGATATACATGACAGCCAGCCACAGAAAGCTGTATCCGGCACCAATTCCCAGGAAGTCTCCTCCTGTCTTCGCAACGCGGGGAACCATCGTGAAGACAGAGCAGAGGAGAAACAAAGTGATCGTCAGCTTCTTCTTGCCGGCGTTCCCCAGCGACTTCACCAGACGGTTCAGGTACGGCTCAACCACAAACACCCCCACATAGCTTGAAAAGTACCAGTAGGTTTTCCACATGGTCGGAAACAGCGCTTTATAGAGGGTATCCGATTCCACCGGGAGATGAAAAACAGTCACAGCGATCAACGTTCCCAGCGCCGAATACCAGAAGACCCTCAGCCAGAGCTCAACGAGCCTGGATGGCCGGCGCACAGAGCGGATGCCGACATATCCGGAGATCATCCCATAGGTGTTGACAGCACAGTATGCTGCTGTCTCGAGGATATAGACACTGTACCAGACTTCCTCCCGCCCGACATAGCGGACCATCGCTCTTCCCTGCCCACAGACATGCAGAATGCAGATCAGGAACATGCAGAAAATTCTCAGAAGGTCTATTCCCAGATTCCGTTCCTGCCGCTCTCTTCCAGTCCTCATGATCCCGTCCATCTTCCTCTCCAGCCTTGTTTCAATTTCTGTATTACAGGGTATGGAACCCTCTGTCGCGGATTGCGTTCTCCACCTCCCAGACATCATCGGTGCTGAAGACCATGATCGGAAGACCGCTCTGCCTGTTGAAGGACAAGTAGAGGTATCCGACATTGATATTCATGTCCAGGAGCGCTTTCAGAAGGTGGTTCAGATTTCCGACCTTGTCCTCCACTTCAACGCCGACCACATCCCTGACACTGACCTGGTACCCCTCTTTCCGGAGCGCCTCCTTTGCCTTCTCCGGATCGGAAACCACCATCCGGTTGACGCCGTACTCCGCACTGTCCTCCGTCATGGAGCCCAGGATGTTGATTTCCTCCCGGAGCAGAACCCCCGTAATATGCTCCAGTGTTCCTTTTTTATTCTCTGCGTAGATTGATAACTGCTTCAGCATGTTTTCCTCCCGACATCTGTATGATCATGACTTTGTTATCTGGCAAGATCCGGCAGCTGTTCAAGCTCGGCGATGGCTCTCAGTCTCATCTCCGGCGAGCTGAGCGTAATGGCATTCATCCCAAGTTTTCCAGCTGCATCTGTATTGTCCTTGCGGTCGTCGAGGAACAGGCACTCCTCCGGCTTCAGCCCATAGCGCTCAAATAAGGTCCGGTAGAAGCGTTCCGACGGCTTTCCGCAGCCCTCCTCCCAGGAAACGACTGCGCCGTCAACATCTGTCATGAACGGTGCGCTCTCCACCTGACACTTCCAGAGCCGCTCCGGGTAGTTGGACAGAAGATAAACGCCATAGCCCTTCTTTTTCATCACAGGAATGGTGTCCGCGAGATCAGAAAGACAGACAGACCAGACAGATGGATCCCTGAAAAACCACTTCAGTGCCCTGGTATCCTGCGGAAAATGGCTGTAGCAGTATTCCTCAATCTCCTCGTCGCTGATTTCGTTCAGATCGTACTTCTCCCAGTAGGTGCGGATGCTTTTCGGGTCCTTGCTGCCAAACAGCTGCTCCGAAAGGCGGCGGACGCCAGCCTCGTCATAGCCGAATCCTTTGAAATCCTCCCGCCAGGTATAGCTGACAAGAACATATCCCACATCATATACGATATTGCGAATCATGGCTCCTCCCTCTCTCAACATCCACCAGGCATCCGGGTACACTCCTCTCAGACTTCCCGGGCCTCCCGATAAGCCTCGGCCAATCCCGATTCTCTCAGAAACTTCCGGTCCTTTTTATCCAAAACGGCGCCGGTGCACAGATCCGGACGTTTCCTCGCCGTGATCATCAGAGACTGTTCCCGGCGCCAGCGATCCACTGCTCCATGGTTTCCGGACAGAAGGATCTCCGGTACCTGGTGTCCTCGCCAAAGCTCCGGTCTGGAATACTGCGGATACTCCAGCAGACCGTCCCCCATAAAGCTCTCTGTCCCGGCGGACTCCTCATTGCTCAGCACACCGGGTACCATGCGGGAAATTGCATCCATCATCACCAGCGCAGGGAGTTCGCCACCTGTCATGACGAAGTCTCCGATCGACACCTCGTCCGTCACCACTTCATCGATCACACGCTGGTCGATTCCTTCGTAGTGCCCGCATAAAAAGACAAGATCGTCCTCCCGGGAGAGCTCCTCCGCCATCCGCTGGCTGAATCTGCTTCCTGCGGGAGACATATATAAAACGTGCGGTCTCCTGCCGCCCTGCCCGGCTATCCGGTCAAGGACAGATACGCACGCCCGGTACACCGGTTCCGCCTGCATGATCATGCCTGCCCCGCCACCGTACGAGTAATCGTCAACTCTTCCTTTTCGCTTCTCCTCCGCAAAGTCCCGAATATTGACACAGTCCAGCGTCAGTATCCCCTTTTCCTTCGCTCTCCCCGTGATGCTCGAGGAAAATGCCCCCTCGATCATCTCCGGAAACAATGTCAGCACATGAAAATTCAAGGAGCTCCTCCTGCTCCCGCCCCGGGAGCGCATCTCTGATCGTCCGTGATCCAGCGTCCGCATTTTTCCATATCAGATTCTGATCTGTTCTGCCGGTCCTGCGGCCTCAGACTAGCCCATCAGGCAGATGCACTGTCATCGTTCCGGCCTCAAGATCGACCTTCCGGATACAGTCTCTGATCGCCGGAATCAGAATTTCCTTCTTCGGATCCTGCTGCTCTTTGACAACATAGACGTCGTTGGCACCTGTCACCAGGACATCCGTGATCTTTCCAAGAGTTGTCCCGTCTTCCTCCCGGACGACCTCCATCCCGTACAGATCCGCCACATAATACTGGTTCTCTCCGAGGGGTACCGCATCCTTCCTGGCGACATACAGATTCTTTCTGAGAAGTGTCTGCACATCCTCAATGCGGTCGAATCCCCGGAATTTGAGAATCACCATATTTTTGAAATAGCGGACGGACTCTACGAAAAGCGCCTCTCCTGCATGCTCCGGGTCTGAGGCTGCGTATACCTCCGTGAGGTCTTCGAACCGTCTCACATCATCGGTTGTCGGATAGACCTTGACCTCTCCCCTCAGGGCATGTGTGGATGTAATGACGCCGATTTGCAGGTATGGCTGCAGCATAGATATACTCCTTTAAAAAAAGTCCCGCGCCTTGGCGGATGCCAAAGTGCGGGACACCAGGTCATTGAAGGATATCAACGATCACTTTCTTGTCGTCTCTGGAAGCAGCAGCCTTCACGACGGAGCGGATGGCTTTCGCAATTCTGCCCTGTTTTCCGATCACCTTGCCCATATCAGACGGGGCAACCTTCAGCTCAACCAGGATTGATCTCCCGCTTTCCTTCTCCGTAACCTCAACTTCATCAGGGTGTTCGACAAGAGCCTTTGCAATTGTTTCCACTAACTCTTTCATCGGCGTCCCCTTCGTCTTATTTTACGATTCCGGCGATTTTAAAAAGTTTGCCTACGACTGCGGTCGGCTGAGCGCCATTGCTGAGCCACTTCTTTGCCTCTTCCTCATTGATGTGGAAGGTGCTCGGATCGGTGTTCGGATCATAGGTTCCAATCTCAGCGATGCACTTGCCATCGCGCGGTGATCTGGAATCCGCGACAACAATTCTGTAATGCGGAGTCTTCAGCTTTCCTGTTCTTCTGAGTCTGATCTTGACTGACATGTTTCATTCCTCCAAAAATAAGATTGATGCTTGTAATGAATATATGTGAAAATGCGCATCTGCGCATATTCATCCGTTTTTATATTCCTGTATGTGAACCGTACGGATACCTGTCTGGTCTCTGGCGTCCGTCTGCTGGTTCCATCAGCTTCGTTTTTTCACGGCACAGCTGTCCGTCTCCCTGTGCACCGAACGCGCTTGTTCAGAACGGGAGCCTCATGCCGCCCAGACCGCCCAGACCGCCAAAGCCGCGGCGCTTTTTTCCGCCCTTCAGCATACTGCCATACTGCTTCATCAGTTTTCTGGACTGTTCAAACTGCCTGCACAGACGGTTGACCTCGTCAATCGAAACGCCTGCTCCCTTCGCTATCCTTGCCCGCCTGGACGGGGTCAGGATATCCGGATTGGACCGTTCCTTCGGCGTCATGGAATAGATGATGGCTTCGGTTCTCGCCATGGCCTTTTCGTCAATCGCATCCTCAAACTGGGACATCTGAGACGAACTGACCCCGGGGATCATCGACAGCACAGACTTCATCCCGCCCATCTTCTTCATCTGGTCCATCGAAGCCAGATAGTCGTCAAATCCGAAGGATGCCTTGCGGAGCTTCTGCTCCATCGCCCGTGCCTGTTCCTCGTTGACATTCTGCTGGGCTTTCTCAATCAGCGTCATCACATCGCCCATGCCGAGGATTCTTGACGCCATGCGGTCCGGGTAGAACTGCTGAAGATCATCCAGCTTCTCGCCCATCCCGACATAGAGGATCGGCTTCCCGACCGTCGCACGGATCGAGAGGGCTGCGCCGCCTCGTGTGTCGCCGTCTAGCTTTGTGAGGATCACACCGTCGATTCCGACCTTCTCCTCGAACGCAGAAGCCACATTCACGGCATCCTGTCCGGTCATGGCATCCACAACAAGGATGGAGTCATCGACTGTGACCTTCTCCTTGATCTCATGCAGCTCGTCCATCATGTCCTTGTCGATCTGCAGGCGGCCTGCTGTATCGAGGATGACAATATTGTATCCGTTCTGCTGAGCATAGCCAACCGCATTCTTCGCAATGTCAGGCGGCAGGAATTCATGTTTGTCGTCCCAGTAGACATCAATTCCGATCTTCTCCGCATTGACCTGCAGCTGCTTCACGGCAGCCGGTCTGTAGATATCAAGACCGGCCAGGAGCGGCCTGTAACCTCTGCTCTTGAGCTTCGCCGCGAGTTTTGCGGATGTGGTTGTCTTACCGGCGCCGTTCAGTCCCATCATCATGATGACAGTCATCGAGGTCTGCGGATTCAGTTTCAGGTCGACCATCTCTGATCCCATCAGGGATGTCAGCTCGTCACTGACAATCTTAATCACCATCTGACCTGGATTCAGACCATTCATGACATCCGCGCCAACCGCCCGGTCCTGCACATCCTTCATGAAGCTCTTTACAACCTTGAACGAAACATCTGCCTCCAGGAGCGCCAGTTTGACCTCCTTCAGCGCGCTTTTGACATCCTCCTCCGTCAGCTTTCCCTTCTTGCGGAGGTTCTTGAAGATATTCTGAAGTTTATCTGACAAACTCTCGAATGCCATTCACTGCCTCCTCTCTGGCTGTCTGCCTCCGGTTTCTGCCTGTCCAGTGGAAGACCACTCCCACACATCACAGCTCGTTCAAAATCCGATCACAAATCTGTTTGACGCTGCCGACACCTGCCCCAACGACCTCACCGTTCTCACACATCTGCCGGATCTGAAGCGCTTCCTTCCGGATTTTCAGGAAGCGCTCTACCAGATGAAGTTTCGACTCGTACTCCCTCAACTGCACATCCACACGCCTTACCAGGTCATGGATGCCCTGCCTGCTGACGCCGTACTGCGCCGCAGCCTCACTCAGGGACAGATCGCCAAGGATGACATCGCCAAATACCTGTTTCTGGTGCTCGGTCAGAAGCTCACCGTAGAAATCAAAGAGCATCGTCTGCTCGACAATCTTTTCCATAAGAACATCACCTGCGTTAGAATACAGGATAACAAAAAGGGTGTCAAGTGTTTTTTCTTGACACCTCTCTCATTTCTGAATTTCCCTCCTGAAGGTGGATCGTACACCGGCTGCCATCCTGCAAAATGGCTGTCCCGCTTACAGGGCGGCATCCTCCATCTTCGGCTCAAAGCCTGCCTCCCGAACCTTCTTCAGGATCATCTCCTTGTGCTCTGTCCCGAATGCCTCCAGCGTGATTGTCAGCTTGACTGCAGCGCTTCGGTTGGTCGTTACAAACTGGTTGTGTGCCAGACGGATGACATTGCCCTGCGCCTGCGCGATGGCGGTAGCAACCTTGACAAGACTGCCCGGCTTATCCGGCAGCATAACTGAGAACGTGAAGATCCGGTCTCTCTGGATCAGTCCTCTCTGCACGACGGAGGACATCGTGATGACATCCATATTGCCGCCGGACAGAACGGACACAACCCGCTTGTCCTTCACCTTGAGATGACGCAGTGCCGCGACCGTGAGGAGTCCGGAATTTTCCACGATCATCTTATGGTTTTCGACCATATCCAGAAAGGCCACAATCAGCTCGTCGTCATCGACCGTGATGACCTCATCAATATTCTTCTGAAGATAGGGGAACACATGCTCGCCCGGTGTCTTCACGGCTGTCCCGTCCGCAATGGTGCTGACAGTCGGAAGTGTAACAACATGGCCAGCCTTCAGAGAAGCCGAAAGGCACGCTGCCCCCGAAGGTTCGACACCGATCACCTTGATGTTCGGATTCAGCATCTTTGCCAGCGTGGACACGCCTGTTGCCAGTCCGCCGCCACCGACAGGAACCAGGACATACTCCACAAGCGGAAGGTCCTTGAAGATCTCCATCATGATTGTCCCCTGGCCGGTTGCAACGGTCGGATCATCAAACGGATGGACGAAGGTATAGCCCTTCTCCTGCGCAAGCTTCAGCGCATAGGCACAGGACTCATCGTACACATCTCCGTACAGAACAACTTCCGCTCCATATGAGCGGGTCCGGTTGACCTTGATCAGCGGTGTCGTCGTCGGCATGACGATGGTCGCATGACAGCCATACTTTCTCGCGGCATAGGCGACTCCCTGGGCATGGTTCCCGGCTGATGCCGTGATCAGGCCCTTCTTTCTGTCCTCCTCGCTCATCGTGGAAACCTTGTAATAGGCGCCGCGGATCTTATAGGCCCCCGTCACCTGCATGTTTTCCGGCTTCAGCCATACCTTGTTTCCGCACTGGCTACTGAAGTAATCACTGTAGACAAGCCTTGTATCTTCTGTGACCTGTCTTACGATCTGTGAGGCTTCCTCAAAGGCCTCTCTTGTCAGCATCTTTTTCATTTTGAATAGGCCTCCTCCAGCTGCCTGAATGCCGTTCTTTTGCATCCGGCGGTTTTCCCGCACTGCTCAGCAGAAGCGCAGCTGCTGTGTCCTTTACTCCTGTCCAACTGTCTCAAAGGTCCGACTTTTTGACATCGAACAGCGCGTTCACAAACTGGTCCGCGTCAAACTTCTGCAAATCATCAACCCGTTCTCCAACTCCGATGTACTTCACAGGAATCCCAAGTTCAGAGTGAATCGCAATCGCGATGCCCCCCTTTGCCGTCCCGTCAAGCTTTGTCAGGATAATGCCAGTTACATTGGTGACTTCCTTGAATTCCCTGGCCTGCGCCAGCGCATTCTGCCCGGTTGTTCCGTCCAGAACCACCAGCGTTTCCTTGTAGGCTTCCGGATATTCTCTGTCAATGATCCGGTTGATCTTTCCCAGCTCCGCCATGAGGTTTTTCTTATTATGAAGCCGCCCTGCCGTGTCGATGAGCAGAACATCCGCGTCCCGTGCCTTCGCCGCTGCGATGGCATCGTAGACAACCGAGCCTGGATCCGATCCTTCCTGTCCGCTGATCATCGGCACATCTGCCTTTTTTGCCCAGATATCAAGCTGCTCTCCTGCCGCGGCACGAAATGTATCTGCCGCAGCCAGGACGACCTTCCTGCCTTCCTGCTTCAGAAGGCCGGCCAGTTTGCCAATGGATGTCGTCTTGCCGACGCCATTGACACCAACCACAAGGACAACACTCTTCTCTTGCTCAAACCGGTAGTCCGCCTGTCCGACATTCATCTCATCCTTGATGCTCTGCAGCAGCAGCTCCCTGCACTCGGCAGGCTTTCTGACATGCTGCTCCTTCACCTTCTGCTTCAGATGATTCAGGATGGAGGTCGTCGCACCGATGCCGACATCTCCCATGACCAGGATCTCCTCGATTTCATCATAGAAATCGTCATCGATCGATGTATATCCAGACAGGGCATCCTCCACACTGCTGCCGAGATTGTCCCTTGACTTGGTCAGTCCCCGGACAAGCCTGCTGAAAAACCCTCCCTTTTTCTCCGATCCTGCCATGAATCCTGCTCCCTTCTCATGCATCAAGCTTGTCAGCTACCAGGTCGACGGAAACCAGTGCCGAGATACCTTTCTCCTGCATGGTAATACCGTACAGCCTGTCAGCCGCGGTCATGGATCCGCGTCTGTGAGTTATGATAATGAACTGGGTATGCTTTGTCAACTTGCGCAGATACTGGGCATAACGCTCCACATTGTTCTCATCCAGCGCCGACTCGATCTCATCAAGCAGGCAGAACGGGGACGGCTTCAGGTTCTGGATTGCGAACAAGAGAGCAATGGCAGCCAGTGATTTCTCCCCGCCGGAGAGCTGCATCATGTTCTGGAGTTTCTTTCCCGGCGGCTGAGCGATGACCCGGATACCGGCATCCAGGATGTCCGCACCCTCCTCCAGCTCCAGCGTCCCCTTCCCGCCGCCGAAAAGGTCCCGGAACGTACGATCAAACTCAGTCTGGATCAGCGAGAACTGTTCCTTGAATCGATCCCGCATTCCTTCATCCAGATCCTTGATAATCCTCTCAAGATCCGCTGCGGATTTCACCAGATCCTCATGCTGGGCAGAGAGGAACTCGTATCGCTGTGACAGCTCGCGGTACTCCTCGATTGCACCGACATTGACGCTTCCAAGCTGACGGATGTCATGGCGCAGCTCGCCGATGCGCTTTCTCATCTCCGTGAGGCCTCCCAGATCATCCCGCCTGAGTTCTCTGCAGGCAACCGGGGTCAGCTCATACTCCTCCCAGAGGTATGCGATGTCCTTCTCCCGGTCAGCCTTCATCTTCTCGATCTGCTGTTCCAGTCGAAAAACCTCCCTGTCCAGATAGGTGCTGTGCTCCGCAAGCTGCTCTCGCTCGGTAAAGAAGGTCTTCTGCTTTTTCTCTTTCTCCTCCCTGAGCGCTGTCAGCTGCTGAAGCTCTTCCTTCAGCTGTGCCTCCTTCTCCTGCTCCTGCTGAGCCTGCTCTTTCAGATTGCTGATCTTCTCTTCCTTGTCCGCCTTCGAGGCTGCATGATTCCGGAGCGTTTTCTCGATCCCGTCCTGCTCCATTTCCCGCGCATGAATTTCTTCACGAAGACGTTCCTGATTCTGTGTGATGAATGTCCGCTCCTGGCCACTTCCAGCAAGCTGAACCTGCAGTCTGGAGAGCGAGGCATCTGCCTCTGCTGCACTCCGTTTCAGCGCATCCAGCTCCTTCGTCTGGCTGTCAATGTCGTCATTGAGCGCTTTCTGGGACGCATCCGACTGCTTCAGACTGTCACCGCTGACATCATGCTGTGCCTTGAGGCTTTCGCGCTGGTGGGCGATCTCCTCCCGCTGAACATTGATCTGCGCAAATGCATCCTGCGTCTTCTGAATGCGAAGATCCACATCCTGCATCTTCAGCTTCAGGGTTCCGAGATCATAGCTGCTCTGCTGAATCCTGCCTGTCACCGCGGCAATCTCCTCCCTGAGGCGATTTCTGCGGTCGTGTGCCTGCTCCACCTCTTTCTCAAGGCTTTCAAGCGCCTGCCTTTTCTTGGAAAGCGCCCGCGAAAGATCATCAATCTCCCGGCGTCTTCCAAGCAGATTGCTGCTTGAACGGAAGGCACCGCCAGTCATCGATCCGCCCGGACTGAGCAGTTCACCGTCGAGCGTCACAATCCGGATCGAATAGTGATATTTTCTTGCGATCGCCACCGCATGGTCAATCTGATCGACGACAAGTGTTCTTCCGAGAAGATGCCCGGCGAGCTGCCGGAACATATCCTGGCAGGTGACAAGTCCGGAGGCAAGCCCGACCACCCCCGGCTCACTCAGCGCGCCCTTCTGCGAGAAGTCCTGGGCTTTCATCGCCGTCAGCGGGAGAAATGTTGCTCTTCCGAACTTATTCTCCTTCAGAAAAGCAATCATGCTCTTGGCCGTTTGCTCATTGTCAGTGACAATGTTCTGAATGGAACCACCAAGTGCCGTCTCAACTGCCAGCTCATATTTCTTCGTGGTCTGGATCAGATCCGCGACCACACCCAGTATTCCAGGGAAATGATCCTTCTGCTCCATGACTCTGCGGATCGAGCCGCCGTAGCCCTCATATCGCTCCGTCATCGATCGGAGTGTCTCGAAGCGGGCACTCTGTCTCTGATAATCTTCCCTGGCCTGCGCCAGCTTCTCATTTCCGGATGCAAAGGCTTCCTGAGCGTCGTTGAGGTCCAGATTCAGCTTTCTGGAACGTAGCTTCAGATCTCCGGCTTCCTGTTCGGCGCCAGTTTGCTGCTCCTCCAGCTCCTTTCTGGAGGTTGTCTCCTCCTTCTCGTCGCTCTTCAGAACCAGCTCACGCGCATTCAGCTGCGCCTCCTGCACGGAGAGCTGCTCCATCAGTGTCTCCGCCCTCTGTCTGTCGGTCTGGATATCGGTCCGCTCGCCGAGCAGCCGGATGATCTCCGACTTCTCCTCCTCAATCTTCTGGCTGAGCGTCTCCATCTTCCCCTGAAGCGCCTTTCTGGAACGCTCCTGCTCAGCTTTCTGCGCCTCAAGCTTCAGGACAGACTCGTCGAGCGCCTGAAGGCGGCTGACGGACTCCCCCAGCTTTTCCCTTCGCTCCTCAATCTCCGCGGACAGTCTGTCCCTCCGCTCTCCCTGCTCCTTCTGGCCCGCTTCCAGCGTCCGGATCTGTTCAAGCAGAAGTTCTGTCTGGCTGAGGAGCTGCTGGCGGGAAAGTCTGGCCGCGTTCATCTCATCGCTGAGGGCGGTCATCCTTCCGGCATCCTCCTTCAGCTCTGCCTCCAGCTTCTCATAGCGCTCCTTCGTCTCCCCGAGCTTTCTGCCGGCTTCCTCCAGCTCATCCTTCGCAACGCGCAGCTTTTTATCCGCGTCCTCAAGGGCCGTCTCTGACTTTTCACTGCTGAGCAGAAACACATTGGCATCGAGTGCCTTCAGACTGTCGCGTTTTTCAAGATAGACCTTTGCCTTCTCGGACTGCTTCTTCAGCGGTCCAACCTGGCGCTCAAGCTCCGAGAGAATGTCGTTGACGCGGACAAGGTTTGCCTGCTCGCTCTCGAGCTTCTTCAGCGTGGAGGCCTTCCGGTGCTTGTACTTCACAATGCCGGCTGCCTCGTCAAACAGCTCCCGTCGTTCGTCCGGTCTTCCGTTCAGAATCTTTTCGACCTGACCCTGCCCGATCAGCGAATAGCCCTCCTTTCCGATTCCGGTATCGAAAAAAAGCTCCTGGACATCCCGCATCCGCACTTCGGTTCCGTTGATCAGATACTCACTCTCACCTGAGCGGTACAGCCGCCTGGCAACCGTGACCTCATCATACTCAACCGGAAGAAGATGGTCCGCATTGTCAAAGGTAATCGCGACATAGGCATAGCTCATCGGCTTTCTGGTCTGCGTTCCCGCAAAGATGACGTCCTGCATGGATCCGCCTCTGAGGGACTTGGCACTCTGCTCTCCGAGTACCCACCGGATTGCATCGGAAACATTGCTCTTTCCCGAGCCATTCGGTCCTACAACAGCCGTAATACCGTTGTGGAACTGAAACAGTATTCTGTTTGCAAAGGATTTAAAACCCTGAACTTCTAGAGATTTCAGATACATAGAATCGAATTCCTGATAATAGAAAATGGGCGTGGCGCATCGCACCAACGCCCCGGCCAGCTGAGCCTGGCTCCCTGTTTTTGAGATGCAATCAGTTCAACAAGCTGACAGTGAGAAATAAAACCGTGTCAGCTGATCCGCACTCCCTGCTTTTTCAGCTGCAGGAGGGTGTTGTAGGCGGCTTCCTGCTCCGCCGCCTTTTTCGTGCTTCCGGTTCCCCGTCCGTAAGTTCCGCCGTCAATCACCACCTCGACGGAAAAGTGCTTATCGTGATCCGGCCCCTCCTCGCCTGTCAGGACATAGGAAATCTCCGAATCAGGTTTTCGCTGGACGACCTCCTGCAGGATGGTCTTGCTGTCCACAAACAGCTTTTTATGTTCCGCGTCGTCCATAATGAAACGGTCGATGAAAGTTTTGGACGGCTCCAGACCACCGTCCAGATAGATGGCGCCAATCACCGCCTCAAGCGCATCGGAAACGATTGAATTTCTTCTCCTGCCGCCAGTCAGCTCCTCGCCCTTTCCGAGGTTCAGATAGCCGGGCAGCCCAAACTGCCGTGCGCAGAGTGCCAGGGTCGGTTCACAAACAATGCTTGCGCGAAACTTCGTCAGATCACCCTCCGGCATCTCCGGGTATTTCCTGTAGAGAAAATCGGAGCTGCATACCTCAAGAACACTGTCCCCGAGAAACTCCAGTCGCTCATTGTCCTGGGCACCCTCCTCGCGATGTTCATTTGCGTAAGAACTATGACAGAGTGCCTGGAACAGCAGCTGCCTGTCCCGAAATGTATAGCCGATCACACCTTCCAGATTCCGAAGCTTCTCTGCCTCTGCCGCTGAGAACATGGCTTTCACCTCACTTGACCGCCTTGGCAATCGCGTCTGCCGCATCGCCGACGGTTACAATCTTCTCTGCCTCTTCTGTGGGAATCTGGATGCTGAATTCTTCCTCCAATCCCATGATGATCTGGAAGACATCCAGACTGTCCGCTCCGAGATCATCCTTGAATGTCGTCTCCGGTTTGATCTCGTCCACGTCTACGCTCAGGACATCGGCAATGATCTGCTGCAGCTTCTCAAATTCCACGCTGTTTCCTTCCATCCTTAAACTCCTTTTTCCGCCGCTCTTGCGGCATCCTGTTTTTTCTTCTCTCCGGCCGCGTACTCCTGGATCCTCTCAGCGATCCGCTGCTCCCGGTACTGAACACACTGATCCATGGCTTTCTCGACCTCGACGGCCTTAGAGCTTCCGTGCATCTTCACGACCAGCCCTGTCAGCCCGATGATCGGTGCGCCGCCGTACTGGCTGCTGTCGAACTTCTTGAGTGTTTTCTTCAGCGCTGGCTTGATCAGAAGCGCACCGATCTTTGACCTTGTGCTGGAGAGCAGCCCCGCCTTCATCTCGGAGAGGAGGACCTTTGCAACCCCCTCATACATCTTCAGCACGACGTTGCCCACAAAACCGTCACAGACAACGACATCGAATTCCCCTGCCGGGATATCTCTTGCCTCGCAGCTTCCCCCAAAGTTAATCTCGCCGTCCTCATGCATCTTCTTCAGAAGCGGAAATGTATCCTTGACAAGCTGATTGCCTTTCTCCTCCTCCGCCCCAATGTTCACAATTCCAACCTTCGGGCTTTTGATGCCGAGGCTGCTCTGCATGTAGATGGTTCCAAGCTTTGCCCACTGCGCCAGAAACTGTGGGCGGGCATCCACGTTAGCCCCTGAATCTACGAGCAGAAGAACACCTCTCTTTGTCGGAATCAGTGTCCCGAAAGGTGGTCTCTGAACGCCTCTGACTCTGCCGACGATTCCCTGACCGCCTACCATCAGAGCGCCGGAGTTTCCGGCCGATGCGACTGCATCCGCCTCGCCCTTCTTTACCATCGTCAGGGCGACGACCATCGAGGAATCCCGTTTGTGCATGATGGCATCCACAGGATGATCGGAAGTGGAGATGACCTCCCCCGCGTCCCGGATGCTGATCCGGTCCTGCCAGCCGGATAAAGCAGACGCATCCGCCTTGGCAGCCTGCGTCTCTTCCTCCAGCGCCCGGCGGACCTCCTCCTGTTTTCCGACGAGAATGATCCTCATGCCGTCATGGTGCATGACAGCATGTACCGCTCCCTTTACGATCTCCCCCGGCGCATGGTCGCCTCCCATCGCATCCAGGGCAATTCTGATCTCTCCTGCCACCTTGAAACCTCCCATCAGGCTGTTTCCATATCCGCGTTTACTATACTAAATCGGCTGTCCGTTTGCAAGACAACAAAAGGGATCACCGCATTCGCAGCAATCCCTTATGTATACAACTTGACAGGAAATCGGACAACAGCTGCCCTCCTTCCTCTGCAGTCATCAGCGTCAGGCCTCAGCGCCAACCTTGATGATCTCTCTCTTGTTGTAGCATCCGCAAGCCTTGCAGACCTGATGCGGCTTCATCAGAGCGCCGCACTTGCTGCACTTTACAAGAGTCGGAGCAGACATCTTCCACTGCGCATGCTTCATATCTCTTCTAGACTTGGAATGTTTATTCTTCGGGCAGATCGACATGGGTTACACCTCCTTATCAACACTTCTGAAAACATCCAGGACAGTTGCCATTCTTGGATCAAGCTGTCTGCGATCGCAGCCGCACTCACCCTGATTCAGGTTGTGGCCGCAGACCGGGCACAGGCCCCTGCAGTCCTCCCTGCAGAGGACACGGGACGGCCAGTTCAGCAATGCCTCACCGGAAATGAGCTTATCCACGTCCAGGTTGTATCCTTGAATTATGTAGTCCTTCTCGAATGCGCCCTCCTGAGAAGCAGCGGAGTCATCCTCTTCTTCTGCAGATGCATTCTCAGAACCGCTCTCGCCCAGATTCACCCTCTCATCGAACGACAGGTCAAGCGGCACCCGCACGGGTTCCAGACATCTGTCACAGGGAATCTCGACCACAATCCTCACCTTTCCGGAGATGAGCAGGTTCTCTTTCTTGTCCCTGCAAACCGTAATCTTCAGGGGTGTCTTCTCCAGAACCGGGTAGGTTCCAAACGAGAATTCCAGCTGATTGAGATCGACCGGCAATTCCTTCTCCAGTACAGTCCCCTCTTCGAGGAGCACTTCGGTCAGATTCAGGTTCATAGACAGAATTCCTCCAAGCGCACTTTGATATTATAAAGTCCTGCTCACATGATGTCAAGCAGGACTTTTTGCGACAATTGCGTCTTACTGTGCGTTCACAAGAGCGACCGTCTCACGGCAGATCGCAAGCTCCTCGTTGGTCGGAATCACAGAGACCGTCACCTTTGAATCCTTCGTGGAAAGGATAAACCGCTCGCCGCGCTTCTTGTTCTGTTCCTCGTCCATCGTAATGCCAAGGTAGCCGAGATGTGCGAGCACCTTCTTGCGGACGATTCCTGCATTCTCACCAATACCGCCTGTGAATGTAATCGCGTCCACCCCGTTCATTGCCGCAACATAAGCACCGACATACTTCGCAACACGATAGCAGAACGCATCGATTGCAAGACCTGCTGCCTTGTTTCCGTTGTCCATCGCTTCCTCAAGATCGCGGAAGTCAGAGCTCAGGCCATTTGACAGCGCCATCACGCCAGACTCCTTGTTCAGGATACGCAGCATCTCATTGATGTCAATCTTCTCGTGGTTGCAGATGTACTGCAGAATCGCCGGATCGAGATCTCCGGAACGTGTCCCCATGACCAGCCCCTCCAGCGGAGTCAGTCCCATAGACGTATCGACGCACTTGCTGTTTTTGACGGCTGTGATCGAAGCTCCGTTGCCAAGATGGCAGACAATGACCTTTGAGTTGTCTGGGTCAAGTCCAAGGAACTTGATCGTCTCCTTCGAGACAAAACTGTGTGAGGTTCCATGGAAGCCGTAGCGGCGGATCTTGTACTTGTCATAATACTTCGTCGGGATTGCATAGCGATATGCATATTCCGGAAGTGTCATGCCGAAGGAGGTATCGAAGACCGCAACATTCGGCTTGCCCGGCATCAGCTTCTGGCAGGCGCGGATCCCGATCAGATTCGCCGGATTGTGGAGCGGCCCGAGGTCAGAAGCCTCGTCGATGGCTGCAATGACCTCATCGTCCACAATGCGGGACTCTGTCAGCTTTGCGCCTCCGTGCAGGACACGATGACCAATCGCCTGAATCTCGTCAAGGCTCTTCAGGACGCCTGTCTTCGGATTCACAAGTGCCTTCAATACAAGGGTAATCGCTTCGTTGTGCGTCGGCATCGGTGCATCGGTGACTTCCTTCTCACCGCCGGTCGGCTGATAGGTCAGTCTTCCATCCAGCCCGATTCTCTCACAGATTCCCTTCGCTTCTACCTGTTCGCTCTCAGAATCAATAATCTGATATTTCAGAGAAGAGCTTCCGCAGTTGATAATCAGTACTTTCATCGATCTTCTCCTCTCTCAGCCCTGCATCTGTGCCTGGACAGCGGTGATGGCAATGACGCCGACGATATCCTCCCAGCTGCAGCCTCTGGACAGATCGTTGACCGGTGCCGCGATTCCCTGTGTCATCGGCCCGTATGCCTCTGCCTTCGCAAGCCTCTGAACCAACTTGTAGCCAATGTTTCCGGCATCCAGATTCGGGAAGATCAGGACATTCGCATGGCCAGCCACCTTGCTGCCCGGTGCCTTGAACTCTCCAACAGACGGAACAATTGCCGCATCCAGCTGCATCTCTCCGTCAAGCGCGATGTCCGGATACTCTTCCTTCGCGATTCTTGTCGCTTCCTGAACCTTTGTGACATCGTCATGCTTTGCGGAGCCCATCGTCGAGTAGGACAGCATCGCAACGCGCGGCTCATGGCCGGTCAGTGCCTTGAAGGACTTTGCCGTGGAGCCTGCGATCGCTGCCAGCTCCTCCGCTGTCGGATTCTGATTCAGTCCACAGTCTGCAAACGCAAAGGTTCCGTTATCACCATACTCGCAATTCGGAACATTCATCAGGAAGAATGCGGAGACAAGCTTCGTGCCCGGAGCAGTCTTCAGGATCTGAAGAGACGGACGGAGCGTATTGGCTGTAGAATGGCATGCACCGGAGACAAGACCGTCTGCGTCACCCATCTTCACCATCATGACTCCATAGTAGATATACTGGTTCAGAAGGGTGTCCTTTGCCTGCTCAGGAGTCATGCCCTTCTTCTTTCTCAACTCGACCAGCTTGTCGATGTAGCTCTGAAGCTTATCACTCTTCTCCGGATCAATCACGGTTGCCTTGGAAAGGTCTACACCGTACTCCTTCTCCTTCGCTGCAACGACATCTGCTTTCCCGATCAGGATGATATCTGCGATATCCTCCTCGATTGCCTTGGCAGCGGCACGGTATGTTCTCTCATCCTCGGTCTCCGGCAGAACAATTCTCTTTCTGTCCGCTCTCGCCTTCGCCTTGATTTCATCCATGAATCCCATAACAAAAGCTCCTTTCCTGTATACACAGTTTTACTGGATGTACGCGATTTCACGCACATTGTGGCCGCAGTGAATCTGCAATGCGCACACCTTTTTTTATTATAGGCTTCTGCAACTGGCGGCACAAGTACGTTATTCAGTTCAAAATCCTGACAAGCATGCATCCGTCCAGCCGTTCATCCTGTCGATCCTCCATAAACTTTGCTCTTCAGTTGTCCAGAGCGGCTGCTTTCCCGGCCTCCTTGAGCGATGTCTCCGAACAGCGGGCAAATGGTGCTTCCTTCACAGCCTTCGCCAGTGACACCTTCGACTTTGCCACCGGCTGAATGGTTCCCGCTCCGGCGATGCAGCCGCCCGGACAGGCCATGCCCTCCAGCAGATACCCGTTCAGCTTGCCGGTTTTTGCCATCATGACCATCTTTTTGCAGTTTTCAAGACCCTCCGCCGCCATTGTTTTAACATCCCTGTCCGGTTCCAGCTCTCTTGCCCGGTTCACAACCGCCTGTGCAACGCCGCCGGACTGTGCAAAGCCTTCTCCGTCACCAGACGCAATCGAATCCCACGGCTCGCTCTCCAGCTGATCGAACTCGATTCCCTTTGCTGCTATCATACCGGCAAGCTCCTCGAAGGTCAGGACAAAATCAACATCGGACCGGATCGTCTTCCGCTGCGCTTCCAGCTTCTTTGCGGCACAGGGCCCCACGAAGCATACCTTGCAGTCCCTGCCGAATTTACGCTTGACCATACGCCCTGTGAAGACCATCGGCGTCAACGCCATGGAAATCATCTCCGGGTGCTCCGGAACCAGCTTCTTCGCCATCGCAGACCATGCCGGGCAGCAACTTGTCCCCATGAATGGCTGTTTTTCCGGAACGAGCTTTAAAAACTCTTCCGCCTCCTGGAGTGTGCAGATATCAGCGCCTGCCGATACCTGCCAGACGCCATTAAATCCCAGCGACCTGAAAAGCGGCCGGAGCTTGTCAGGCGTACATTTCGGTCCGAACTGACCTGCAATCGCCGGTGCCACAATCGCATAGACCGGCTCCTCCGAGTGAATGGCCTGAATACACTGATAGATCTGGGACTTGTCCGCAATTGCCCCGAACGGGCAGTTCACCAGGCACATCCCGCAGGACACACACTTATCATAGTCAATATCAGCCAGTCCATGCTCATCTGAGCGAATCGCATCGACCCCGCAGGCCTTCCTGCACGGTCTTTCCTGCCGGATGATCGCACCGTACGGACACTCCCGGATACACCTGCCGCACTTGATGCAGAGGCTCTGATCGATATGCGATTTGTGGTCATAGACCCTGATCGCGCCCTTCGGGCAGACTTCCTGGCACGGATGGCCAAGACATCCCTGGCAGACATCCGTGACATGGATGACGTTGTCCGGACAGGCATTGCAGGCGAACTTGATGACATTGATCAGCGGTGGCTCATAATAACATTCCGGCCTGTCGGCTGCCTCAACCCCCTTTGACACAGGCTGGTTTTCATTCGCCCTGTGCGGACTCAGGCCGACTGCCAGCCGGATCCGCTGCCGGACGACTGCCCGCTCCAGAAAGACACTGTCACGGTATGTCCCGTACTCCCCGGAAATGATATGGTAGGGCACGTCATTGAATGCCTCGTAGGGTGCCTGCTCATAGGCAAGCCTGGCTACCTCTTCAAATACCTGCCTCCTCAAATTGTTCAGTGATGTATAAGTTCCTTTCATCAACAGCTCCTCCCCGTCTGCATAACGGACATCGGCCGCGCCGATACACAGCCTTGTATAGATAAGTTTATTTTAATCGGTTTTACTCCTTCAGGCAATCCTATATACAGGATTTACACCTCTCCTTTCATTTGCCCCGTTCCTATACCCATGATAAGATGGCTCCTGAAAATCAAGTTGCCTTTATCTCGTGCACCGCACTCGATGATGAGCGGTCGCCTTCACAAAAAACGCCGCCCACGGATGCGCAGATCGACGATCACATCAGGGAATCAGACATGAAGACAGTTGGAATCATTGCAGAATATAACCCGTTTCACAAGGGTCACACTTATCAGATTCAAAAGGCAAGGGAGCTGTCCGGCGCGGACTATGTCATTGCGGTCATGAGCCCGGATTTTGTACAGCGCGGAAGTGTCGCCCTTGTCGACAAATGGACGCGCACCCGAATGGCGCTTCTCGGCGGCGCAGATCTGGTACTGGAACTGCCCGTCTGCTATGCCTGCGCGAGTGCAGAATATTTTGCAGAAGGCGGCGTCGCCCTCCTGAACGCGCTGAACACAGTCGACGGACTGTCATTTGGCTGTGAAGCGGGAAACCTTGAGCTTTTAAGCGGTGCTGCGCACTTCTTTGCCCTCCCAAGGGAAGAAGAGCCCTCATTGTACAGGAACGATCTTCAAAAGCGGCTGAAAATGGGACATTCCTATCCTCAGGCACGCATGGAAGCATACCTGGATTTCTGCAACAAAAAGAAAACATGCTCCTGTGCAGGTCTATGTGCTTCTGAAGAATCTGGCGGGGGCACTGCCCGCCTTGCAGCGCAGCTTTCTCAGCCAAACAACATTCTGGCGGTTGAATATCTCAAAGCCATCGAGCGGCTGCACAGCCCACTCAAGCCGGTTCCGATCCAGCGGATTGGAGAAGGCTATCATGGCAAAACTGCTGTGTCTGATTCTGATGCGCATGATTCTGCTTCGTCAGGCTTCGCCGGTTCGGAAAGCAGCAGCTCAATCGCCTCAGCTGCCACAATCCGCCGTCTGATTCGGGATGGACATACCGACAGGCTTCAAAGTCTTCTTCCAGACAGCTCCTATTTTCTCCTTCAGCAGGCTTCTCAGCATGATGCCCTGCTCTTTGATGATGCCCTTGGCCAGATGCTGCAGCTGCGGCTGGTTGAACTGGCCTGTCAGGAACGATATGGAAACACCCCGCTCACAGACTTTCTGGATGTCACGCCGGATCTGGCGAACCGGATCCGGAATCGCCTGAATGCGTACAAGTCGCCTGACCAGTTCGTCACACTGATAAAAACCAGGCAGATGACAGAAGCCCGGGTCCGCCGCGCCCTGCTCCACATCCTGCTGGATATCCGAACATCGGATACGGCACATATCCGGCCAGAGAAGCCGGTATTATATGCCCGCATTCTTGGTTTCCGAAAGAGCGCGCGGCCGCTGATTCGAAAGATCCGAAGTGACGCCTCAGTTCCCGTCATCTCTGACCTTCCCGCTGCCCTGCGTCTTCCTGCCTTCCATATCCCATCCGGAACTCTCGATACAGAAGACAAGGCAGACGCAGCTGCACGCCGCGCCATGCTTCTGCAGACCGTCTACGCTTCCCGCATCCGAAGTCTTGCTGTTCAGAATCAGACAGGCCATCTGCCGGTTTCTGAGTACCGGAGACAGCCTGTTATCCTGTGAACCATCTTGCAGCTGCAGCTTTCGTTGATATGATCAAGTCCGGCTTGCGTCAGGATACCGTCAACAGACACATGCCTGCGCTATCTGCGGCCGGAGGTCACCTTCGGCAGGTTCCATTTGAACCGGTGCGCCATACATCTGATGAAAATCACCGTAAAGAACCCCGCCAGAATCGCCGTGTTCCGCTCTATTCCTCCCTCCAGGCAAAGTGCCATCACAAGCGCGCCTGCGATGGACGCGCAGGCATAGATATTCCGTGTCAGAATGACAGGCATCTGATTTGCCAGCAGATCTCTCAGCACGCCTCCTCCAACTCCGGTCATGACCCCCAAAAATGTCAGCAAGAACACGCTCTTGTGCTGGCCGACGGATAGTCCCGCATATACACCGTCGACAGAGAAAGCCGCCAGTCCCAGCGTATCGAACCAGAAAAATACCTTCGCGTATACCTTGACCATATTGTCCGGGATCGCCACTTTTCTGCGTGCCTTGATGAAAAAGAAAACGAAGCAGCAGTTCGCAGTAATCGAGGAGATCAGGACATAAAACGGATTCCTGAACATGACTGGCGGAAACTTTCCGATCAGCGTATCGCGGATCATCCCACCGCCGGTTGCAGTTACAATCGCCAGAATATTGACACCGAAAATATCCATGTCCCGGCCGATCGCCAGCACTGCTCCAGACAGCGCAAAGGCAATCGTTCCGATCAAATCCATCAGAGGAATAAAAAAAGCCGTCTGTTCCATCGAAAAACCTCTGTATATAAAGTCTGTTTTGACAATTTATGCGTATTGTATATATGATGAAGATGATTTATTTACTCCGTCAACTATATCATATTGCAGCATGCAGGAGGAATTGATATGAAGCTCATCTATCCGGCAATCTTTACGCCTTATGACGATCATGGTGGCTATGATGTGGAGGTCCCGGATCTTGAGGGCTGCTCTTCCGGCGGCGATACACTGGAAGAAGCGATGGAGAACATCTGTGATGAGGCTGCCCGCTATATCCTCATCCACATGGAATCCGGCAGACAAATCCGGAAGGCATCGCCCTATGAAGCGATCAAGGCGCCGGGAAAAGGTGCCTTTGTCAGCCTGATCCTGATTGACATGGGTGCATACTCCGACGCACACGCTGAGAAGGCTGTCCGCAAAAACATCACAATCCCCGCCTGGCTGAATGCCTACGGGGAAGCGCGGAATGTCAATTTCTCCCGCCTTCTTCAGGACGCGCTGCTCGGGCTGACGCAGAGATCCATAGATTGACAAGTTCTTCAAGGCACGAAAAAGCCCCAGGAATGCGATCAAATCAGCATTCTGGGACTTATTCATGATGCCGGTGGTGGGACTTGAACCCACACGCAGTTTCCTGCCGCAGATTTTGAGTCTGCTTCGTCTGCCATTCCGACACACCGGCTGAACCGTTCTTAAAATAATTGAAACCACACAAGCTGGATTTTATCACAGACGGATGGTTGTGACAATCATTTTTGATAATTTGAACAGCGACTAGTTTGTAATAATAATGCGTCCGCTTTTCAGCAGACGCATCCCTCGACAACGATCTTCACATTATTGATATCCATATTCACCGTGCTTCTGGTGCCGGATTCTCTCAGAACTTCTCCCTGTCCGCAATCTCATCCAGTTTTTTCCCGACCGGGAAACAGTCGAAGGTCGCGAAATAGTCCCTCGGCGTCTCCCTTCTCCGGATCAGCTGCACGCTTCCGTCTTCCTTCAGAAGCAGTTCCGATGACCAGAGGCGGCCGTTGTAGTTATAGCCCATCGAGAAGCCATGTGCACCGGCGTCGTGAATGAACAGGTAGTCTCCCTTGTTGATCTCCGGAAGGTCGCGGTCAACCGCAAATTTATCATTGTTCTCGCACAGAGATCCCGTCACATCATATCTGTGATCATGCGGCAGCTGTTCCTTGCCGAGCACAGTGATATGATGATATGCGCCGTACATGGCCGGCCTCATCAGGTTTGCCGCGCAGGCATCGACACCAATATACTCCTTGTAGATATGCTTCTCGTTGATCGCCCTGGTAATAAGCGCCCCGTACGGTCCCATCATGAAGCGTCCCATCTCCGTGAAGATCTTTACACCGCCCATACCGTTCTTTGTCAGGATCTCATCATAGACCTTGTGCACGCCCTCTCCGATCTTCAGGATGTCATTCGGCTCCTGATCCGGGCGATATGGAATACCGACGCCGCCGGAAAGGTTGATGAACTCGATGCTGCAGCCGGTCTCATTCCGGAGCCTGACGGCAAGCTCAAACAGCGTCCGCGCCAGCGCCGGATAGTAGTCATTGGTCACAGTATTGGATACCAGAAATGCATGAAGGCCGAAGTGTTTCACACCTTTCTGCTTCAGAATCCGGTACGCCTCAAAAATCTGTTCCTCCGTCATCCCATACTTGGAATCTCCCGGATTGTCCATGATGCCATTTGAAAGTCTGTAAACTCCGCCTGGATTAAAGCGGCAGCTCATCGTCTCCGGCAGTCTGCCCAGCACCTTCTCCACAACCGGAATATGTGTAATGTCGTCAAGATTGATGATGGCACCGAGCTCATTGGCATAGCGGAACTCCTCCGGCTCTGTGTCATTGGAGGAATACATAATCTCCTGTCCGGTGATCCCGGCTGCCTCCGCCAGCATCAGCTCTGCAGGGGAAGAACAATCGCTCCCACAGCCATACTCATGCAGAATCTTCATCAGAAACGGGTTGGGTGTTGCCTTTACGGCAAAATATTCCTTGAAGCCCGGATTCCATGCAAAAGCTCTCTGAACCTTCTTTGCGTTCTCCCGAATCCCTTTCTCGTCATACAGGTAGAAGGGAGTCGGATACCCCTTCGCAATCTCCTGTACCTGCTCTAATGTCACGAACGGATTTTTAACCACCTGGCGCCTCCTGATCAATTGAGTCGAACAACCGCATTCCCTCTTATTTAACACAAATGACGGCAGACTGTAAAGTGTATCTCCAGATGTCCAGCGCCGAACCGCCCCGCCGTCTTTATTCTGTTTTTTTCTTCTCATCATGTAAATTGTCTGCTAAAATATTTCTGACAAACGACCGGGAGGTGATGGCATGAAGGTTCTCTTAAACAGCTCGGAAATGAAATCGTGTGACGTTTCCACCATGATGCTATATGGGATCCCGTCCGCTGTCTTGATGGAGCGGGCCGCGCTCGCTGTCAGAGACGCAGCGGTGGAACATTTTCATCCTGAGAACGTACTTGTGCTGTGCGGGAGCGGCAACAATGGCGGTGACGGATTTGCCGCTGCAAGGCTTCTGATGGATCAGGGGATTCGGGCAGATGTCCTCTTCCTCGGAACACATGCCCGCATGACTGAACAATGCCAGCTGGAAGAGGATATCTTCCAGCGCTGCGGCGGACAGGTTCTCCCGGATGATGCCAGCCTTTCGGGCTACGATCTGATCATCGACGCCCTGTTCGGAATCGGCCTTTCACGGGAAGTTCTGGGACGGTATGCCGATCTCATCAATGCTGTAAACCGGTCGGATACACCGGTGCTTTCCGTGGACATGCCGTCCGGTGTGTCCGCCGACAGCGGGCAGGTTCTCGGCACGGCCATCCGTGCAGACCTGACGGTCACCTTCCAGTTTGAAAAGCTCGGGCAGAAGCTGTTTCCCGGTGCTGAACGATGCGGAAAGCTGCTCGTCTGCGATGTCGGAATTCGGAATGCTGTTCCCTGCCACGCCGGCTTTTCAGCAGCCTCCGGCAGCGGCAGTCCGGATCAGGAAATCTCCCCGGTCTATACCCTGGAGGAAAAAGATCTTCCCGCCCTTCTTCCCAGGCGGCATGCCGATGACCACAAGGGCGATTGCGGAAAACTGCTCATCATCTCCGGAAACACCGGCATGGCCGGTGCGGCAATCCTGGCTGCCAAATCTGCACTGCGAAGCGGCGTTGGTATGGTGTGCGTGCTGTCTCATCCTGACAACCGGCTGGCGATCCAGACCGCTGTCCCGGAAGCGCTCTTTGCTCCGTGGCCAGCCGATCTCTCTCCGGATTCGGAGGGCAGGAAACAGCTTGCCCGCTGGCTCTCCTGGTGCGATTCAGCTGCTGCCGGTCCGGGGCTGGGAACAGACGCCTTCAGTCTCAAGCTGCTGACAGCCTTCCTTCAGAGCTACAAAGGTCCTGTCGTCCTCGATGCAGATGCGCTGAACCTGCTGGCAGAACACCCGGAGCTTCTTCCTCTCAAAAGACTGTCCGATCCTGTATCTGACACAGCCACAGAAACAGATTATGGTGGCATTTCCGCTGTCATCACCCCTCACCCGGGGGAAATGAGCCGGCTCACTCATTTGCCGGTGAACGAAATCCTTGCCGACTCTATTCATACAGCGCGGTCCTGTTCCCGGAAATCGGGACTGACGGTCGTCCTGAAGGGTGCACGGACCGTCGTCACGGACGGCATTGATACGATGCTCAATACGCTTGGCAATGAAGGCATGGCGACTGCCGGCTCCGGCGATTCTCTGACCGGAATCATCGGTGCTCTGCTGGCGCAGGGACTTGAGCCCTTTGATGCGGCGCAGACCGGGGTCCTTCTTCATGCAATGGCCGGAGACAAGGCTGCAGCAGCCCTCGGTACAAGGAGCATGAAAGCCGGAGACCTGGCGAATTTTCTCCCCGAAGTGCTGAAAGATATTCGCTTCTAAGACAAGTCTGAAAAAAAGCGGTCCGCGCCAGATTTGGTGCGAACCGCTTTTTGATCTATAATCACACAGATCAGAACTTTCCAGCCTTTGCAGCTTCCTCGATTGCGACTGCGGTGGAAACCGTCATGCCGACCATCGGGTTGTTTCCTGCGCCGATCAGACCCATCATCTCGACATGAGCCGGGACGGAGGAGGAACCAGCGAACTGCGCATCGGAATGCATACGGCCAAGGGTATCCGTGAAGCCATAGGAAGCCGGGCCTGCTGCCATGTTATCCGGATGCAGGGTACGGCCCGTGCCGCCGCCGGATGCAACAGAGAAGTACTTCTTGCCAGCCTCAAGGCGCTCCTTCTTGTAGGTGCCTGCTACCGGATGCTGGAATCTGGTCGGGTTGGTGGAGTTGCCGGTGATGGAGACATCCACGTTCTCCTTCCACATGATCGCAACACCCTCCGGTACGGAGTTTGCGCCATAGCAGTTGACAGAAGCGCGTACGCCGTCGGAGTAGCTCTTGCGGAAGACTTCCTTGACGGTATTGGTGTACGGATCATACTCTGTCTCAACATAGGTGAAACCGTTGATACGGGAAATGATCTGCGCTGCGTCTTTTCCAAGTCCGTTCAGGATGACGCGCAGCGGCTTCTGACGAACCTTGTTTGCATTGGTCGCAATTCCGATTGCACCCTCAGCAGCCGCGAAGGACTCATGACCTGCAAGGAAGCAGAAGCACTCCGTCTCCTCGTCGAGCAGTCTTGCGCCCAGTCTTCCATGTCCAAGACCAACCTTACGGGTGTCTGCGACAGAACCCGGGATGCAGAATGCCTGAAGACCTTCGCCGATCGCCTCAGCAGCGTCGGATGCCTTGCGGCAGCCCTTCTTGATTGCGATTGCAGCACCGGTAATGTATGCCCAGCATGCGTTCTCGAAGCAGATCGGCTGAATGCTCTTGATCAGGTTGTAGACATCCAGTCCGGCATCCTTTGTGATCTGCTGTGCTTCCTCGAGGGAAGAGATGCCGTATGAATTGAGGACGCTGTTGATCTTGTCAATACGTCTCTCATATGATTCAAATAAAGCCATTATCGTATCCTCCTTATCTCAAAAGCCCATCAGCCTTATTTCAGAAGCGCATCGTCCTTCTTCAGGACATCCTTGAGGGCGACTTCCTTGTCGGTACGGGGATCCAGAATCTTCACTGCATCCTGTACGCGGCCATAGCGTCCCTTTGCCTTCTCCCATGCATCGTTCGGAGCCATTCCGCCCTTCACGAAGTCGGTGAACTTTCCAAGAGATACGAAGGTGTAGCCGATGATCTCATTGTCTGCGTCCAGCGCGATGCCGGTGACATAACCCTCTGTCATCTCCAGATAACGCGGGCCCTTCTTCAGCGTGCCATACATGGTTCCGACCTGGGAACGCATCCCCTTGCCGAGATCCTCAAGACCGGCACCGACCGGAAGACCATTCTCAGAGAAAGCAGACTGGCTGCGGCCATAGGCGATCTGAAGGAACAGCTCTCTCATGGCTGTGTTGATTGCGTCGCAGACGAGGTCTGTGTTCAGAGCCTCGAGAACCGTCAGACCCGGAAGGATCTCGGAAGCCATGGCTGCGGAATGCGTCATGCCGGAACATCCGATGGTCTCAACAAGACACTCCTGAATAACACCTTCCTTAATATTCAGAGACAGTTTGCAGGCACCCTGCTGCGGTGCGCACCAGCCTACGCCATGGGTGAATCCGGAGATATCCTTGACTTCCTTTGCCTGTACCCACTTCGCTTCCTCCGGGATTGGAGCAGCGCCATGATGCACACCCTGTGCAACCGGGCACATCTCTTCTACTTCTCGTGAATAAATCATGTCAAAAACTCCTTTCAACAATGTAGAAGTTCACAGTTCGTGTGTATTCTCGCATATTTTTTTCCGGTGCTGCCCGGAGACTTCAGGGCCTGTTTCCGGCTCATCTGTCCGTCTTCTTTTTCTGTCTTTTACAGACAACTGAAAGCAGGCTGCAGACATAGGAAAGTGCCTCTTCGCTGTCCGTCCGGAGGCTTTCCATAACCCCGTCCGTCAGCTGTATCCACCCGGTTTTATCCTTTCTGCTCTCCAAAAATACCAGAGCGTCTGCAAGCGTCCGGCGCGTTTCATCCCCCTGTCTGCCTGCAGTCGAAGACGGGCAGGGAAGAAAGACTCCGCGTACCCTGATATAGCAGTTCTCCGCTTTCGCCTGTTCCCGGAACCGGCTGTCCACAAACTGTCCGACAGACTTATGAACGGCCCGGTCCTCTTCAGGAAGATAATAATAGTTTTTATAGTCCGGAAAAAAATGAAACAATGTCCGCTCCCTCAGCGGAATATGGATTTCCGCCTTCGATCCATACAGTTCCACCGAGAAGCCGGCCGCCTCGCTGGAAACCGGTACAGGAACCGGGACTGGCATCCGCAGACTCAGCCTGAGTTCCTCGGTGCACATTCCTCTCTCTGCTCCTTCCATGTCCGCCTTCCCTGTGCCGTCTGCAAAGTTCACGGTACTCAGCCCCATCGGGCAGCTGCAGCGCCGCACATCTGCAGCCGGCAGATCCTTCCGGGTCTCCCGATCTTCTGTGCTGTCATTTTTCTCACTGTTTTTCCCGCGGGTATTCGCTCTGTTCTTCCCGCTGGTTTTCCCGCTGTTCTTCACCATCTGAAAGAAAGCCGGGTAGGCCGTCAGCATTGTCAGCGACAGCATTCCAAGCACATCCTCGTAATTGTGGAGCAGAAGCTTCTCAAGATCCCCCTTCGGATCCCCCGAGTGCCCGTCTCTGTACGCCCTGTAGATCCAGATCAGCTGCCCTCCATCGTACCGGTCCTTCCGTCTGATTCCGAGAAACTGCTCGATTGTCTTCTGATTGAGCCTTTCCAGCCCAAGAAGGTCCTTATAAGGCCTGACCAATCTGTAGATGTCAGCTGTATCCATCTGGTGAAATGGGGACGGCATTGAATACTCCTGGTATTTCGTTTCCAGATATGGAATGTCAAACCGGTCTCCGTTAAAATGGATGACCGTCCGGTACCGCATGCAGATGTCAGAGAAAGCTTTCAGAAGGTCTCTCTCATCTTCGGTCTTCTCCGCAAAAAGCTGCCTGATCTCCCAGCTTCCCGGCTTCTTCTGCACTGCATAGCCGATCAGATACAGATGCGAGGTCTCCGCCTTCAGCCCTGTCGTCTCAATATCAAAATAGATGCATGTCTCCGGGTTGAGTTCCATCGCCGCAATGTAACGCTCATCGACCGCTGCACAGTGTGTTGTCTGAATCATCCGGCCTCCCTCTGCTCTCTCGGTTCACCAGCCATACCTGTCCGGATCCGCAGAACCATCTTTCCTTCTTCCCTTGCGTCTTTTCATCCGTTCAAGCCCTGAAGGCAGCCTCTGCCGGCACGTGTCTCTGCTGCACTTGATGATGTATGGCCGCCTTTAAAAAAAGAGCCGCGGCAAACGCCGCAGCTCTTTCGAAATTCAACAAAACAGATTACTCTTCCTCAGCATCGCTCTTCGGAGCGGATGTCTCAAGAGCCTTCATGCTCAGGGAAATCTTGTGGTCCTCGCCATTGAAGTCAACGATCTTTGCCTCGATCTCCTGACCGACCTTCAGAACATCGGACGGCTTGTCCACATGCTCATGAGAGATCTGGGATACATGAAGCAGGGCATCAACGCCTGGCTCCAGCTCGACAAATGCGCCAAAGTCTGTCATGCGGGCAACCTTGCCGGTGATCACGGTTCCGACTGCGTACTTCTCGGACGCATCATTCCACGGGTTCGCATCCGGGAACTTGCGGGTCAGCGCAATCTTACCGCTCTCGCTGTTGATGTTCTTGATCATGACCTCGACCTTCTCGCCAACCTTGAAGACCTTCTTCGGGTTCTCAACATGGCCCCAGGACATCTCGGAAATATGAAGAAGTCCATCTGCGCCGCCCAGATCGATGAATGCGCCAAAATCTGTCACATTCTTGACAACGCCCTCGACACGGTCGCCGACATGAATCCGCTCGAACAGCTCCTTCTGCAGTTCCTTCTTGCGCTCGACAAGAAGCTGCTTGCGGTCACCGATGATGCGGCGTCTGCGCGGATTGAACTCTGTGACAACGAACTCGATCTCCTGATCCTTGTACTTGTCAAGATTCTTCTCATATGTATCAGACACAAGAGATGCCGGAATGAAGACGCGAGCGCCTTCGACCACAACGGAAAGCCCGCCGGAAAGAACCTGGACAACCGGTGCCTTGAGTACCTCATGGTTGTTGAAGGCCTCCTCCAGTCTCTTGTTGCCCTTCTCTGCAGCCAGTCTCTTGTACGTCAGAACGGTCTGACCCTCGCCATCGTTGACCTTCATGATCTTGACTTCCATCTTGTCGCCAACATGAATCTTTTCAGTGAGGTCGCACGGTTCATTGGAATACTCATTTCTTGTGAGAATTCCGTCTGACTTGCCGTTGATATTCAGGATCGCCTCATCCGGCTTTACATCGATGACCTCTCCCTCAACGACTTCCCCGACATGAATCGGCTTAAATGTTTCATTCAGCATCTGTTCAAAAGTATTGTCTTCCGACATTGTTTTGAAACCTCCTCGATAATATTGTTTGGGGTAGATGCCCCCGCTGAAATACCAACGATGCCCCTGGATGGCACTAGCCGAAGATTCAAATCATCGAAAGTTTGCACAAAAAAGGTACTTTCGCACTCTTTTCTGCAGATATCAACCAACTTCTGTGTGTTTGAACTGTTTCTGCCGCCGATTACAATCATCGCATCAGCAATGTGTGCGATCGCATCAGCTTCCGTCTGCCGCTCTTCCGTTGCATTACATATAGTATTCAATATAGCGTTTTCATGATACCTCAATTGCGTAATGATTTCAACCAGTTTGTGAAATTTCTTCAGATTAAAGGTTGTCTGACTGACAACGCACAAGGGCTTCTGTATGCCGCTCTCCACAAGCCTCTGCGCCTCTTCCTCCGTGCCGATTACAATCGCCGGAGAGCTGCACCATCCCATGATGCCCTCAACCTCCGGGTGATGCGCGTTGCCGATGATGACAATCTGGAAGCCCTCCGCGCTCTTCTCCTTCACAATCTGATGAATCTTCTTCACATACGGGCAGGTTGCATCAACCAGCTTCAGCCCCTGTCCTTTAATCTGCTTGCAGATGTGCTCCGGAACTCCATGTGACCGGATCACAACCGTCCCCTCCCTGACACCGGACAGCTGTGCCTCGTCATCGATCTCCACGACACCATGCTGCCTCAGATCCGCAACGACCATCTCGTTGTGAATAATCGGCCCGTAGGTGAAGATGGGGGTCTTTCCTTCCTTGATCTGATCATAGACGGTATCCACTGCCCGATGGACTCCGAAGCAGAACCCGGCGCTGGCTGCAAGATACACAGCCGCCTCCCCGTCATCCGATACCCACAGCTGTCCCTTCAGCGGACTGTCCTCCCTCTGCATCAGGGCCTTCAGTTCCTGAATTCTTTCCTCCGGCGACTGGTTGTTTTGCCTGGCGCACTCCCTTCTCTTTGTCTCGCGCATCGCCGTCTCTGCCAGGTTCACGATCCTGTCCACCGCCTCTTCGGCGCTGAGATCTGAAGTATCCAGCAGAACTGCGTCATCTGCCTGCCTGAGCGGCGCTTCTGCTCTGTGACTGTCGCGGTCGTCCCGTTCCTCTATTTCTCTCTGAATCTCCTCAAGGCTGCAGGGCTCTCCCTTCTGCTGAAGCTCCGCATACCGGCGTCTTGCCCGCTCCCTGCTGCTGGCCGTCAGAAAAATCTTCAGCGGCGCATCCGGAAGGATGCGTGTGCCGATATCCCGTCCGTCCATGATCACATTTTCCTGTCTTGCAAGATCTCTCTGAAGATTCAGGAGCTTCTCCCGCACTGCCGGCTTCGCTGCCGTCACAGAGGCCTGGTCCGACACCTCCTGCGTCCGAATTCGTCCGCTGACATCCACTCCGTTCAGAAGCATCTGCTGCATACCGTCCTGATATCGGACCTCGATCCTGATCTGGCTCAGGGCCTCCTCAAGCGCATTCTGGTTTTCTACATCCACCTTGTGCTCCAGCATATAAAGCGCGATGGTGCGGTACATTGCCCCTGTGTCGACATACACAAAACCCAGCTTCTGCGCTGCACACCTCGCAACTGTGCTCTTTCCCGCTCCTGCCGGCCCGTCAATTGCAATTGAAAAACTCATGTCTCCTCCCTCGTTCAGCCTGTACTGGCGCACAGTTTGTACTGGCACTCATCTCTCATTCAGCTTCTTTGCTTTGGCCCTTTGCATACGCCGCTGCCCCAAGACCTGCTGCGCGGCCTGTTGACCAGGCAATCTGCAGGTTATAACCGCCGGTGTGCGCATCCACATCAAGCACCTCGCCCGCAAAAAACAGCCCCGCTGTTTTTCTGGATTCCATTGTCCCCGGATCGACTTCCCGCACCCGGACGCCTCCGTGTGTCACGACTGCCTCCCGGAAACTCCCCGGATGTGTAATCGTAAAGGAAAAATGCTTCGTCTCATAGACAAGCCTGGCGCGCTCAGCCTTCGTGATGCTGTTGACCACCTTCTGCGGATCAATCCGGCACCGTCTGAGCAGAACGGGAACCATCTTCTGCGGATACACTTCAGGCGCCACATTGCGGATCTCCTTGTTCGGATTCTGTTCGAAGGCTCTCAGGATCCGCTCATCCAGCTTCAGTTCTGGCAGCGCCGGTTTCAGGTCGATTTCCGCCTTCAGCTGTCCCTTTCTCAGGCAGTCGGCAAGGTCAGCGCTTGCCGTCAGAACCAGCGGTCCCGTCACGCCGAAATGCGTGAACATCATCTCGCCAAATCCGTCCCAGGCCTTCCGCTTTCCATTGAAAATCCGAAGCGTTACATTCTTCAGAGACAAACCCTGCATCTCAGACAGATCTTCCTCCGCGCAGCAAAGCGGGACAAGCGAAGGGCTGCACGGCTCCACCGTATGACCCGCCTTCTCCGCAAGCCGGTACCCGTCACCGGTAGAGCCCGTCGTCGGATAGGAAAGCCCTCCTGTCGCGATCACAACCGCTCTCGCAGAAAGGACAGTCCCGTCGGACAGACAGACGCCTGTTACCTTCCGGCGGTCTACCTGCTGCACATCCGCCCTGTCTGCAGCCTTCTCCCCGCAGTGTTCTGAATCGTCCGTCAAGGATACATCTTCCCGCTCTGTTTCATCCTGCTGCCCCGGGAATAAAATCCTGGCAGCCTCTGAATGGAGCCTGATCTGTACCCCGCTCTCCCGCATCGCCCTTTCAAGCGCTTTTGTAATATCTGAGGCGTGATCGCTCTGAGGGAAGGCCCGGTTTCCACGCTCCACCTTCGTCCGGCAGCCATGCTCCTCAAACCACGCAATCACTGCCGCCGGATCAAACCCATAGACAGACGAGTATAAAAAAGAAGCATGACACGGAACATGGCTCAGAAAATCTTCCGGATCGCAGGCATTGGTGAAATTACATCTGCCCTTTCCGGTGATATAAATCTTCTTCCCTGCCTTCTCATTTTTTTCGAGCAGCATCACACGGGCACCGGCTTCCGCCGCAGAGCAGGCTGCCATCATGCCTGCCGCTCCACCGCCGATCACAAGAACATCCGCGTCGGGCATCCCCTTTCCCGTCTTTCTCAGAAGACCTGGCTTCCCGACCGATTTCTTTCCGGAAACCTTCTCACGAACTGCTCTCTGAGGAGCTGTCGCCTGGCTTCCTGCATTCTCTCTCACGAATCTCTGCTCCCCCGTTCTCCGGCTTTTTGCTTCCTGCCTCATCTTTACTGATCCCGTCTTCCATTCTTTCTTTTTCTTCCTGCCGGCTTTCAGCCATCTGCTGATCCTTTGAATCCTCTTTTCGGCCTGCTTTTTTTCCGACCGGCACCCAGACAGCATCTACTGCCCGGTTTTCCTCCTCCCGTTCTCTGCGGGCTTCCTCTTTTCTTGCAGCCGCCTCCTGCTGCCTCTGCTGCTGCCTCCTGTATTCCAGATCCTCCTCCCTGGAGCCCTCGGTCCGTCTGAAGATCGGAGTCCTGACCTGCCCACCGTTTTCGCGGTTCTGTCTTGTCAGAAGATTCTTCTCATCTTCCATCTCTTCATCCACCAGCTCACCGTCTCCGTCTTCCAGCTCAAACCAGAATTCCACACCATCCTCCACGTTACGGACACCATAACGCTGATGGAAAGACTCCATGATTGCCTTCACAATCGCCAGTCCGACGCCCGATCCCCCGTAAGCGCGGGTCCGAGCCTTGTCAACCTTGAAAAACTTGTCCCAGACATGCTCCAGGTCCTCCTCCGGAATCGGCTTTCCTGTGTTGAAGACCGTTGTGCGGACGACACCCCTCTCACTGTCCTCCTCCACCCGGATCTGAATCCGCAGCGCCCCTTCCACATGGTTGATGGCATTGCTGAGGTAGTTGGTCAGAACCTCCTCCACCTTGAACTCATCGCCCCAGACGTGGACACAGGACGGACACTGCACCTCGATCGAGGCGCCCTTCTGGTCTGCCAGAATCTTTGTGGAAGCGGTCTTCCCACGGATTAGTTCTGCCAGATCAAACCGTGTCATCTCCACCTTGTCATAGCCGGATTCCAGCTGGTTGAGCGCCATCAGCTTACGAACAAGCTGGTTCATTTTCCCAGCCTCGTCTATGATGACGCTACAATAATAATCTCTGGATCCCGGATCATCATTGACACAATCCTGAAGCCCTTCCGCGTATCCCTGGATCAGCGCCAGCGGTGTCTTCAGTTCATGTGAAACATTCGACAAAAATTCACGGCGCTCATCCTCTGCCTTGATCTTCGCATCCAGATTCGCCTGCAATTCATTGTTGGCCGTCTTCAGCTCAGAGATTGTCTTTTCCAGTGTCTGACTCATCTGATTGAAATGTTCGCCCAGCCGTCCGATTTCATTCGTGCCGCCCGACGTATACCTGGCATTGAAGTCCAGGTTTGCCATGCGCTCGGACAGCTCTGTCAGCTCTGTCAGCGGTTTTGTGAGCCGTTTCGACATCCAGCCGATCATGATGACGCTGAGGATAATCGCCAGCAGAATCATGTACATGACAAACTCATTGGAAATCTTCGCAGAAGTCCGGATGCTCTCCACCGGAACCCGGAGCAGGATGTGGTAGCCGTTTTTCGTGAAGGTTCCATACAGCTCCAGATAGACCACATTTCCAAGATGGTCATCCTTCTTCTTCTGAATGGTGTAATTGTTCTCCTTCTTTACAACCTGACTGCCCTGGTCGATCCCCCAGATGTATCCATTCAGCCTTGCAGACAGAATCTCAAGGCTGTCGTTCCCCGTTCCATATACGAGAACCGGAACATAGTCCGCATCCGTAATTGCAGCGATGACACTGTTCTTCTGCGTCGTTTCCAGAAAGGTTTTGTTAAAAAATGTTTGATTCAGCCCATCCGCTGTCACATGCCCGTCTGCCATCTCGAACATAGAGACAAGCGTGTTCTCAAGCCGTCTCTCATAGAACTTTTCCAGCAGAAAGGTGTTTGCCAGAAACATCAGCAGCATGATGATCCCGATGATCGACAGGAAGGTAACCGTCAGCTGTCTGGATATGGACGTGCGCTTATTCTTTTGCTTCCTTTTGTTCATCGTCCGCCTCGAACTTGTAGCCCATTCCCCAGATGGTCTTGATATAGTTGCCGCGCTTCCCCATCTTTGCTCTCAGTTTCTTGACATGCGTGTCGATTGTCCGGGCATCCCCGAAATAATCATAATTCCAGACGCTGTTGAGAATCTTCTCACGTGACAGCGCGATTCCCTCGTTCTCCACAAAATAGGTCAGGAGCTCAAATTCCTTGAAGGAAAGCTCCACCGGCTGTCCGTCAATCTGAACCTGATGCGCGGCCTTGTCAATCTCAATCGCCCCTGCCTTCAGACTATCATCCGACCCAAATGCCCCGCTCCTGCGCAGGAGAGCCTCCACACGTGCCACCAGAATCTTCGGGCTGAACGGCTTCGACACATAGTCGTCAACCCCGAGCTCAAATCCAAGCGCCTCGTCCCGCTCATCCGATTTGGCTGTCAGCATGATGATCGGTACCTTCGACTCCTTCCGGATCGCGCGGACGACCTCCCAACCATCCATTTTCGGCATCATGACATCCAGAATGATCAGCGCAATATCCCGTGTCGAGAAAAACGTATCGACTGCCTCGGCGCCGTCACCGGCTTCGATGACTTCAAAATTCTTCCTGACCAGAAAGTCCCGGACAAGCTTTCTCATCCGTTCCTCATCATCGACGACCATCACCTTCAGTGTTTCCATCGCTCAATCCTCCTCCATGTCTTCATATTTTGCCAGGCGGTTTTTAATGTCAAGCATCCGCCTGTCTGTCTCCGCAATTGTATCTGCGCACTCGCGCAGCTCCGAAGAGATTGCATTCAGGTCGACGTCCCCTGGCAGTGTCTTCTTGTACCGGATCTGATGTTCAAGGCTCGCCCAGAAATTCATCGCAATCGTCCGGATCTGGATCTCCACGCGCAGGTACCTGGTCGTCCGCGAAAAGTAAACCGGAATCTCGACAATCATGTGATAACTGCGGTACCCGTTTTCCTTCGGGTTTCTGATGTAATCCTTGATGGATATGACCTTCAGGTCGTCCTGCCTTCCGAGCATCCGCGCGATATCATAGATGTCATCGATGAAATTGCAGATGACACGGACTCCTGCCACATCGTTCAGATTCCGGACGATGCTTTTGACAGAGATTTCCTGACCGCGCTTTTTCAGCTTTCTGTAGATACTCATCGGTGTCTTAACCCTGCTCTCGATCGAAGAGATCGGGTTGCGCCTGTATCTGACAGAAAACTCCTCATCCAGAATCTCCAGCTTCGTCTGAACCTGCCGGATCGCGCAGTCATACATCATCATCAGCTCTTCAAACTGCTTTGTCTCCTCAAACAGGCCGTCCCCATTCTTCTGCCTGCCCTGCTCTTCGGTCTGGCTCCGGATCTCCTGGTTCATCATCTCTTCACTCCTGCTCATTTTACACATTTTTTCTATAATACCACGCAGCAATGTTGAAACTGTGAAAAACTTCCGGCATGTTTTCCGGTGTTTGCCGGTAACGGATCCTTCCTTGACGGTTTGTCCTGCAGACGGTATACTGGAGGCACAGATTCACCTCCGGGGTAGTAAAGGTTTCGACGGGGGCTGTGAAGCTGGAGAAGCTATCCGCAGGGCGATGCGTCAAATCCCAACCTAAATATAAACGCTGATAACAACGTTGAACTCGCTGCAGCCTGACGGCTGCAACTGCCTGATCTGAAGCACCTGCACTGCAGACTCAGGTATCGAACTTGCAGGAAACGACTTATGCAAAGCTTTGAGCATATGGGCGTATCATGAAGCTACTGAAACCGCAAGGGTGTCTGTTCCCGTGCGGCAGAGGGAATGTCAATAGACAGACTACGATAGTAGAAGGACAGGGGATTGGCTTTCGGACACGAGTTCGACTCTCGTCTACTCCACTCATTATGCAAAATCCGGGCTCTCATGGGTCCGGATTTTTTATGCGCCGCACACCTGCTCCGCTCATTCTCTTCACCGGTTCAGCGAGCAGGTTCGAATGAACGGCCTGATGTCTGCCCCGCTCTGGAGATACCTCAGGAGAATCTGAGCGCAGGCTCTGCTGTCGCTGTCCGCTTTGTGATGATCAAGCGCAATTCCGTAGTAGTCACACAGATCGTTCAGCTTGTGGCTGATGCCCGGAAGGAGGCGTCTTCCCATCTGAACCGTGCAGATATAGTGTGCACAGGGCTTCCACTCAATCTCATACGCAAGCAGACATTTCTTCAGAACGCCCATATCGAACTGAGCGTTATGCGCCACAAGAAGGCCGCCTGACATGAACGGCTCAATCTTCTCCCAGACCTCCGGAAAAGAAGGTGCATTTCGGACGGATTCTTCGCTGATCCCGGTCAGCATCGTATTGAACGGATCAAAATGAGTCTCCGGATTGACAAGTGTGTAGAATTCTTTCTCGATCTGTCGGTCCTCAATGATCGTGATGCCGATCGCACTCATCCGGTTGTTCATTCTGTTTGGCGTTTCTACATCGAATACCGTAAATTGTGACATTGCCATCTCCTCTGCCGGATACAGCATGACTGCTGCTCGTATCCGCACATTCTGTCCTGCCGGCAACATTCAGCGATCAGCGGTTGTACTCCTTGAATGCCCGCTCCATTGATCGCTTTGCATCCCTCTTTGCAATATCTGCCCGCTTATCATACTGCTTCTTTCCTCTTGCCACGCCGATTTCGACCTTCACAAGCGATCCCTTCAGGTAAACCTTGAGCGGAACAATGGTAAAGCCCTTCTGCTGGATGGCCCCCCAGAGTTTGTTGAGCTCCTGCCTGTGAAGCAGAAGCTTCCTTGGCCGTAGCGGATCCTTGTTGAAGATGTTTCCCTTCTCATACGGGCTGATATTCATGCCGTAGATCAGGGCTTCTCCGTTGACCATGCTGATATAAGCTTCCTTGATGCTGCACTTTCCCATCCGAAGCGACTTGACTTCCGTTCCTGCAAGTGCGATTCCTGCCTCGTATGTCTCATCGATGAAGTAGTCATGATAAGCCTTTTTATTGTTCGCGATCAGTCTGACTGATTCCTTTCCCATTCTTCTTCTCCTGAAATTCCGGTCTCCAACAACTCATCTGCCTGGCCTCTGCAATTTCTTCCAATTGCTGTTTTCTGCATCGCATACCTGCTTCTCCGCCTGTATGTCAGCTTCTCTCACGGTTTATTCTTCAGCCTCCGGCAGACATTCTGTGATCAGAAAAAGTGCGGGGCGCTGGATTTCCTGCCCCGCACTTTTTCTATATTACCGCTGCCCGGTCTTTTCTGCAATCAGATCCAGAACTCACATTCAGAATTCTGCACTTCCATTTCCGGCGGCACCTGAAGCATTGCCGCCCTGTCCGCTGTACGGGAAACCAGAGCCGTTTCCGTAGCCCCCGCCGAACGGATAACCGAACTCATTTCCACTGCTGTTTCCGTCCTGCCCTCCGAAAAAGCTGCCCCATGGAATCGTGATGCTTCCGTCTCCATCACTGTTGTCTGACGGCGGGAGCGTCTGAGATCCGTCGTCGGTGTCACCTGATGATCCGTCCTTATCCTGCCCGTCAGACTTGTCTCCGTCTGAGTTCTCTTTGTCAGAGCTGTCAGAAGAGGAATCAGAGGAATCCGATGCGTTCTGCGCCTTCCTGGCTGCTTTCACCTCATCTGTTGCCTCGCCAAGCGTGACCTCAACTGTCTTCTCGTTGTAACTGTTTCCATCAGCCCTCTGGTAGGCAATTTCTACCTTTTCGCCCGGTGCATAATACTGAATCTTCTTCAGAAGCGTATCTCTGGAATCGATCGACAGACCGTCAAACTTTGTGATGACGTCGCCCTTCTGAAGACCTGCCTTCTCAGCGGCGGATCCCTTCTCAACCGAGTATACATAAGCACCCTTCGGGATATTATACATCTGGCTGGCTTCGTCTGTCACCGGTGCCACTGTAATACCGAGATATCCGTAATCATCCAGCGTATCCCTCGTCTTGCGGTTGATCAGGTCCTGAAGAACCGGAATCGCTGTATTGATCGGAACCGCATACCCGACATTGTCTCCTTCCAGATAACCGGCGTTGAAGATCCCGATGACTTCCCCCTTTGCATTCAATACAGCTCCGCCGCTCTGTCCCTGGTTTGCGGCGCCATCTGTCTGAAACTCCGTCCAGGTTCCCTCGTCCGTCTCGACCTTGCAGTTCAGTGCCGCGACAATGCCTGATGTCACGGTCAATCCCTGGCCAAGCGTGTTTCCGATCGTAATGGCGGTCTGCCCAACCTTCAGCTTGTCAGAGTTACCGAGGACTGCAACCTTCAGCTGCTTCAGCACATCCTCCTTGATGTCCTTCAGCTGAACAGCGACAACTGCCACGTCCGTCGAGGGATCCGCTCCTTTCACCTTGGCTGCAACGACCTTGTCCTCCTCATTGTCTGTGTCAACCGAAAAAGCAACTGTAACATCCGTCGCATTATCCACAACATGATTATTCGTTGCAATCAGCAGCTCGTCACCGGTCTGCGCAATAATAAATCCCGATGCAGCGCCCTCCTCCTCAACACTGTGCTTCCCGCCAAAGTAATCCTCGACTTCCTGTACACTCTTCTCTGAAATGGTGACAATGGACGGCATGCATGCAGAGACGACATCCGAAACATCAATCGCCGTAACCTTTCCGTCCTGTGTCCCGGTTGTCTCAAGCTGCGGATAGCTGTTTTTTTTCGAATCCTTCTCATCGGCAGATGCATCCTGCTGCTTGTCAGCTTCCGTCTGCTGCTCTGTTTCTGTCTGACTGTCTGCCTCTGTCAGCTTCTCTGTCCCGACCTGGAGGATACTGCCGGCAAATGTATACGGGGCTGCACTCACGCTCATTGCTGCGGTCAGAATCGCCGCCAGCACCCTTGCGGAGATTCTTTTGTTTCTCAGCTTCTTATCGTACATTGGAAAGCTCCTTTCATGCATTCAAATGATACTTCCTATCTTAAAAAGCTTCTGTGTCAAAGGTGTGAAAATTCAGCTGATTCTGTGTGTCCATGTGAAAAAGGGCAGCTCCCGCAGGAGACTGCCCTTTAACGTCCATTCAACGATATTCACTTAGCTTTTCTTCACAAGCAGACTCTTTCCCGTCATCTCCTCCGGCTGCTTCATGCCCATCATCTCGATCAGCGTCGGGATGATATCGCACAGCGCGCCGCCTTCTCTGAGCGTATAAGCCGGATCATAGTTGACCAGAATAAACGGAACAGGGTTTGTCGTATGGGATGTGAGCGGCTCGCCCGTCTCATAATCCACAAGCTGCTCCGCGTTGCCGTGATCCGCCGTGATAAACATCTGTCCGTTCACTTCGAGCAGAGCATCGACAACCCGTCCGACGCACTTGTCGACCGTCTCGATCGCCTTGATGCAGGCCGGCTCCACGCCTGTGTGTCCGACCATATCCGGGTTTGCGAAATTGGTAATGATTACATCATATTTTCCGGACTTGATTGCGTCGACAAACTTGTCGCAGACCTCCGGCGCGCTCATCTCCGGCTGAAGATCATAGGTCGCAACCTTCGGACTCTTGACCAGGATACGGTCCTCGCCCGGATTCGGGGCCTCCACACCGCCGTTGAAGAAGAAGGTCACATGTGCATACTTCTCTGTCTCGGCAATTCTGGCCTGGGTCATATGATGCTGCGCAAGGAATTCCCCGAATGTCTCCTTGATCTCCGTCTTCGGGAAGGCGACATGCTTGTTCGGGATCGTGACATCGTAGTCGGTGAAGCAGGTGTAGTAAACCTTCTTGCGCGGTCCTCTGTCAAACTGATCGAAGTCATCCATGCAGAAGCATCTGGTCAGCTCTCTTGCACGATCAGGACGGAAATTGAAGAAGATGATCGAATCGCCATCCTTGATCGTGGTAACCGGCTTGCCATCCTCCATCACAACCGCCGGAATGACGAACTCATCGGTCACCCCATTTGCATAGGAGTCCTTCACCGCCTGCACGCCACTTGAAGCCGGCACGCCCTCTCCCAGCGTCAGGGCCCTGTATGCCTTCTCGACTCTGTCCCATCTGTTGTCACGGTCCATCGCATAGTAGCGGCCGGAGACAACGCCGATTTTGCCGACACCAAGCTCGTCCATCTTATCCTGGACCTGCTGAACAAACCCTGCTCCGGAATCCGGCGGTGTGTCACGTCCATCGAGGAAGCAGTGTACAAAGACCTTTTTCAGCCCCTCCCTCTTTGCCATCTCCAGAAGCGCAAAGATATGGGAAATGTGGCTGTGAACGCCTCCGTCGGAAACGAGTCCGTACAGATGAAGGGAGGAATCGTTCTTCTTTGCATTCTCCATGGCTCCCTTCAGAGCCGGGTTTTCAAAGAAAGTTCCCTCGCGGATCGCTTTCGTAATCTTCGTCAAATCCTGATATACAATACGGCCTGCTCCCATATTCAGATGACCGACCTCTGAATTGCCCATCTGACCATCCGGAAGTCCGACATACTCCCCGGATGCCTGTCCCTGCACAAATGGGTATTCCTTCATCAGTCTGTCCATGACAGGCGTATTCGCCTCTGCGATTGCATTGTGATCCTTCCTCGGATTCAGTCCGTACCCGTCCAGGATCATCAGTACTGTTGGTCTCTTGCTCATGATATTTCTCCTTCTCTCTGATCGATATACACCCTGATCATGCTTGCAACCCGTTTCACAACGCTGCTTGAATTGATGATCAGCAGCGCGTCCCTGATATGGCGCTCCCGAACCGGGCTTGTAATGATTACAAGCTCTGCATTTGTCCCGATCTTGTCCTTCTGGATCACCTGCTCAATTGAAACGGAATTGTTGCCGAAGATGCTGGCAATCGTGGCGAGGACGCCCGGCTTGTCCTCCACCTCCATTCTCAGGAAATAGCTGGAGACCGTGTTCTCAATCCTGCGGATCGGAATCTTCCGGTACACATTGTCTCTTGTCGTTCCCTGGGAGTGATAGACCGTGTGGCGCGCGACAGAAAAGACATCTCCCATCACAGCGCTGGCTGTCGGCATCTCACCGGCTCCTCTGCCATAGAACATGACATCCCCAACGGCATCTCCGCGCACATAGACGGCATTGTAGGATCCTTTCACCGTCGCGATCGGGTGGGCCTGCGGGATCAGCATCGGATGCACCCGGACCTCGATTCCTTCCTTCCCGTTTGTCGCGAGGCCAATCAGCTTGATGACCCAGCCAAGTGTCTTCGCGTAAGCGATGTCCTGCGCCGTGATTTTCGTGATCCCCTCCGTGTACACATCCCGGAAGGTGACTCTGGAATGAAACGCGATGGATGCCATGATGGCCATCTTTCTGGCCGCGTCATACCCCTCGACATCAGCGGTCGGATCCGCCTCCGCATAACCCAGCGCGGTCGCCTCTCTCAGCGCCTGCTCATAGTCCATTCCCTCATCTGTCATCTTGGACAGAATAAAGTTTGTCGTCCCGTTGACGATTCCCATGACCTCGCTGATCTCGTTGGCAGACAGGCTGTTCTTCAGAGGGGATATGATCGGGATGCCGCCGGCTACGGAAGCCTCAAACCTCAGCTCCGCATGATTTTCCTCGGCGATCTCCATCAGCTCTCCGCCTCGCTCCGCAATCAGATCCTTGTTCGCGGTGACAACGCTTTTTCCCGCCTCGAGAGCGTCCCGGATATAGGTGCAGGCCGGTTCAATGCCGCCGATCAACTCGATGACGATGTCGATGTCCGGATCATCCACAATCTGCGAATAGTCACTGGTCAATATGGAAGGGTCATCCACATCCTTCACATGTGCCTCCGGATGCCGCACCAGAATCTTTTTCAGATTCAGGACCGTGTTCAGCTTCTGAGGCATCTCAGGCCGCTGTGTTTTCATTACCTTGTAGACACCCTTTCCGACCGTTCCAAGGCCGAGAAGCGCCACATTCATTCCGTCTTTTCCCATGTCTCTTTTCCATCCTGCCGATGCCGGTTTGACCCGTTCCGGCTGCTGCCAGTCAGTTGTCACTCATCTGCAATCAGTTCTGGCGATCAGGCCAGCGCAGTCATCTTACCATACTGCCAAGCTCCTTGTAAATGCACGGCCGTTCATTTTACATGTGCTGTTCTCCTTCGCTGTTCTCCTCCGCAGTTTCCCTGCACTGTTCTCCTGCGCTGTCCTCCTTCATGAAAGACTTGCACAATTCGGCAAATTCCGCCAGCCAGGTTCTTTCGCATATGAAAACCACCGGTTCACAGGCAGTCACTCCGCCGGCATATGAAAAGGCAGGCCTCATGGCCTGCCCTTCATGGTCAGATATCTGTATTACTTATTGTAGTTGACGATTGCCGCAAAGTCAGCCTTGAGGGATGCGCCACCGATCAGGCCGCCATCGATATCCGGCTTTGCAAGCAGCTCCTTGCAGTTGGACGGCTTCATCGATCCGCCGTACTGGATGCGGATCTTCTCAGCCGTATCCGTGTCATAGATCTCCGCAATGGTATCGCGGATTGCCTTGCAGACCTCCTCAGCCTGGTCAGCCGTTGCGGTCTTGCCGGTTCCGATTGCCCAGATCGGCTCGTAAGCGATGACCATGGAAGCCGCCTGCTCCTTTGTCACCCCCTGGAGGTCAGACTTGATCTGAAGGCGGATCCAGTCGAGGGTCACGCCTGCTTCTCTCTGCTCGAGCGTCTCGCCGCAGCAGAGGATCGGTGTCAGGCCATGCTCAAATGCCTTCAGAACCTTCTTGTTCAGGAACTCATCTGTCTCATTGAAGTACTGACGTCTCTCGGAATGTCCGATGATGACCCACTTGCAGCCCGCATCGACAAGCATGTTCGGGGAAATCTCACCGGTGAAGGCTCCCTTCTCCTCGATATACATATTCTCAGCGCCGACCGTGACGTTCGTCCCCTTCACAGCCTCGACAACCGGGACAATATCAACTGCCGGTACGCAGTAAACAACATCGGTGTCAGCTCCGGCAACAAGCGGCTTCAGGGTCTCCACCAGAGCCTTCGCCTCGGTCGGAGTCATATTCATCTTCCAGTTGCCGGCAATAATCTTCTTTCTAGCCATGGATTTTTAATCTCCTTTTACTTCAATCAAATGTCTTTCGCTTCGAATGATCTTCTATTGATTACTCTGCATCGTCAGCAGCGACAACGCCCGGGAGGTCCTTCCCCTCCAGGAACTCAAGGGAAGCTCCGCCGCCGGTGGAGATATGCGTCATCTTGCTGCCATAGCCAAGCTGGTTGACGGCTGCCGCAGAGTCGCCGCCGCCGATGATGGTGACGGCATCTGTCTCTGCAAGTGCTGCCGCAACTGCCTTTGTTCCCTTTGCAAGAGTCGGATTCTCGAACACACCCATCGGTCCGTTCCAGACAACCGTCTTTGCAGTCTTCACAGCGTCTGTATAGAGAGCAACCGTCTTCGGTCCGATATCCATGCCCATCTTGTCAGCCGGAATCTTGTCCGCATCGACAACCGCAGTCTCAATCTCCGCATCGATCGGCTCCGGGAAATGATCGGTCACAACCGCATCGACCGGAAGAAGGAGCTTCTTGCCAAGCTTCTGCGCCTTCTCAATCATCTCCTTGCAGTAATCAACCTTCGTCTCATCGAGCAGGGAGGTTCCGACCTCGTAGCCCTTTGCCTTCAGGAAGGTATACGCCATGCCGCCGCCGATGATCAGCGTATCGCACTTCTCAAGCAGGTTGGAGATGACGTTCAGCTTATCAGCAACCTTTGCACCGCCAAGAATCGCAACAAACGGGCGCTTCGGATCGTCGACAGCGTTGCTGAGATACTTGATTTCCTTCTGCATCAGATAGCCGACAACGCAGTCACCCTTGATATACTTCGTGACACCGACATTGGAGCAATGGGCTCTGTGAGCAGTACCAAAAGCATCATTGACAAATACATCTGCCAGGGAAGCAAGCTCCTTGGAGAACTCCTCCCCGTTCTTGGTCTCCTCTGCTCTGTAGCGGGTGTTCTGAAGCAGAATTACATCCCCGTCCTTCATCGCTTCAACAGCAGCCTTTGCATTCGGCCCGACAACATTATCGTCCGCTGCAAACTTTACCTCCTGTCCGAGCAGCTCGCTCAGACGCACAGCAACCGGAGCCAGGGAAAGCTTCGGATCCGCAACTCCCTTCGGTTTTCCAAGATGAGAGCAAAGGATGACCCTTCCACCGTCTGCAATCAGCTTCTTGATTGTCGGAAGTGCTGCTACCAGACGGTTCTCGTCCGTGATCTTGCCATCCTTCAGCGGAACGTTGAAGTCGCAGCGAACCAGAACTCTCTTGCCTTTTACGTTGATGTCATCAACGGTCTTCTTTTTCAGCATGTCAGTATGCCTCCTTTTTGAATACCAGGCCAGCAGGCTTCCCTGTCTTCCCCATTGAATGTCCTTCTCCCAAAGAAAACAGGTCCAGGGCCTGTGTCCTGCCATGTTCTTTCTCAAAACCGAAGAAAAGGTCCGGTCCTTTCAGACCGGACCTCCTCAGGTCTTATCGTAATTCAGTTGAGATCCAATTACTGAAGCTCAGAGAAATACTTGATGGTACGAACCATCTGGCTGGTATAGGAATTCTCGTTGTCATACCAGGAAACAACCTGAACAAGTGTCTTGCCGTTGCCCATATCAAGAACCTTTGTCTGGGTTGCATCGAAGATGGAACCAGCCTTGCTGTTGATGATATCGGAGGAAACGATCTCATCAGTGTTGTACTCGAAGGACTCGGTGGACTCCTTCTTCATCTGAGCATTGACATCATCTGCAGAAACCACTCCGTCGACAACAGCGTCAAGGATGGTGGTGGATCCTGTAGCGACCGGTACACGCTGAGCTGCGCCGTTCAGCTTTCCGTTCAGCTCCGGGATAACCAGGCCGATTGCCTTAGCTGCGCCGGAGGAAGCCGGAACAATGTTCTGAGCTGCTGCACGGCTGCGGCGAAGGTTGCCCTTTCTCTGCGGTCCATCAAGAACCATCTGATCACCGGTGTAAGCGTGAACGGTGGTCATGAATCCGGACTCAACCGGTGCCAGATCGTTCAGAGCCTTTGCCATCGGTGCAAGGCAGTTGGTTGTGCAGGAAGCTGCGGAGATGATGGTATCGGAAGCCTTCAGGGTCTTGTGGTTGACATTGAAGACAATGGTCGGAAGGTCATTGCCTGCCGGAGCAGAGATGACAACCTTGCGAGCGCCTGCATCGATGTGAGCCTGAGCCTTTGCCTTGCTGGTGTAGAAGCCGGTGCACTCCAGAACAACATCGATCTTCAGCTCGCCCCACGGAAGATCCTTTGCATCCTTCTCCTTGTAGATCTCGATCTCCTTGCCGTTGACAATGATGGAATGATCGGTAGACTCAACAGTGCCCTCATAATGACCATGAGTTGTATCATACTTAAGAAGATAAGCAAGCATCTCCGGGCTGGTCAGATCGTTGATTGCGACAACATCATAACCCGGTGCCTGGAACATCTGACGGAATGCAAGGCGTCCAATACGGCCAAAGCCATTGATTGCAACTCTTACTGCCATAATTTAATCCTCCTGGATAAAGTAAAACTATAAGTTTTCCGTCGAGCCGCCATCATAACCGCAAGCAGTCCACGGCGCTCAACCTGTTAAATATTCTACATTCACTTTTCCGAAAAATCAAGTATATGCCCGAAGTTTCCGGACATCCTGCTCGAGAATTCTCGCTGTCTGCGTGATCTCCTCCTCCGTATTAAACGCGCCGATGCTAAACCGCACACTGCTTCTTGCCTGTGCATGATTTCTTCCGACCGCAAGCAGAACATGAGAGGGATCCAGCGAACCGGCGGAGCACGCACTCCCGGATGAAGCACAAATTCCCTGCATATCAAGCAAAGCCAGCAGTGCCTCTCCGTCCACTCCTTCAAAGCAGAAATTTGCGTTGCCGGGCAGCCTTCTTATTTCAGAGCAACCCTCATTCTCCGCTGCAGCCGGTCCATTCAGAAGCGTTCCCGGAATTCTGGCCATGATCTGCCTGATCAACAGATTTCGGAGGCATCTCTCATGCTCCATCCGGTCTTTCATCCGCCCGCCTGCAGCCTCCGCCGCCTTTGCGAAACCAACGATTCCCGGAACGTTCTCGGTTCCGGCGCGTTTTCCTCGCTCCTGTCCGCCCCCGTGAATGAAAGACGGCAGCTGAATGCCCCTCCTGATATAAAGAAAGCCCACCCCCTTCGGGCCATAGAGCTTATGGCTGCTGGCAGAAAGCAGGTCAATGCCCATGTCCCGCACGCTCACCGGGATCTGTCCATATGCCTGGACAGCGTCTGTGTGAAACAGGATGCCGTGATCGTGTGCGATCTGCCCGATTCTGGCAATCGGCTCTACTGTGCCGATTTCATTGTTTGCAAACATCACGGAGATCAGCACCGTCTCTTTCCGGATTGCCCGCTCTACATCCTCCGGATCGATAAATCCTTCCTTGTCCGGCTGAATGAACGTGACCTCCGCCCCCTGTTTCTTCAGCCACTCACAGGTGTGCAGGACAGCGTGATGCTCAATTGCCGTCGTGATGATATGCGGCGGTCTGTCTCCGCCTTTGTCCAGCGTCAGTTCAAACACACCCTTGAGCGCCCAGTTGTCCGCCTCGCTTCCTCCGGATGTAAAAAAGACTTCGTCCCTGTCCGCCCCGATCAGATCTGCAATTGTCTTTCTGGACCGCATGACTGCACCGCGGCAGATCTGTCCTGCCTCATACACAGCAGAAGCATTGCCAAAGGTTTCTGTCAAAAACGGCAGCATGGCCGAGACTGCCTCGGGCAGCATCCTTGTTGTTGCCGCATTGTCCAGATAGATGAATTCCGGTTTATCCCCGCTCATCTCTTTCCTCCTGCAGCACAGCCAGGCAGCTCGTCCGGATGACCGGTTCGTGCTTTTCTCGATTCTTTGACAAGCTCAGACAGGTAGATGCCATCGACCGTATCCGTGATCGCCGTGTTGATTTTCTCCCATACATACTTTGACACGCACATCTCGGCCCCTGCACAGCCGCTCTCCTTCCCGGCCGACTCCGACTTCAGTCCCGGACAGGAGACTGCATCTGTGCTGCCCTCACAGGCCCTCAGCACATCCCCTACCGAGATTTCAGAAGCATCCCGTCCAAGCCTGTAGCCTCCCTGTGCTCCTCTGCTCGATGTGACAAGCCCGGCTTTCTTCAGCGACGATGCCAGCTGTTCCAGGTAGGACTCCGAGATGCACTCCCTTCGGGCAATACTGCTCAAAGAGACCGTCTCCTCATCCATATGTGATGCAAGATCAATCATAGCCCGAAGGCCATACCTGCCCTTCGTGGATAATTTCATGCTTGTTCTTTCCTCCGATATTTTAATCCTAGTATTTTACTTGGAATTAAAAAAATATATCACAGGACAACCAAGGCGTCAAGAAAGAAGAGGGGCAACGGGATTTTCCCGCTGCCCCTCTTCTACTATTTTTCCTTCTTTTTATTCCTTCTTCTTACTCCTGCTTACCAGCCCAGCAGATGATCGTACAGCTCCTCATACTGTTTTGCAGAAGTCTTCCATGAAAAATCCTTCGCCATCGCGCGGTCAATCATCTTGTTCCACTCTCTTCTGCGGTTATAGAAGACATCCATCGCGTACTTGATTGTGCCAAGCATCTCATGTGCATTATAGTTTGCAAATGAGAATCCGGTTCCGGTCGACTCGTATTCATTGTAGGGCTCCACTGTATCCTTCAGTCCACCCGTTTCCCTGACAATCGGGATAGTCCCGTAGCGAAGGCTCATCAGCTGGCTGAGTCCGCACGGTTCAAACAGGGACGGCATCAGGAATGCATCGCAGGATGCATAGATCTTGTGACTCATCGCCTCAGAATAATATATGTTTGCCGAGACCTTTCCCTGATATTTCCACGCGAAATGACGGAACATATTCTCATATCGTTCCTCACCTGTTCCAAGCACGACAATCTGCAGATCCTGCTGGCAGATCTCATCCATCATGTACGCAATCAGGTCAAAGCCCTTCTGGTCTGTCAGTCTTGAAACAATGCCGATCATAAACTTCCGATCGTCCTGCTCAAGCCCCAGCTCCCGCTGCAGTGCCCTCTTGTTCTTAATCTTCTCCTTGCGGAAATTTCTTGCATTATAGGGCTGCTCGATAAACTGATCGGTCTCCGGATTGTACTCATCATAGTCAATTCCGTTCACAATTCCGCTCAGACAGTTGGAGCGCGCACGCATCAGTCCATCCAGTCGTTCCCCATAGAATGGCGTCTTAATCTCCTCTGCATAGGTTCTGGACACCGTCGTGATCCAGTCCGCGTAGACAATACCGCCCTTCAGATAATTGGCATCCCCGTATGCCTCCAGCTTGTCCGGCGTAAAATAGGACTTGTCAAGCCCTGTGATATCCTGAATGGTCTTCACGTCCCATACCCCCTGAAACTTCAGGTTGTGAATGGTCATGACCGACTTCATGTTCCGGTAGAAATCGCCCTGATGGAAGCTGTCCTTCAGGTAGACCGGAACAAGTCCCGTCTGCCAGTCATGGCAGTGGACAATATCCGGCTGGAATCCGATAACCGGAAGTGCAGAGAGAGCCGCCCTTGAGAAGAACGCGAACTTCTCCACATCCTGATAGATATTCCCATAGGGCTTTGGCCCTGCAAAGTAGTACTCATTGTCAATGAAGTAGAAATGTACGCCCTGGTATTCCATCTCCAGGATACCGACATACTGGCTTCTCCAAGACAGATCCATGTAGAAGTGGGTCAGATACTGCATCTTATCCTTCCACTCCTGTCTCATACACATATACTTCGGCAGGATCACGCGGCAGTCATACTTCTCCTTGTCGAAGCACTTCGGCAGCGATCCAACCACATCGGCAAGGCCGCCTGTCTTGATAAACGGCACGCCCTCCGATGCCACAAACAGTATCTTTTTCATGCTGATATCCTCCAATCCTTTCCGGGATTTTCACGTTCTGTTTCCCATATCATAACTCATCTGAACAAATATATCCACAGTTGATCTTATTTACGAATTCATTTGCGAATGACATTCCGAAAAAAGTCCCCGGAAAATCGCTTCTCCGGGGACACCTCTGTCCTTCTGTCTGATCACATTATCAAACTTCTGCAACGGCCTCGATCTCGCACCCTACGCCAAGCGGGAGGTCCTTCACCGCTACACAGCTGCGTGCCGGCTTCGAAACAAAATACTTCGCATAGACTTCGTTGAATGCCTTGAAATCCTGAATGTCTGCAAGGAAGCAGGTTGTCTTGACAACCTTCTCAAAGCCACTTCCAGCTGCCTTCAGAATCTCTCCGACATTCCTGCAGCTCTGCTCAGCCTGCGCCGCGATATCCTCCGCGAACTTTCCTGTCTGCGGATCAATCGGTGTCTGTCCGGACACAAATACGAGTCCTCCGGTCACGATTCCCTGGGAATACGGGCCGATTGCCGCCGGTGCCTTCTCTGTCGATACAACCTTCATCATTCCGCCTCCTTTTTCTTTATGAAATCCTGTGACAATTATACCTGCCCCCGCAGCAGAAAATCAAGCTCCCTCTTTTCCCTGTCAGACAAACGCTGTATCATCATGTCTGAATGGCAGCCGGAAATCATCGGATCAGCGGGCTGCGTACCTGTATATGATAGGAGGTTTTTCTATATGGATGCTGCTGCGACCCTGTATCTGATTGTGCTCAATGTCATCACGTTGATTGTCTACGGCGCCGACAAGTACAAAGCCGTCCACAATCAGTGGCGGATTCCGGAGAAAACACTGCTCATCCTGGCCGCTGCCGGCGGCAGCATCGGGGCCCTGGCAGGCATGTACCTCTTTCATCATAAGACGAGAAAACCGAAGTTCTCCATCGGTGTCCCCTTTATTCTGGTGATTCAAGTCATCCTGTTCCGTCTGCTACAGACTCGAATCATATAATAATCTGATAATAATCTGATTCGGGCAGGACAGAGTGAATCTGCTCTGCCCGATACGGCGCCTCCGCCTTCATCTCGTGCTCCGCACCCGATGATGAGCGGTCGCCTTCCTAAAAAAGGGGATACTGCATGGTATCCATATACCACGCGCATCCCCTTTCCTTACTTCAAGTCCTTACAATGCAGTTATTACTTCTGAAGCTGTGCAGCAACCTCTGCTGCAAAGTCCTCGTTCTTCTTCTCCAGCCCTTCGCCGGTCTCAAAACGGACAAAGCCCTTGATGTTGATCTTTGCGTTCTGAGCCTTCGCCACAGAAGCGACATACTGTGCAACAGACTGCTTACCGTCCTCAGCCTTGACATACTCCTGATCAAGCAGGCAGATCTCCTTGAGCTCTTTCTTCAGACGGCCCATAACCGCACCGCTGATGACCTTCTCCGGCTTTCCTGCCATCTTCGGATCATTCTTTGTCTGCTCTGTCAGGATTGCAATCTCATGATCCTTGTAATCCTGCGGAACCTCTGCATCGCTGGTATATTTCGGATTCAGGGCTGCGATCTGCATTGCGATGTTCTTGCCCATCTCACGGACAGCTTCGTTGTCCACATCAGACACAACATCGACCAGAACGACAATCTTGCCGTTCATATGCGTGTAGCCGGTGACAAAGCCATTCTGCTCTTCAAGCTGCTGGAAGCGGCGGATCTTCAGATTCTCACCGATGACGGCGATCATGCTTGCATTGTACTCTGCAACCGTCTTTGTCGGATCTGCCTTGCTGGTCTCAGCAAGAAATGCATCAATATCTGCAGCCTTTGTGTCAAGAGCCTGGTCCGCAACAGTCTTGACATAGTTTCTGAACTTCTCATTCTGAGCAACGAAGTCGGTCTCGGAGTTGACCTCGACAGCAACACCCTTCTTTGCATCCTCAGAGAGAACGATCATGGAAAGACCTTCGGAAGCAATTCTTCCAGACTTCTTCTCCGCCGTTGCAAGTCCCTTCTTGCGGAGCCACTCAATTGCTGCCTCCTTGTCGCCATTCGTTGCGACGAGCGCCTTCTTGCAGTCCATCATACCGGAACCAGTCTCTTCTCTCAGTTCTCTTACCAGAGCAGCTGTGATAGCCATATATATCCTCCTTCAGTATGAAGTGCGGAAGTACGCGGGACTCCCGCACCTGTTCATTTTGAAATTAATGATCAAAGGCATCCCTTACTCGGCTGCTACTGCATCAACCGGTGCTGCCTCTTCCTCAGCCTCAGTCGACTCACCCTCAGCCTGCTCCATGCCCTGGCGCGCCTCAATGACTGCGTCCGCCATCTTGGAAACGATCAGCTTGACGGCGCGGATTGCATCGTCATTGCCCGGGATGACATAATCAAGGTCCTCCGGATCGCAGTTGGTATCGCAGATACCGATCAGCGGAATACCCAGCGCGTGAGCCTCCTCGACGCAGATTCTCTCCTTCTTCAGATCGACGATGAAGATCGCATCCGGAAGCTTCTTCATCTCCTCAATGCCTCCGAGGTTCCTCTCCAGCTTGTCAAGCTCCTTCTTCAGCTTGATGACTTCCTTCTTCGGCAGGACATCGAATGTCCCGTCCTCTTCCATCTTCTTGATGTCCTTCATGCGCTTGATGCGGCTCTGAATGGTCTTGAAGTTGGTCAGCATACCGCCGAGCCATCTCTCATTGACATAGAACTCTCCGCATCTCTCAGCCTCTGCCTTGATGGAGTCCTGCGCCTGCTTCTTGGTTCCGACAAAGAGGATGCTTCCCCCGTTTGCAACGATGTCTCCGACAGCATTGTATGCGTCATCGATCATGCCGACCGTCTTCTGAAGGTCGATGATATAGATGCCGTTGCGCTCTGTATAGATATACGGAGCCATCTTGGGGTTCCATCTTCTTGTCTGATGTCCGAAGTGAACGCCTGCTTCCAGCAGCTGCTTCATAGAAAGTACACTCATGTCATATCTCCTTTGGTTTTGTTCTTCCGCACGTTTCAGGTCTGTGAAAGCCCGGATGGGCACCCTTCGCAGAATCCGCATGCGTGCTTTTTTCGCAACTTTTTCAGTTTATCATTGTTTTCTTTACTGTGCAACTAGTTTCTTGTACAGTTTCCATCCGGTTTCCATGCCAGTTTCCCCAGTTTTCCCCCGGGTTCCACGTACAGCTTCTACGCGGTACAGCTTCCGCGGCCATCCTCTGCTATTATCCTGCACAATTGCCGCATAAGGTTTTCATTCCCGTCTCAGCGCATTGATCGGATCCATTCTGGCCGCTTTCTGAGCAGGCAGAAGGCCGGATATAACACCGATCAGCATGGAAATCAGAACAGCACCTGCCGACCACGGGATGGAAATCGCGACCGGGATGCCTGAAAAGCGGTTGATCAGGTAGGAAAGCAGGACACCGACTCCGACGCCGATCAGGCCGCCCATCGTTGTCAGCACCGCTGCCTCTGTCAGAAATTGTCCAAGGATGGCACTCTGCCTCGCGCCGATGGCTTTCTTCAGGCCGATCTCCGCCGTCCGCTCGGTAACAGAGACGAGCATGATATTCATGACGCCGATTGCACCGACCAGGAGCGATATCCCTGCGATCCAGATCAGCTGCATATTGGCTGCGGCTGTAAGCTTCTGCTGACTCTTTACAATACCGAGCAAATCCTCTGCCTGGTACTTCGGTGTGTCATCGGAGGTGCTGGTGATCGTCTGATTCAGGATCTTGGCTGCTGCCCCGCCGGCAGTCGTCATATCATCCGTTGAGGTTGCCTTCACAATCACATTTTCCGGTTCATCGTAATTGAACACAATCGGCCAGTCCGCCTTCGGAATAAAAAACAGTCCGTTTGAATTATCCTGGTTGTTGTAATAATCCTCCACTGTCTGAATATCGGGTTCATAGTCGTCCGGCTCATACATAACACCGATCACTGTAAATGGCTGCCCCATGAACTCGACCGTTTTCCCGAGCGGATCCGTATCCGGGAACAGTTTCTGCGAAGCAACCTGATCGAGAATCATCACCTTCCTGAACAAAGTGTAGTCACTCTCCAGAAATGCTCTCCCGGTTTTCAGGCGATACCCGACGGTGTCAAAGTAGACATCGTCCACACCGTACATATTGAACTGACTGACAGAATTGTCCCCATAGAATACAGAACTGTCCGTCACAAACCGTTTATTGTAGAGGGTGACCTGCTTCACCGTCTTCAGATCCGCAATCTTCTGTCTGGTCTCGTCAGCAATCGGCTGCACATTCTGCGGCACCGATGATGCATCATAGATGCTCAGCTCCTGCCCTCCGGAAGAAAGGCTGACCTTCACTGTGTTGTTTCCCGAGCCCACCAGCTTGTCGCGCAGCGCGTCATTTGTCCCCTTGATCGTGGATACAATCGACATGATGGACGCAATTCCGATGATAATTCCAAGCATGGTAAGAAACGAACGCATCTTGTGCGAAGCGATTCCCCGGAATGCAAGTCTGATATTCTCAAGCATGTATTTCACACTCCTTCAGCCGACGCCATAGTAGCTTCCGCTGACTGCGCTCAGCGTCTCGACTTCTTTCGTCGGCGCGCCGTCCTTCACATCGTCTCCATACGGGAAGGCAATGTAATCATCCGAGCTGAGCCCGGACAGAATCATCGTGATCCCATACCCTGTATCCTTGGTCTTCACATATTTTCTCGCAAGCTTTCCGTCTTCTCCGCGCACATAGCAGAAACTCTTTCCGGCGGAGTCCGTCCGGATCAGATAAGGGGGAAGCATCAGGCCGGATTCTGTATCCTGGGATGTCACGCTCAGCTCAACCGTCGACCCTGCTGTCAGCCCTTCTGCCTCGTCAATATACGCCAGGAACGGATACTGGGAGGAATTCTGGTCATTCGTTGAATCATAGTAGTACACATTGCTGCCGGAGTCGGACGGATACTTGGAGATCTCCGTGATTTTCGCTGTAAATGTACTTCCGGTATCCCACGAGGTTCCCGAAATCATATCCCCGACCTTCAGGCTGTCGAGCGACCGCTCACTCAGTGTTCCCTGGACATACATGCCGGCCTTCCCGGTAATGACAATGAACCCCCCGGATGAAGGCTGCTCCGTCGTTGTTCCTGCCTGCTTCACAATTCCATCCATCGTGGCTGTGACTGTCTCGTTCTGGAGATTTGCGTCATATTCCTTGATCGCCAGGTCTGCCTCCCGGATCTGAAGCTGGCACTCGACAATGTCCTTTTTCTGCTGTTCGATCGCCTGCTGAAGCTCCTGTGCGGTCGTTCCGCCGTCGCCGCCGTCGCCGCCGTCGTCACCCGGCATGCCAGGTTCTGTCATCTCCATCTCTGTCTGCTGAATCGGGTTCTCCGGGAACAAAGTCTGCCCGTTCAGGTTCAATGTCTGAATCAGCCCGGTAAAATATGCTCCGTAGCTCTGATCGCCAAACGAAGGGTCATTGAGTGCCGAAAACTCTGTTGAAAAAATGATGTTTCCGCTTTCATCAACCGTACATGCACTGCTCTGCAGCTGATAGTAGGCATCCGCCGCCGCATGGATTTTTTCAGAAGCTGCGCTGACGGCTGCCGAATCGTAGGCGCCGGACGGGTTCATCTGTCCCGGGAAAATCTGCCGGACCGCATTGATGAACTGATAGACGCAGAGCCTGTCATAGGCCTGCTGGAGAACCGTCGCCGTCGCACTGCCCGTCATCGCCGTTACCCGGCTTTTCACAGCATAGGCCGTCACCGTCCTTGATGCGCCGAAGAAGTCTGTCACGGTTGTTTCGCCGCTGTCGGCCAGCTTTGAGCGAAACAGCTCAAACGCCTCCTGAAAGACTGCGGTGGCGGCGTCTGATGAAAGATTGTCAAAGCCTTCATTTGCCAGGCCAGTCAGGCGGTTCACATCAGAAAGGAAGGTGTTGACCGCGGTCAGTGTATCCGAATCTGCCTCCTGTGTGCCGTCACCGTCATCCTGGATGACTGTCTGCCCATCCCCCGGCAAATCATCGCTGCCCTCGTTTCCCGGGTCAATGATGACCTGGTTGCCGGTGTCTTCACTGCCGCCGGAGACAACCGTTCCGTCATCTCCGGACGCTTCTTCGGGATTTTCTGCCACCGGGCTCTGTGCCTGTGCACTTCCGGCACTTTCTCCGCTCTGACTGCTGTCTGCAGAAGAAGCCGCAGCTGCCTGCCCCTGATCGGATACGGCCGTGTCCGCTGCCTGCGTCAGTGTACTGTCTTCGTTCTCCACATCGGCACTGTCATCATCCGAATCTGCATTCGATGTGTCGGCTCCGTTAAAAAACTGATATTCATTCCCGCTCCCGTAGTTAGCCGGGAGTCTTCCGCTCTGCATCGTCGCCAGGTCCTTCTGCATACTGGTGAGCGTCAGCTCAAGTCCCTGCCTTGTCAGGTCCTGTGCCTCACGCTTGAGCTTGTCAAGATCCATGTCATAGGTCATCAGCTTGTCGCCCTTTTTGACCTTGTCCCCCTGCTTTACATAGACCTTCCTGATGGTATGCGACGTATCAAGCTCCACGGACTGTGTATCCTTTGAGATAATTGTTCCGTACAGTGTGCTGGTTGCTCCCATGCCTCCCATAGAAGCCTCGTTGACACTCGGAACCGATACAACCTCGACCGGCTGAGCCTTTTTCTTCATACCCATCCCGATTCCGTAAGCCGTTCCGACAATCAACGCCGTTCCGGCCGTGATGGAAATGATCAGTCCCTTCACCTTCATGATGGCTCCTCCTTTGTCAAAGAGCCGTGTCTGAGCCGTTCTGCAGAGCGCTGCCTCATTCTGGCAAGCGCTTCCTCAGCTTCTGCCTCCGCTTTACGCTCCGCCTGCTGTGCCGCATTGACCTGCCCGTTCCGCTCTGAGATTACACCGTCAAAAATATCGCAGACTCTTCTCGCATAGGCTGCAATATCAGGTGAATGCGTGATCATAATCACGGTGACCCCTTCCTCATTCAGCTGCTGGAACAGCTCCATGATCTGGAGACTGGAATGAGAGTCCAGGGCGCCGGTCGGCTCGTCCGCCAGGAGGATCCCCGGGCGGTTCACCATCGCCCGGGCGATTGCAACCCTCTGCTTCTGACCGCCTGAAAGCTGCCCCGGGGTAAATGCAACCCTGTCGCCCAGCCCGACCTTCTCCAGCGCCTCGCGTGCTCTTTCCCTGCGTTCCTTTTTCGGCACCTTGGCATAGACAAGCGGAAGAGCGACATTCTCAAGCGCCGTCTCCCTTGCAAGGAGCTGGAAATTCTGGAAAACAAACCCCAGGTTCATGAGTCTGATCTTTGCGAGCGCATTGTCATCCTTGCCAAGCACATCCTCCCCATTGAGTTCATATGTCCCTGAATCGGGTCGATCCAGGCAGCCGATGATATTCATGAGAGTTGATTTCCCGCTGCCGGACGGCCCCATGATGGCGACGTACTCTCCCTTTTCTACATGGAGCGATACATCGTGAAGCACAGGGACATCCAGCTTGCCTGTATGGTAGGCTTTGTTGATATGTTCTAACTTCAGGATCAATTGAATGCCTCCGCTCAGTTTATCCCATCACTGTTCGCCGAATCATCGGCAGCCTGGGCCTCCGACGACTGATCAATCGGGACCATGGGAACCTCCGTCTCCTCGCTGTCGGCATCATACACCTCTGTCCCCTCCGTCCCGGACTCTGTCCCGGAAAGATCAAGATTCGCGCCGTCCCCGATAAACGGGCTCCCGACTCCGCCTATAACCCCTTCAGGCAGCGTTTCGGTCTCCGAGGTGCCTTCCTCGTTCAGGCTCACCTCGCCCGCAGCCGTATCATCATTATAGGCAACCGGCATCCCCTCCTTCAGGCTGTCCGATGGCTGACAGATATAATCATCCGCACCAAGGCCGCTCTTTACCTCGGTTTTCTGCTGGTCCTTGTCTTCCTCCCCCAGCTCTACCTTCCGCTTTTCAAGCGTGTTATCGTCTGATGCGGCCCAGACATAGGCACTACCGTCGGAATCTCTGACAAAATAGTAATCATCAAGCCAGATCCCCGGTTTCCGGTCGGCCTGTCCGAGATCCTGTTCGATATAGACATGCTGTCCGAGCATCAGACCGTCGGAGGAATCCAGTTCCACATAGAACGGGTAGTTGGTGGAGCCGCTGCCGCTGCTGTCCTGGTCCGAGTATCCGGAATTGCTGCCGGCGCTGCTGTCGCTGCCCTGATCGGTCTTGATCTGCGAGATCGCGCCCTTCCAGATGGTGGACGCATCCACCCGGGAATGCACCAGGACCTGTTCTCCGACGTAGATCGATCCGATATTCTGCTCATTGCACGACGCCTTGATCCGGTAGGTCCCGACCTTGAGAAGCGTCATGTAAGCAGAGGAGTTGCCGGAGTCAGTTGAATAATCCTGCGAATCCGAATCCCCGGAAGCCGCATTCTCGTTGATCGTCTTGACAACCCCGTCGATGTCCGAGGTCACCGTTGAGTTTTCAATCTGTTCATTGATGCTGTCGATCTTAGCCTGCTTGGACTTGAGCTCAAGCTTCTGCTGTTTAAGATTGTTCTGTTCCTCCAGCACCTGCAGCTTTTTTTCCGGCGTATTGGCAGCCGCCAGCTGTTTCTCCAGCTCCTTTGCCTTCGCTTCCGACACGTCGACCGAATTCTGAAGCCGTTCGAGGTCAATCTTCGCCTGTTCCAGCTTGTCCTTCATCGATTCAGTATCATACCGGAAGAGCTTGTCACCCTTTTTGACCTCATCGCCTTCCTGAACATAGGTCTCCGCTACCTTCCGTCCGCTGGCGATGCTGTACTTCTTGGTCTCCTGCGGTTCAACCTTCCCGGAGAACTTCTCAATCAGACCATCCCCGCTTCCCAGATTCGCCAGTGTCCGCACGCTGTCAAGATAGACGGCGTTCGGGTCCGTGGAGGAGATCCTGCCTCCCGTACTTTCCGTTTCCTCTTCCCTGCTGAGGGCCGGGATCACCTTTCCAAGATAATCGTTCGTAAATGTCTGAAGCTTTCCTGTTCTGTAGAGCCCGTATCCGGTTCCAGTGACAGCAGCTACGATTACAAGTGTGACAATTGCCTTCTTCATCGACATGGACCTGCCTTTAATCTTCATTCAGTCTCCGGCTCCGTGTATACGAGCCTGATCCGTTCCCATCTTACGGCGGATCTGTGACAGAAACGTGAACAGTCAATTATTATATCTACGTTTATCGATATTGACTTTCCAATATTCATTCAGTACAATGTTTTCATGAAAATACTGAAAAAAAACAAATTAATACCTGCCGTTTTATGTACCTGTACGGCGGCTGTGCTTGTCTGTATCGGTATTGCCCGGCATGTCCATCGGCTGAACGCACCTGAGAAGACTGTCCGGGACAGTCTCGCGCTCATCGAGCAGCTGGACAGCAAGGATGCCACTGACCTTTTTGCGCCATCTGCCTCCGGCGCTCAGAGCGCCTCCTTCTCCGATCTGTCTGACACCGGCAGAGAAGCGCTTCGCGCCTATTTCTCCGGGTTTTCTTTCCGCATTCTGGAAAGTCACATCGACGGTGAATCTGCTGCGGTTGATGTGGAGGCGACCGGCTTTGATGCGGATGCACTTGCCAGGGCGATCCGGGAAACGCAGCTTCGCCAGGAATATAACGAAAAATTTTCCGATACGTCCACTGAAAACCACAATGAAGACACACTCTCCAGTGGCGGACAGGAAGATAAGGTCTTTACCCTGATGAAAAACGCTCTCTCTGACGGAAGCTTTCAAAAGACAGCGACCAGGGAAACGCTCCATCTCACAAAAAGCAAAGGAAACTGGACGGTTGTCTCTGACAATGCTCTCCGCACGCTCCTGACGGGTGGACTGATTGAAAAACTGAATGATCCGGACCTTTTGAGCCCAGACGACGTTCTCTCCGTTTACCTCGACCGCTACAAGACCATGTCCCCTCAGGAATGGGCAGCAGAACTGAATTCTCCGAACCTTTTCCAGACCTCCTCACAGGACAGCGAACAGCTGGGTGACCTGTATTATCAGAAGGCTGCAAGTGTATTCAACTACACAATTGATGAGGTGCGGACAGAAGGCAGCGTCGCACAGGCTTCCATTCAGGTCACAGTTGTCAACATGTCCTCCGTGCTTTCCTCGTACCGTCAGAAGCTTATCGCCTATGCGAAAACAACGGACTCCATCACGGCCGATGATTCAGCTCTCTCCAGTAAAAGCATCTCGCTTCTGAGAGAAGCCCTTGAGGAGAACGCAGACCCGAAGACCGTTTCTGTCAGCATCCGCCTTGAGAACAGCAAGAGCGGCTGGCAGATCGTGGATACCTCCGGACTGACGAATGCCCTCCTCGGCGACATGACCTCCGCCTCTGATCTCTTCCATGAAAGCTGATCATACGCCCATCCGGCCGTCTGTACAAGAAACAGCTCTGCAACAGACTGTTCTGCTGGATGTCAGCGCAGGACAGCCTTTCTCTGAATCATTTCATCGATTCTGTCAAGATAGCTTCTCACATCCTTGACATTCTCAATCCGCTCGATCCGTCCGCCGGGATAAATCACCTTGGTTGACCCCGAAGCGCCAAGCGCCAGAATGCTCTGAACCTCCTCCATAATCAGAATATTGTAAAGCCCCGCATGTCCGGGCTTTGCATAACCGACATTTTCAAAATTGCCGGCCATGTTTTTCTGCCTGTACAGGTAGTACGGCGTCATCCCCAGTCTCTGGCAGGTCTGATGCGTACGCTCCATTATCTCATCTGACGCCCTGAAGGAAATGGGCTCATACTCATCCATATGAAGCGCCAGCCGCGCTGCCCGTTTCAGTGCGAGCGCATGCACCGTGATGTCATCCGGGTCCAGCCGCTCCAGCGCGCACATGGTCCGGTCGACCTCCTCAGGGCCCTCTCCCGGGAGCCCGACGATCAGATCCATGTTGATGTTATCAAATCCCATCGATCGGGCAAGTCTGAATGCCTCCTCTGTCTGCTCCACCGTGTGTTTCCTGCCGATCAGATCCAGGGTTTTCTGATTCATCGTCTGCGGATTGATGGAAATCCGGCTGACACGATGCTTTCTCAGCACCGCAAGCTTTTCCTCCGTGATCGTATCCGGTCTCCCTGCCTCTACCGTGAACTCCATCACCCGATCCATGTCAAAATGGTCTTCCAGCGCACAGCAGACCCGTTCCAGCTGTTGTGCGGTCAGTGTCGTCGGAGTTCCTCCGCCGATGTAGACCGTCTGCAGCGCTCTTCCCGGAAAGCATGGCTGCTCTGCATGCCTTCCGCAGGCCGCCATCTCATGGATCAGCGCATCGACATAGTGATCCGTTTCCTTCTGCCAGACTCCGATTGTTCCGGACGAAAATGAACAATACAGACAGATACTTGGGCAGAATGGAATCCCGATATACAGGGAGTATCCCCTCTCCGGATGAATTTCCCTCAAAATCCGCTGCTCTCTCGATGCGATGGATACCGCCAGTCTGGCCTTCCGGGCGCTCACAAGATACTCAGTCTGAAGGTCCGCCTCTGCGGATGCCTCATCCTGATCATTCTCTAGAAAGGCAGACGCCAGCTTCACCGGTCTGATCCCTGTCAGATCTCCCCACGGAAGCGTCCTGCCCGTCAGTGAGGACAGGCAGTCGTACAGGCAGCGCTTGAGCGCATTCTTGACCGACAGCCTTTTCTGTGCTTCCGGCAGCTGCTCCCACTCAAGGCTGCCCGTCAGCTGTCCGGTCTGGAGCTTCTCTCCGGCTCCTGCCGTCCGCCTGACCAGCCGCTGATCCGCCCGCCTGGCTTCAGTCGTGATGCTTCCGTCCGAGATTGTAACCTCGATTGTCAGCAACCCCTGTGAAATCGTTTCCTCTGTCCGCCCTGTCACCAGTTCCCCCTGACAGAGCCCCGACACATCGTCAACCTCCCTGTCCTTTTGAGATACCGGTTCGGAAACGCTGACGGGGATTCCCTGAAAGAACGCAATTACCAGCGTATAGACATCGTACTCATAGCTTCTGTCGTTCAGGATGATCCTGACCTTCTTTTCTTCTGTCATCTGATTTCTGCCTGTCCGGCCCCGATTCCATTGCCCTGCCATCGGGCTCTCCTCTTTTGTCATCCCGCCGTTTTGCACTGCGGAACCTTTTCCTACCTGTGTCTGCCCGCAATCCAGCTGCTACCTGTTCACGTAAGGGTTGCACTTCCGCTCATGTCCGATGCTGGTTCTGCCTCCATGACCGGGCAGGACTGTCACATCGTCCGGAAGCATCATCAGCCTCTTGACGGAGGCGATCAGTGAGAGCGTGCTGCCTCCCGGAAAATCCGACCGTCCCACAGACTCTTCAAAAAGCGTATCCCCCGAAAACAGCAGCTTTTCCTGCGGAAAATAATAGCAGACGCTTCCCACGGTGTGTCCCGGTGTCAGAAGAACGGTCGCTTCCGTTCCAAGGACCTTTACCTTCTGTCCGTCCAGGAAGAACAGATCAGGCTCAATGGCACGCGGATGCCCGAACATGGAGGAAAGATTGTAATATATGGACTCGCAGAACTCTTCCTCCTCCTTCGACACATAGCAGAGCAGCCCGTATTTCCGTTTCAGATCGCTTACGGATCCCATATGGTCATCGTGCCCGTGCGTCAGCCAGATTGAAACCGGCTTTGCCTGATGATCGTCGAGCCATGAAACGATGTTTTCCACGCCATCTGACGGATCAATGATCAGGCATTCCCTCGTTTCTGTGTTCATCACCAGATAGGTATTGGTCGGGAGCTGCCCCAGCTCCAGACAATCTACGGTCAATACTGCCATCCGTTCTCTTCCTCCTGTCCCCTGTCGGATATCCCGCAGAAACTGCTTCCTGCTGAAGCCTCCTGACGGGCATTTCCGTACATTCCCCGGCGTTTCCGGACATCCCCGGGCGTTTCTGGACGTCCCCGTGCGTTTCCGGGCATGTTCTCTGCAGATATCAAAAAGGACGTCCGCATCTGCGGGCGCCCCTTCTGTCCTGCCATCATCCAATCTCTTGTCTCAGCCAGTTGAGCGCTCGATGTCAATCACTGAATCCACCTGTCTGATTTTCTCAATGAGTTCACGCAGAGCTGCCTTCCCGGGAACCTGAAACTCATAGGTGATTGTTGCAAGCCCCTGCCTGTTTGTCCGGGAGGTAACCCCCTGCACGTCGATCTTCCGCTCCGTCAGAATCTTCGTGATGTCAACCAGAAGCCCTGTCCGGTTGTGCGCAAAGATTCGAATTTCCGCCATGTACAGCTTGTTTCCGTCTCCGGCTCTGGCATCGTCCGCCCACTCGACATTGATCAGCCTGGACCGCTCAGACTGCGGCAGATTGACAACATTGACGCAGTCTGTCCGATGAACTGTAATACCGCGCCCGCGCGTTATGAACCCGACAATCTCATCTCCTGGAACCGGACTGCAGCACTTGGAGAGCCTGACAGACACATCATCAATCCCGTGAACGATGATTCCGCTTTTGGACCTCGTCACCTTCCCGGCTTCCCTCTGACTGCTGCCATTGAGGATATCGGCATCTGTCACCTGATTGCTGTGATCCTTTGAATAGCATTCCTGAAGCTTGTTGACAATCTGTCCTTCCTTCAATCCGCCATGGCCAACAGCCGCCAGTACGGAATCCCAGTCGCGGAACCCGTACTTGGAAGTCGCTGCCTCTGTGTAATCAGGCTTGGTCAGCTCCGAGTAGTTCAGTCCCTTCGCCCTGCAATAGTTCTGAAGTGCTTCTTTCCCGCGCTGGATATTATCTTCCTTGCGTTCCTGCTTGAACCACTGGTTGATCTTATTCTTCGCCTGCGTACTTTTAACAATCGAAAGCCAGTCGCGGCTCGGTCCCTTCGAGTTGGCAGACGTGATGATCTCGATCCGGTCTCCATTCTGAATCACGTAATCGATCGTCACCAGCTTGCCATTGACTCTCGCACCAACCATCCGGTTTCCAACCGCAGAATGGATGCTGTAGGCAAAATCGATGGGTGTCGATCCATTTGGAAGCGTCTTGACGTCGCCTGCGGGCGTGAAGCAGTAGACGTTCTCGTTGAAGAGATTCAGATCACTCTTTAGCAGCGACAAAAATTCCTTGTTGTCCGACTCCTGCTGCCATTCGAGAATCTGGCGCAGCCAGTTCATCTTCTCCTCTTCCTGCTGTGGAGAAGTCTTCCTGCCATCGGAGGCTTCCTTGTACTTCCAATGTGCCGCGATACCATATTCAGCGACACGATGCATTTCGACCGTCCGGATCTGAATCTCAAATGGTGAACCGTTCGGCGCGATCAGCGTCGTGTGCAGCGACTGATACATGTTCTCCTTCGGCATCGCGATGTAGTCCTTGAACCGGCCCGGAACCGGCTTGTACATCTCATGGATGATCCCGAGCGCCGCATAGCAGTCCGGGACAGTGTCCACAATGATGCGGACTGCGAACAGATCATAAATCTGGTCGATGGTTTTATTCTGGTTCACCATCTTCTTATAGATGGAGAAGAAATGCTTCGCGCGGCCGTACACCTCCGCCTTGATGCCGGCTTCCTTCATCTTCGCCGAGACATCCTTCACGATTCCGTTGACGAAGGCCTGCCGCTCAGAGCGCTTCAGCGCAACCTTTTCTACCAGGTCGTAGTAGACATCCGGCTCCAGATACTTCAGAGACAGATCATCCAGCTCGACCTTTACCTTGCTGATACCGAGGCGCTGTGCAATCGGGGAGTAGATATCCAGCGTTTCCCTGGCTTTTTCCTTCTGCTTTTCGGGCTTCATGTACTGAAGCGTCCGCATATTGTGAAGACGGTCCGCCAGTTTGATCAGAATGACCCGGATATCCTTGGCCATGGCCAGAAACATCTTCCGGAGATTCTCGGCCTGCATCTCCAGCTTGTCAGCCGAGTAGGACAGCTGTCCCAGCTTTGTGACGCCATCGACCAGAAGCGCGACCTCCTCTCCAAACTCTTTGCGGAGCTCGTCGAGTGTCATGATCGTGTCTTCCACTACGTCATGCAGAAGCCCGGCTGCGATCGTCTCCTTGTCCAGTTCCAGATCAGCAAGGATGATCGCCACGCAGAGTGGATGAATGATATACGGTTCTCCTGACTTCCGCTTCTGGTTCCTGTGAGCTTCATCCGCCACGCGGAACGCCTTTTCCACCAGCGTGATGTCATCAGAGGGATGGTATTTGCGGATGCTTGCGATCAGTTCTCTGTACAGATCATCCGGGCTGGTGAAGTCTTCCATCGTCTTTGGTCTGGCATCCGCCTGACGGATCAGCATCCGGTCATCGTCAGTCTCTGAAGGCGCAGAAATGCCCGAGGGCTGTGTCATCTTCCGGTCTCCAAGCCCCAGTGGGACCACGACCTTCTCCTCCTGTCCTTCCGGCGTCTTTCCCGAGACTGCCACTTTCATCTTTTCTTCCGCCATATACACCTCAGGCTTCTTCACCTGCCACTACTGATGCCTGTATTCCCTGCTCTACGCGTTCTGAAAGCTGTCAGGTCCCTCAGGCACCAGCATACCGGATCACGGACTCCACATCGTAACCCTCAAGATTCTTCCTGCCATTTAAACCGGCAAGTTCCATCAGGAATACACACCGGTCAACCTTTCCGCCAAGCCGCTCGATCAGCTTGATCGCTGCCGCCACCGTACCGCCTGTCGCAATCAGGTCATCCACGATCACAACACGCTGTCCCGGCTTGATTGCATCCTTATGGATCTCGATGGTTGCCTCGCCATACTCCAGATCGTATGTCTGTTCAATCGTCTCGCAGGGCAGCTTCCCCTTCTTGCGGACCAGAACAAATGGCTTGTGCTGGTTATAGGCAATCGGCATCCCGAAGAGAAAACCTCTCGATTCCAGTCCGACCACGACATCGTATTCGTCAGGATCACCGCACAGCTTCTGCATCTCGTCAATCGCCAGATGAAGACCATCTGCGTCCTGCAGAACGGATGTAATATCGCGGAACATGATCCCCTTTTTCGGGAAATCTGGTATGGTTCTTACGTAATCTTCGACTTTCTTCATGAGAACAGCCCCTCCACTGCCATAGTTTTCCAGTAATGTCTGCTGTCCGAAGACTGATTTCTCCTCACAGCCATCCGGCAGATAAACACGGAGTTCAGTATATCATTCGAATTTCCTCCTTGCAAGGATGGGCCTTCGCCCTGTATCCCCGCCTTTCCCAGTCTCATTATTTATTTAATCTTCTTTTAGCTTTACTTTCAGAATGTACATCTGTTTATACAAACTTTCCATAAACCTGAATTATTCACCGTGATGCGGTGATTGCGGCTGAAATCCGCATAGTGACTATAGTTGCAAGCTTTGTTGCTTTCACTCGATAAGTGAATAGA
>CACWKX010000007.1 GCA_902761585.1 uncultured Lachnospiraceae bacterium
TGACATCTCTTATCCCTTTTACTGTTTAAAGGTCAGTTCCTTAAATAAAACTTTTCAGAACTTTCAAGGTTGTTTCACTGTTCAGTTATCAAGGTACTCAATCCACCGATCAGGCTTACTTGTTTAATGAAGTTTGCTTCTCATCGGCGACTTGAACATAATACCATTTGGCAATAACGATGTCAACATGTTTTTTCATTTTTTGAGATATTTTTTATGTCGGTTTTTTTCGATTATTTCCGTCGGTTTTCTTTCCTGTTTTCAGATCCTTTTGATGCTCGCGATCAGCTTTCACTTTTTAATGCATCCAGAAACCGGGAAGGCCTCTGCACCTTGTTGTATCGTTCCCTGACATACAGAATGTGAAGCCTTTTTCTGGCTCTTGTCATCCCGACATAAAAAAGCCTTCGTTCCTCTTCAATCTCAGATTCCAGGGAGGCTTTCTTATAAGGAATCATGCCTTCATTGACATCCACCAGATAGACCTCCTGAAACTCCAATCCCTTGGCAGAATGAAAGGTTGACAACGTCACGGCATCCTGCCGCTCTCCATGCTTCTGGTTTCCCTGATCCTGCAGATTCTGCATCTGTTTCCTGTAGGCTTCAATATGTGCTTCCCAGGCTTCTCCTGTTGAAAAGGGCTTTGAATTCTCCTGAATTTCATTCTCAGTCTCTGTCAGTTCCTCCAGATTCAGTTTCCTTTTCTCCGCATATTCTTTCAGAAAGCGATCGTAGCCGATGCCAAGACGTATATAGTTGATGGCTGCATAGACTTTCATGCCTGAAATTCTCTCCAGATCCCGTTCGAATGCATCAAGTCGGTCTGTCATCCATGGCTTATCTGCATAATAGGCTCTCAGCGCTTCAAAGGACAGAATCGCCCTTCCGTTCGTACGTCTGGACGAGGCTTCCGCCGCCTCACGGCTGATATATCGGTTAGGGCGGTTGCAGACTCTCAGAAAGGTGCCGAGCTCCCTCTCTCCACCCGCAAGTCGCAGATATGCAAGAAAATCGAGTGCCGTAAAATGATCATACAGAAGCGGCATATGATCGCGCAGGTTAACTGGGATCGTGAATTCCATCAGCTTCTCTGCCGGCCCTCTTGCCTGGAGGTTGGTACGGGTCAGAATCGCAATATCTCCCGGACGGATTCCCTCTTTCATGTTCTTTCTGATCGCTGAGACCAGATAAAGATACTCCTCTCCCGGATCTCTGCACTCCAGCACTTCCACCGGGTCTCCCTTTTCCGATACACTCCTGAGGTCTTTTTGAAATCGATGCCTGTTCTGCCTGATCACTGAGAGCGATGCGTCTACGATGCATTGGGTTGACCGATAGTTTTCCTGGAGCGTAATGATACGGGCATCCGGATAATCCTTTGGAAAATGCAGCATGATCTCCGGCTTCGATCCTCTGAATCTGTAGATTGACTGATCATCATCTCCAACAATGAACAGATTGTTCTCCGGCGCCGCAAGCTCCCGCACAATTTCGTACTGCAGACCATTGATGTCCTGAAACTCATCCACGAGAATATAGGCAAACCGCTTCTGCCAGTTCGCCAGGATATCAGGCCGCGCATGGAACAGATCTGCCGTATAACAGCACATGTCATCAAAGTCGATCTTCCGGAGAAGCTGCTTCTGCTTTTCATAATTCCGGCAGATTTTCCGAAAAACCTCTTCCGGGCAGGTTGCCGAATAAAAGTAATCCAGATTGATCCGTTCCGTCTTCACCTGGGAAATCTCGGCTGACACATCCTGCACCCAGGTTTTGAGATCATCCATGTCAAGATGAAGACCTTCTGCCATTCCCGACAGGAGGCGAAACCGTTCATCCTCGCGAAGAATGTTTTCTGATGTATAGTGGTAGGCATATTTCAGGATCTGAAAGAATACAGAATGGAAGGTACCGAATGTAACACGCCGGCCCTTTTCCAGAGAGAGCTGTTCGAACCGTGTCCGCATTTGCTGCGCGGCAGCTCTCGTAAATGTGATGACAAGAATCTGTTCCGGCCGTACCCCGGTCTCGATCAGCTGTCTGATCCGATGGGTAATCACCATGGTTTTCCCCGCACCCGGCCCTGCGAGAATCATCGCAGGGCCGTCCTTCAGATTTACAGCTTTTTTCTGAGACAGACTTAAAGACATATCGTGTTAGAAATCTGACAGGTATCTGTCAAGTGCCACATGGATTCTGAGAAGAGATTCATCCTTCCCGAGAACCTCCATGATCTCCGTTGCTCCTGCAGGCGTCACCTGCTTTCCGGAAACCGCGATTCGGACCGGCCAGATTGTAAAGCCCGGCTTCACTTCCTCGCTCTGAGAATATGTTTTCAGGACCTCGTAGAGCGCATCATTTGACCAGTCCTGCTGTGCTTCCAGAAGCGGCAGAAGGTCTGAGAGAACCTTCTTCGCTTTCTCAGGCGTCACCTTCCATTTTTTATTTTGAAACAGAGAAACATCGTATTCTGGCAGTTCCTCAAAAAAACCGACCATATCGTCAATATCCGGAAAAACTTCAATCCTGGTCTTGACCATATCCGCGATCTTCTTCAGATCCAGATCCTTTGTGACAACCTTGCGGATTTCCGGAACCGCACGCTCATAGAAGGTTTCCGGATTCATCGCCTTGATGTATTCGCCGTTCATCCATCTCATCTTCTTCATATCGAAGACCGCCGGCGACTTGCTCATCCTGTGATAGTCAAAGTTCTCAACCAGCTCCTGCAGGGAGAAAATCTCCCGGTCATCCTCCGGAGACCATCCCAGAAGCGCCACATAATTGACAATCGCCTCACTGACAAAGCCACCGTCAAGCAGATCCTCAAACGAAGAATGTCCGCTTCTCTTGGAAAGCTTGTGATGCTCCTCATCGGTAATAAGCGGACAGTGGACGTACGTTGGCACCTCCCAGCCAAATGCCTTGTAAAGCCTGTTGTATTTGGGCGCGGAGGAGAGATACTCGTTTCCTCTGACGACATGTGTGATTCCCATCAAATGATCGTCCACAACATTGGCAAAGTTATAAGTCGGATACCCGTCGGACTTGATCAGAACCATGTCATCGAGCTCCTCATTCGGGACCTCGATGGTTCCATAGATTTCGTCCTCAAATTTCGTGGTACCTTCATTCGGGACATTCTGCCTGATGACATATGGTTTGCCCGCTTTCAGATTGGCTTCAATTTCCTCTTTTGACAGATGCAGGCAGTGTTTGTCATACATCATGATTTCCTTGCCGTCCACCTCCCTGCGAAGGGAATCCAGACGTTCCTGCGTACAGAAGCAGTAATAGGCTTCTCCTTTCTCAATCAGCATCTTCGCATATTTCATGTAGATGCCTGCCTTGACGCGCTCGCTCTGAACATACGGTCCGACGGTGCCAGGGTTATCTGGTCCTTCATCCGGGATGAGCCCGGTTTCCTGCATCGTCCGCTTGATGATATCGACTGCGCCTTCCATCTCTCTGTTCTGATCCGTGTCCTCGATCCGGAGCATGAACGTTCCTCCAGCGTGTTTTGCGATCAGGTAGGAATAAAGCGCTGTTCTCAGGTTGCCAACATGCATCCTTCCGGTCGGGCTGGGTGCGAATCTTGTCTTCACGTTACTCATGATATCTGCCTTTCTTAAGATCTATGTTTACGATTTTTTCCGCTCGATAATCTGACCGGATATATTCAGGGCGATCCCCATTTCCGCCATCAGAAACCACAGCGAAGTGCCGCCTGAACTGACAAAGGGAAGGGTGATGCCGGTTGTCGGAATGATACTCAGCACGACCGCGATATTCAGCACAACCTGGATCGCCACATGTGCAAATATACCGACCACGATCAGAGCGCCCAGACGGTCCGGTGCGTTCAGTGCGATGAAAAAGAGTCTGTAAAGCAGGTAAATAAACAGCCCTGTCAGGATGAATGCCCCGACAAGTCCGAGTTCCTCACAGACAATCGCAAAGATCATGTCATTCTCCGCTTCCGGAAGAACACCGAGTTTCTGCGCACTGTTTCCAAGACCTTTTCCGAAAAGGCCGCCAGATCCAATCGCATACAGTCCCTGCATGACCTGATAGCCGCCTTGCTTCTGATATTTCTCGGGATTGAGCCATGTCAGAATCCGTCTGTAGCGGAAACTTGCCGCCGATGCCGTCTTAAATACACTTTTCAGAATAAGATAAACCGGATACACGGCTGCAAGAGCTGCAAAGAACAGTGTGACAAGCCCCCTTGGGTGCGGATGCGCAACAACTACCATCACAAAACAGATTCCAAAGATAATGATGGCGGTTGACAAATTATCCGTAAATTTATAGACAAGGAATGCTGTCAGAATTCCCAGGCCAAGTATTCTGGCCGGCGCCCGTTTGTACTTTCCGAATTTTGTTCCCATCATGGTAATCAACATGGGGATATACAAAATCACTGCCAGCTTCGCAACCTCAGATGGCTGAAACTGAATAAAGCCAAGGTCAATCCATCTGGTCGCACCATTCACATTCTTCCCGATGAATCTTGTCGCTATGACAAGTAGGATCGACCCTGCAAACAACAGGCCTGCCCCTTTTGCAAGTACATGATAATCGATTCTGCTGGCCACAATCAGAATCGCCACCCCGCCAGTGCAAATAAGTATTTGCTTCAAAAATGGGTGTCCTTCGGCTTGCAGCATACTGTACGCGGTCACGGAATACTGCATGACAAGGCCGAAGGCTGTCAGAAGAATGACAACAGCCAGCAGGTTGTAGTCAAAATAATCCGCCCCTGCCGCTTCATCTTTCCGGCTGCCTCTCAAAAGATGAAACCGCCCCCGGGCCGCCTTCACACTTACTTGTCTCTGTGTCATTCTTCCTCCCGGCAGCTGAATCTGCCGCACGCATTCCAGGTTCACGGTGCTTTCAGTCTCTGGCATTCATATACGGGATCAGTCCGCCTGCTTTGATGATTTTTTGCATGAACGGAGGAAACGCCTCTCCCTTCCAGGACTCGTTTCTTGTATGATCCGTGATGGTGCCGCTGTCAAAGTCGACCGTCACATCATCTCCTGCCTCGATTACCCTTGCCGCTTCCGGGCATTCCATGATCGGAAGGCCGATGTTGATGGCATTGCGGTAGAATATTCTTGCAAATGTCTCGGCAATGACGCAGGAAACACCTGCTGCCTTGATCGCGATCGGCGCGTGCTCTCTGGAGGATCCGCAGCCGAAGTTTTTGTTTGCTACAATGATATCCCCCGGTCTGACACGGCTGACAAATGTCTTGTCGATATCCTCCATACAATGTGCCGCAAGCTCCTTTGGATCCGACGAATTCAGGTACCGGGCCGGAATGATGACATCGGTATCGACATTATCTCCATATTTGAATACTCTGCCTTCTGCCTTCATCCTTCCACCTCCTCAGGAGAACTGATTCTCCCTGTCAATGCACTTGCTGCCGCGACCGCAGGACTCGCCAGATAGATTTCTGAATCCACAGCTCCCATCCTGCCGACAAAGTTGCGGTTTGTTGTCGATATGCAGCGCTCCTTTGAAGCCAGTATCCCCATATAGCCCCCCAGGCACGGTCCGCAGGTCGGTGTCGACACAACTGCTCCTGCCTCAATGAAGGTCTCAATCAATCCTTCTCTCAGCGCATCCAGGTAAATCTGCTGCGTGGCAGGAATGACGATGCAGCGCACATGGTCCGCTACCTTTCTTCCCTTCATGATTGCTGCCGCAGCCCTCAGGTCTGACAGCCTTCCATTTGTGCACGAACCGATGACAGACTGGTCGATCCGGATCTCACCGACTTCGTCGATGGTCTTTGTATTAGATGGCAGATGCGGGAAAGACACCGTCGGCCGGAGTGATGTCAGATCGATCGTATATTCCTCATCATACACTGCATCCGGATCCGCCTCATACACCTGATAGGGCTTGCTGGAATGCTCTCTGATATATGTCAGCGTCCTGTCATCAACCGGGAAGATACCATTCTTGCCGCCCGCCTCGATGGCCATGTTGCAGATCGTAAAGCGGTCATCCATCGAGAGGTTCGCGACACCGTCTCCGACAAACTCCATCGACTTGTAGCGTGCTCCGTCGACACCGATCATTCCGATAATATGGAGGATGACATCCTTCCCAGATACATACTTCGGGAGCTTTCCAGTCAGATTGAACCGAAGCGCGGACGGAACCTTGAACCAGGCCTTTCCGGATGCCATGCCGGCTGCCATGTCCGTCGACCCCACGCCTGTCGAAAATGCACCAAGCGCACCGTACGTGCAGGTATGGGAGTCTGCGCCGATCACGACATCTCCTGCTGTGACAAGTCCCTGTTCCGGCAGGAGTGCATGCTCGATCCCCATCTTTCCAACATCATAATAGTGGCTGATCTCATGCCTGATGGCAAACTCCCGGACACACTTGCAGTGCTCTGCAGACTTTATATCCTTGTTCGGGATAAAGTGATCCATGACAAGCGCAATTTTATCCTTGTCAAATACACGGTCATCCTTCAAACGATCCATCTCTCCGATCGCAACCGGAGACGTAATGTCATTGCCAAGTACAAGATCGAGCTTTGCCTCGATCAGCTGTCCCGCGTGAACCTCCGGAAGGCCGGCTGCCTGCGCGAGTATCTTCTGAGTCATTGTCATTCCCATATTGATCCTCCATATGGCTGCTATACGAATTGCCCGAAGAACATTCCCATTTTAATCAAATCGCGGCAAGAATACAAGCCGCTCCCTGTCCGTGCATCTGTAATTGATCGTCAGCTCGTGCTCCGCGATCGATGATGTGCGGTCGCCTTCACAAAAAAACGGGGATCTCCCGTCCGGATGCCCGGACAGGAAAATCTCCGTTTTCATCATTCTCAAGCTGTCAGCAAAAACCGGTTCCGGCCTCTGATCAGTTGTTGATCAGCTTGTCCTCATCCTTCCAGCTGTAAAGCTTGCGAATCTCCTCACCGACCTTCTCGCACTCCATCTCCTGATGATGTCTGCGGAGTGCCTTGAAGTGAACCTGACTGCCTGCTTCACTCATATCAAGCAGGAAATCCTTTGCAAAAGAACCGTCCTGAATGTTCTTCAAAACCTCCTTCATGGCCTTCTTCGTCTCGTCCGTCACGATCTTCGGTCCAACCATGTACCCGCCATACTCAGCCGTATTGGAGACCGAATACCACATTCCGCCGAATCCGGACTGATAGATCAGATCGACAATGAGCTTCATCTCATGGATGCACTCAAAGTATGCGTTTCTCGGATCATACCCTGCCTCCACAAGCGTCTCGAATCCTGCCTGCATCAGGGCCGTGACGCCGCCGCACAGGACAGCCTGCTCACCGAACAGATCGGTTTCCGTCTCGGTCTTGAAGGTTGTCTCAAGAAGACCGGCTCTTGCTCCGCCGATTGCAAGGCCATAGGCAAGCGCCAGATCCTGTGCCTTTCCGGTATAATCCTGCTGGACAGCGATCAGGCACGGGGTTCCTCTTCCAGCCTGATATTCAGACCGGACCGTGTGTCCCGGAGCCTTCGGTGCGATCATTGTCACATCGACGTTTGCCGGCGGGACGATACATCCATAGTGAATATTGAACCCGTGCGCAAACATCAGCATATCGCCTTCCTTCAGGTTCGGCGCGATGTCCTTCTTGTACATAGCTGCCTGTTTCTCATCATTGATCAGGATCATGATGATATCCGCACGCTTTGCTGCCTCCGCAGTCGTGAAAACCTCAAATCCCTGCTCCTCTGCCCTCTTCCAGGACTTGGAACCCTCATAGAGCCCGATGATGACCTTGCACCCGGAGTCTCTCAGATTCAGTGCATGCGCATGTCCCTGACTTCCATAGCCGATAATCGCAATTGTCTTCCCGTCAAGCAGGGACAGATTGCAGTCTTCCTGATAGAAAATCTTTGCTCTTTCTGCCATGATGCTCGCTCCTCTTTTCATCTTTAAAATACCTTCCGGTGTGCCCGGAAGATGGGTATATATTTCAAGACAGCTTCCTGTCATGAAACCGCATGAAAAAACTCTTTAAAAAAACCTGACATCATCCGACCCTCTGGACAGGCCGGTAAAGCCGGTTCTTGCCAGCTCCAGAATCTCATATCCGCTCAGAAGACGCAGAAACGCCTCCAGCTTGTCATGATTTCCTGTCAGCTCGACAATCAGAGAATCCTGCCCGACATCGACAATTTTCCCCCTGAATACATCCGAAAGCGTGACAACGCTCTGACGCTGCTCCGGTCTGACCCGTATCTTCACAAGTACGAGTTCCCGTGTCACAGAATTGTCCGGATCCAGTACCTTCAGATCGACGACATCGACCAGTTTTCTGAGCTGCTTGGTAATCTGCTCCAGGACATCATCGTCCCCCTCGGCCACAACTGTAATTCTTGAATACCTTGGATCTGCGGTCTCCCCACCCGTGATGCTCTCTATATTGTAGCCTCTCCGGGAAAACAGTCCTGAGACGCGCTGCGTGACACCGGCTGTGTTGTCCACAAGAAGGGAAATGACCCTTTTCTTCACCTCTGTCATCCTCCTGAATTCTGACAATTTCCTGCATGATAACAAGTTCCATTCCGGTTGTCAATGCAGAAGCAGCAGATAAAAGAAGAAACTTCACAAAAAATCTACAGTTTCGCAGATTCTTTGTGAAGTTCCGTGTTTACTCGAAAATATTTTCGGTATCAGCCAAACTGATTGACAATCGCCTGACTGACCGCCTGCGCCATATCATCACAGCGCTGATGATAGAATGTCATATCATCCCTGTCATCGATGAAGCAGGTCTCAATCAACCCATAGCTGATGCCCATCTCCTGAAAAACCCTTGCATTCAAAAGGCCGGACGACCGCCAGACTGCCGGGCCGCAGATCGGAAGACCAAGCCCGTTGAGCGCCCCGATGATGCTGGAATCAATGGAAGTTGCACTCTTCCTCGAATTGACGTACATGAAGGTGCCCTTCATCTTACCGTTGCCATTGTAATCCTTTCCGGATGCTGCCGAAGCGTCAAAATGCACTTCCAGTACATAGTCATACTGCAGAAGGTCCGGCAGTCTTCCGTTGCTGCGGAGCGCATTGTATGCCTGTGCTCCATAGGTTCCCTTCCCCTCGATCCGGGACTGAAGCGTCTTCCCGCTTACAATCACTGCATTGAGGGTGTTTTTGACCTGTGTATAACCATCCAGACTGGTATCCAGCATATCGACGTTCACCCTGCCAGTTGCAGCAAGCGATCTGTAGATTCTCGATCCGAAGTCTCTTGTATAGGCCTGTTCCTGGATCCAGCTTCCTCCCCACTTTCCAAGCGCACCGGAATCTCCCTGCCCATGTCCACAGATAATCAGGATGCTTGCCTTGCCTGTCGATGCCTTTGTTCCGGCTTTCCGGAGGTTCGATACAGAAGCTGAAGCGCTTCCGGCAGCTCCAGCCACCCCCGCCGCACTCGCCCTCTTTGTCCGTATGCCGCGTGCATTCACTTTCCAGCCATCCGGTGTCACCGTACTCCTGTACATATTGCCATCGGCGCCGAAGAAATAATACTTTTTCTTGTACTTAACCCATCTGTTGACCGCCATCTTCCCGGTTTTCAACAGATAGATATGTCTTCCATCTGACGTATTGGCAAAGGTCCGCTTCAGCATGAGTCCGCTGACGCCAGCCCTTCTGGAGGTTGAAAAATAATACCAGCTGTCTCCTACCTGGCAAAGACCGCTCATCACGGAGCCGTCTGACGAAAACCCGTAAGGTCCGGTCCTGAGGACTTTCCGCAATCCAGCTGTATACATGCGCCCTCTTACACCGGTTTTCCCTGTTGTCCGAAAATAATGGTACTTTCCATGGATGCGAATCCAGCCGGTTCTGAGGTATCCATATTTATTGAAGTAGTAGGTGTGTCCGTTGATCTGGGTCAGCCCTGCGGCTCTGACCTGTTGGCCAGTCTCTGCACTTTCAGATGTATACCAGATTCTGCTGCCTCTCCGGTGCCATCCATCAGCAGCCAGTGCACTGAACGCCATTAAAAAAGTCAGCAGCAGGACGAGCATCGCTGCCGCCGGCAGTCTTCTGAAACGGACCCTTTTCATAATCTCCTCCGGGAATTTTCTGATTCTCCGTCCTCCACTCTTCTAAATGGATGGAACTTTGAAACCATTTCATTACAAATTATGACAAAACTGTTACAGCCATTATATGCACCCGTCCCTGTTCCGTCAAGTCTGTAAAGGTTTCTCCATAAGCTGACGCAGCCAGACTTTCATCTTTTCCTCATCCGGCGGACACCCCGGAAGGCTCATGTCAAAGCCGGATGTACAGCTGCCAATTCCGAAGCGTCCTCCTTTGCCCCGGAATCCTTGTCCGATGCAGATTCCCCTGAGCCTTTCTACGGGCACTCCTTCATCCTCCAGTTCTCTTAATACGGGTACAAGTCTGCCATAGCAGGCCGAACAAGAGTTTACCTCATGGACAAGCTCGCTGACGCGTATCAGCCCTGCGGTCTTTTCCTTCGTCTGCCTGTGCGTCAGTTCCCCCGGGGAGGACTCTGTATCCTCATAGCGCACCTTTCCACGCTCTTCCGCTTTCTCTTTTAAAACCCGGACAGAGGCGCGGGAAAGATCAGCCGTACCCACCCCGCACTGTTCCGCAATCCGGATATAAGGGACTTCCGTCTCGTCCAGATGCATCAGATGAAGACAGTACGCATCATTGAGCACCGGGTCGACAGCTGCAAAAATCCGGTTCTGAACGACGGGATTTCCGCCATCCTCGAATGTCAGATCGGAACAGATGCTGTCCGTCAGAATGAAATCCTGGTGTAAACCTGCAGAAAGATGCCCGATTGGCTCAAACAGCCCGATCTGATGGAACCGGCGCTTCTCCGGGTTTGGGATACACCCCTTCATATTTTTCAGTGCGCAGGTCATCCTTGTCTGACAGTGCCCCTTCATCACCGGAAGGTTGATCAAAAAGTCCGCAGAGAGCGGTTCTTCACAGATCCGGATCTTCATGCCGGCACAGTCCACAAGCCTGCTTTTGTCTTTCTGAAGATCAACAAATGGAACTTCCAGGCGCTTCAGCATCGTATCATACCCGCAGACAAGCAGTGCATCGTCCGTTCTGTCCCCGACCCAAGATCCTTCGCAGACAGAAAGATTCCTGAATCCTGCCTCCTGAAGGTATCGGATCACGCCCTCCACAATCTCCGGGTGTGTTGTCGCCCCCTCACTGGCAGGAACCGGTCCCAGAAGGTTGGGCTTGAGGATGATCTTTGCTTCATAGGACGCACACTTTCCCAGAATCATTTCCCTGAGACCTGCCTGCCTGCAGATCTCATACGCCATCATCTGAATCCGTTCGCCGTAGATGACGATGATCTCCTGGTCTCTCATGAATACACTCTCTTTCTTTGATTACTTTTTCTTCCGGTGGATCAGATAGCTGACCGCAATATAAATTACCAGGAGAATCGCCAGCACATACCCCACAAATCCGAGCGCCGGGATTCCAAACAGCTTCGGATTCATATCCGTCGTGCACAGGATGCTGGAAGAGACCAGCAGCGCCATCACCCAGATTCCGAGATTAAAATGGCGGGACAGCCTTCCCAGCAGCTCCGTCAGCTCGTCCGAGGTATGCAGATCCAGGTTGATCCGGGTCTGCCCACTCGAATATTCCCTCAGAAGCTTCCCGAGCAGAGTCGGAAAATCTGCGAGATTCTTCGCGGATTTGTAGAGGTTCACCGAGCTGTTGCGCAGCTCTTCCTTCCAGTTGATATGATCGAACACCTCCTGACGGAGCCTTGCCTGTGCAATCTTCACCATATTGACATCCGGACTGACCTGTGAAAGGACCCCTTCGATGTTATTCAGTCCTCTTGCAAGCAGTGTCAGGCCATGCGGCATCTGGACCCCGTTCTGTTTCATGACATCCATCATATCCCCCAGGAAGGATACAATATTGATGTCCCCCAGGCCCTTTCTGCCGTAGGAACGCATCAGGCTGGAGATCCCTGTATGAAGCTTCTGTTTGTCCGTCTTGCCTGAAAACTTGCCAATGGACAGCACTGCATCTTCGATCTTACCATTGTCGTCTTCCGCAATCCCCTCAATGGCGATCTGGATTGCCGAACGGTCATGCTCCGTCAGGCGTCCCATTAGCCCCATATCAATCCATACAATCTTTCCATCCCTGATCAGGATGTTGCCCGGATGCGGGTCTGCATGGAAAAAGCCGTCCACCATGACCTGCCGGATCCAGTTATCGATCAGCTTCTCTCCGATCTCATTCAGATCATACCCCAGAGCCTCAAGGCTTTTCTTATCCGTAATGTCGCAGCCCCGGATGTACTCCATGACAAGGACCCGTTCCGTCGTATACTCGCGGTAGAGCCTCGGGACAGCCACAAACCGGACATCCTCATTCAGGCGGGCAAACTCCTCCATATTGGAAGCCTCTGCCTGGAAATCCATTTCCTCCTGCGTGACCTTCCACAGCTCATCCAGAACATCGTCCAGATCGACCGTTCCCTTCACGATGACATTCGGGACAAACTTCACGGCACGGTGAAGGAGCCCGATATCCCGCTTCATCGTACTGTATATACCCTCCCGCTGCACCTTGACGACAACTTCTCCGCCTGCTGCGAGCACCGCCCGGTGAACCTGCGCAATGGAGGCAGAACCCAGTGGAACCTTCTCAACTTTTTTGAAGACTTCTCCGACAGGCCGGCCATACGATTCCTCGATCACGCGGATCACTTCATCAAACGGCATCGCCGGCACATCCGATGTGAGCTTCATCAGCTCATCACAATATTCCCGGGGCAGGATATCCGAGCGCATGCTCATCAGCTGCCCCAGCTTGATGAAGGTCGGTCCCAGGTCCTCCAGGATTTCCCTCAGCTTGACCGGTGTCACACCCCGGGAAATGCTGTGCGCATGAAGAACCCTTGTGATCTCACGGAGTCTGCCCGCGTAGCTCTCACTGCCCGAATCAGACTGCGGATTCTTCCCGATCGCATCTTCATTGATGCTCCCGTCAGCATACACCGTCCTGTGACGCTCTGATTCCTTCTCACGGTAGGACGCAATCCGTTCTGTATGAAACTGCTGCTGATTTTTCTCTGGTTCTGCACTCACTGGTCTTCTCCTGTATCCGCCGCTTCCCCTGAAAAAAGGATACCCCGTCAGACAGCTGACGGGGCAGTATTCTTACAGATTCTCATCCTGTTGCTTGTCATCGGCATCCACCTCGGCAAGCCTCTTTTTAAGCTCTTTCAGGTCATCTTCTGAAAGATTCTTCAGGATGGAAGAAACATCCGCGCCGGCATCCTTCTGATCCCTCTGATGAAGTTTTTGATCCAGATTATGCTTCAGCTCCTCATTGAGTGTCTTCCCCTGTTCCACAGTGATTTCACCCTTTTTGATCATGTCTTTCAGCAGCTGGTCCGCTTTCTCGGTCCCCTCCGCCGCCGCCCCGACGCCTGCAAGAAATGCCTTTTTCATCAGATCAACAATATCCGTCATTCTGTACTCCTTTCCGGGTTTTCCCTCAGTGCAGCACTCCAATCCATCTCAGTCCTTTCGGCAGAAATATGACAAGTCCCGCCGCAGCAGCACAGATCGCAGCAATCAGAACCGCTCCGGCTGCCGTATCCTTTGCCTTTTTTGCAAGAGGCTTCCGCTCCTCCGTCACCAGATCAACGACAGCCTCCACAGCCGTGTTGACAAGCTCCAGGGCAAGCACAAGGCCAAAGAGCGTCAGACATATGCACCACTCTATCGGGCTGATTTTCAAGAATACGCCAAAGAAAACGACAAGTCCGGTGAATGTCAGATGAATCCTGATGTTCCTTTCCTCCCGGATACAGGTTCCAATCCCCTGAAATGCATATCCGAAGCTCCTGGCCAGTGAGCTTCTGTTCACCTTCGACATTCTCAGCCTCCATCCACCATTCTGCGTGCAGCAGCTTAATCCAGATATTCCCGCATCGGGCGGTTTTTCTGTTTCAGCTTTCTTAGCGCCTTTGCCTCAATCTGACGGATCCGCTCTCTTGTAACATTCATCTTTTTCCCGACTTCCTCAAGCGTGCAGGGATGATCCCCCTTGAGTCCGTACCGATATTCCAGTACCTCCTGCTCACGCGGTGAAAGCTCCGCCAGAATCTTCCGAATCTGTTCATTCATCATCGACTGGGCGGCTTCATCCGCCGGGACCGGGGTGGAATCGTCTCTGATAAAATCTCCCAGACTCGAATCATCCTCGTCGCCGACCGGCGACTCCATAGAGACCGGCTCACGTGAAATTTTCTGGATCTCACGCACCCTGTCCGGAGTCATATGGATCTCCTCCGCAATCTCGTCCGTCGTCGGGTCTCTCCCAAGTTTCTGAACCAGTTCTCTGGATGCCCGGTTCACCTTATTGATGTTCTCCACCATATGAACCGGTATCCGGATGGTTCTTCCCTGATCCGCGATGGCTCTCGAAATCGACTGCCTGATCCACCAGGTCGCATAGGTTGAGAACCGGAACCCCTTGCGGTAATCGTACTTCTCAACTGCCCGGATCAGTCCCAGATTGCCCTCCTGGATGAGATCCATCAGAGACATCCCATGTCCGGTATAGTGCTTGGCGATTGAAACAACAAGCCTCAGGTTTGCTTCCTCAAGTTCCCTTTTGGCAGACTCATCTCCTTGCTCTACCCTTTTGGCAAGTTCTGTCTCCTGATCCGGGCTCAGAAGCGGAACCTTTCCGATTTCCTTCAGATACATGTGAATCGGGTCGGACACGCCAGAGCCCGAAGCGTCCGGAGAAACGTCCGGATCTCTTTCCGCCCCGTCAGAAGAAAACACATCTTCATCATCTGCATCCGACGTCCCGTCTTCATCATCAAACGAATCGATTTCTTCAGTTGTCGGAAGAAGGACGTCAACTCCCCTTCCAGACAGATATTCCACGACAGCTGATAGTTCCACTTCAGACGGCTTGAGATCCAAAAAGAAATTCTGTACCTCCGAATACTCCAGCGCGTCATCTTCATTCTTTGCCGCCGAGATCAGCTCCTTTGCTCTTTTGCGAAGAGTCTCCTTCCTTTTTTCAACAGCCGGGTCTTTCTGTTTTCTGACTTCCCCCATACCTGATTCTCCTGCACTGTGCCTATATGACATCCGGTTTGAAATGGGCCTTTCTCATATAATTCACAAGAACATGTTTCAATATGCTTCCAATCTTATCAGATATGCACAATCAGTTCAATCTATTTTCTCCGTCGGTGCCCCTGTGTCTTCTGTGTCTTCTCAGATATAGTACATGTCATCCGCATTAACATGATGCTCACTGTAATAGGCGATCAGACCCGCCAGCGTCTCCTCTTCCAGAATGTTGTCAAATGCTTCATTCAGTCTTTCAATCACACAGACCTGGACCGTCTGCGCAATCCCGTCATCCAGAGACTTCTCCGGTTCAATGTGATACGCGCCATCAAGCGCATGTAATATTTCCGCAACGGTGATCTCCGACGGGTCCTTTGCAAGATAGTATCCGCCCTGTGATCCTTTGACGCTCTGGATGATCCCGGCTCTTCTGAGACTTGCGAAAATCTGTTCCAGATACTGGGAGGAAATCCGGTTTCTCTCAGCGATGCTGGAAAGCGAGATCCGTCCATTCTCAGAATTCATGCCCAGATCAATCAGTGCCCTGAGCCCGTACCTGCTTTTCCTGGATAAAATCACGATTCTGCCCTCATAGTTAAACAAAAGTCCCTGCTCATAGTATACGCCATGATCAGGGACTTATAAACAAAAATTATCAGATTACTTTTCAATCACTGCTGGAAAAGCGGGGTCGAATAATAGCGGTCTCCCGAATCAGGAAGGAGCGCTACAATCGTCTTGCCCTTGTTCTCCGGACGCTGTGCAAGCCGGATGGCTGCATCCAGCGCTGCGCCGGAAGAAATTCCAACCAGAACGCCTTCCTTTCTTGCGACAAGCTTGCTGCGTTCAAATGCTGCATCATTCTCGACTGTCAGAATTTCGTCATAGATCTTCGTGTTCAGCGTATCCGGTACAAATCCGGCTCCGATTCCCTGAATTTTGTGCGGTCCGCCTTTTCCCTGAGAAAGCACCGGGGACCCTGCCGGTTCCACAGCGATCACCTTGACCTCCGGCTTCTGACTCTTAAGATACTCGCCGACACCCGTCAGAGTTCCGCCTGTGCCGATTCCTGCCACAAAGAAGTCAACCTGTCCATCTGTGTCATTCCAGATCTCCGGGCCGGTTGTTGCTCTGTGTGCAGCCGGGTTTGCCGGATTCGTGAACTGCCCCGGAATGTAGCTTCCCGGAATCTCCTTTGCAAGCTCATCCGCCTTCGCAATGGCACCCTTCATTCCTTTCGAGCCTTCTGTCAGGACAATCTCCGCTCCATAAGCCTTCAGGATATTTCTTCTCTCGACACTCATCGTCTCCGGCATGGTGAGGATGATTCTGTACCCCTTTGCCGCTGCGATCGAAGCCAGCCCGATCCCGGTATTGCCGGAGGTCGGCTCGATGATGACAGACCCCTCCTTCAGCAGTCCCTTCTTCTCGGCATCCTCAATCATCGCCTTTGCGATACGATCCTTGACAGAGCCTGCCGGGTTAAAATACTCGAGCTTTGCCAGGATCTTTGCCTCAAGGCCAAGCTCCTTCTCGATATTGACAAACTCCACAAGCGGTGTGTTTCCGATCAGCTCCAGTGTTCCCTGGTAAACCTTTCCCATCTCTGAATCCTCCTTATGTGCTGCAAGTCTATGTCATCTGCTGGTGTTCTGTTTCATTGACTGCATTATAAGTCGGACATAATATATATGTCAAGTATGTTTTATAGATTTTATCAGAATTCCTCCAGAAATGAATGTCTGACACCTTCTCTGTCCTTGTAGCCAATCACGGCATTCAGGCTGACATTCTCAACGCTTCTGAACAGATTCGCCTCAATCACCGGATCCTGTCTGGCCAGGTCTGCAATCAGCTGTTTGACATCATCCCGCTTGGATCCGCGCGCGCCGCCGCAGCTCAGGCAGTTTTCCGTGAAGCGGCAGGCACACTGAATGAAGTTCAGTTCATTGGCATCTCTCCAGGCCTTGATATCCTTCTCCCTGATGAGATACAGAGGGCGGATCAGCTCCATCCCTTCGAAATGCTGGCTCTTCAGTCTCGGCATCATTGTCTCGACTTTTCCGGCGTACAGCATGCCCATCAGAATCGTCTCAATGACGTCATCATAATGATGACCAAGTGCGATCTTGTTACACCCAAGCTCCTTCGCATGACTGTAGAGATATCCACGTCTCATTCTCGCACAGAGATAGCATGGATTTTTGTCAATCTCCGCAACCGTATCGAAAATCTCCGTATTGAAAACAGTCAAATCAACACCCAGTATTTTCGCATTGTCTTTTATAATCTGCCAGTTATCTTCATTGTACCCGGGATTCATGCACAGAAATACCAGCTCAAACCGGACAGGCCCATGTCTCTGCAGTTCCTGCAGCAGCTTTGCCATCAGAAAGGAATCCTTCCCGCCAGATATACAGCAGGCAATCCGGTCTCCCTCCTGTATCAGCTGATAATCCTTGACCGCCTTTGTAAAGGGCGACCACACCGTTTTTCTGAACCTTTTTATGATGCTTCTCTCGATTGCAGCAGTCTTCTCCGAGCGCTTCTCGTCCTGATCCTCCTCCATGAACCGCTGAAGACTCAGACGAAGATAAGCTCTCCAGCCGCCATCCAGGTTTGCCGCATCAATGCCATGGTCCTGAAGCAGGCTGACAATGTCCCTGCTGTGGTCTCCCGTATGGCACATGACCAGATAGCTCTTTCCCCTGTCAAGTCTGGATATGCTGCCCTCCGGATCCTCTTCAAACTGCCTCTGCGGAATTGAGAGCGCTTCCGGATAACTGCTCCTCAGGAACTCCTCCTGGCTCCTGATGTCAAGCATCACCCACTTTCCACCTGGAGTGATCAGTTTCTCTGCCTGTTCGATTGTCATAGACTTCATCTTCCCTGCTCTGCCCTTCTATTATCTATCTGTTATCTATCTGTCTATCCTGTTCAGCCTTTCGATCAGCTGTTCTTCCTGCATTCCACCGCCGGGCTGAAATGAGCTCCGGGAATAAAAATCAGGCGGAGAACCTCTTTGTCCCCGCCTGATATGTACTGCTCTCAGCCCTGAATGCCGCATACCCCCGGCTGACTGATCCCCCGGCATCGCTGCCTTGTGTCTCGTTCAGCTTCCGTTTCAGGTTTCCTGCTGACTGTCCGTGTCAGGTATCAGCTGGTCGGCGTCGATCCCGGCTGCTTTGCCCTTGACTGCATCTGCAGAAAGCCCGGACTCGCTGACCGGTGTATTCCTGGCCTCCTCCGGCACCTCGATGGAAACCGGCGTGTCAAAATCGTAATCCGCCGACGCCTTTAATGTATTCACTGTGACAGAAAGCTGGGGCTCCTCCGGCTCCGCTGCGGAACCTGTGTATCCTGCCCTGATGAGAGACTCAATCCTGCTGACCAGCCCGGAGAAATCGCTCCCGCTCAGATCCATCTCCATATGTACCGGAAGGAACGTCTCTGTATTGTAGTCCTCCTTCGTGTTGACAGACAGCGATTTCAGGATGTCCTCCGCAATCTGGCGTTTCTGGTCGTCCAGGCCATCACCGGCTGCATTTGAAAGGCTGGAATTCATGACATCTGTAAGCATCCCGGATAAGAGGCTGCCGCTGATTGTGGACGTCATCTCATAGCACTCCTGATTGCCGGTCGTGACTGCCTCAGGGACCAGAGTTGTTACCTTCTCAACCTGATCGAGCAGTGCCTGCGCATCGAATCCCTGCTCCTTAAGCTTGCTGTAATCGCCTGATTTTGATGCTGCCAGAGCTTCCTGAACCGTCCGCATCTGATCTTTTCCAACTCTTGACGCTTCCCAGCTTCCGCCATTCCCCGTATCGAGATTTGCATAGATGATACCACTTCCGTCATCATCCGTTACAAAATACTCTGACAGCTTTGCGTCGACAGTATTCCCCAGTGCGGTTCCCTTCACATTCCCTTCCATCTTCATCTGGAAAGGATCCAGAGTATACGAAATCGTCAGATCTGCGTTGCCGTTTAAGGATGCCTTCGTGGCAGTCGACGAATCCGCCCCAATCTGAAGGGCGGCATCCGCTTCCATCTGCATCGATACCGTCGCACTGTTTTTCGCTGCCTGTGCCTCCTGACTCTTTCTGTGCAGCTCCTGCACGGTCATGGCAGAGTCGAATCCGGAAAGCATCATGGCCGCAGCCGCCGTTCCGGCAATAAGTTCCAATGCAATATGCTTCTTCATAAAATCTCCTTTTATATCTTCCCTGATATACGCCCCTCTTTCTATCACATATGGGCAACCTTGTCAAAAACATCCGTGATGGTCTGATCGGGCGCAGGGGTCAGAAGACTGACGATCACATTGACAAGGCAGGAAATCAGAAATGCCGGAAGAAGCTCGTAGATATCAAATCCGCCGCCCAACGGACGTACAAGGAATTTCCAGACAAAAACCATGGCTCCTCCCGCTGCCATCCCGCAAAGCGTGCCCTGCCTGTTGGATCGCCTCCAGTACAGGGACAGCAGGACAGCCGGTCCAAATGCCGCACCGAATCCCGCCCATGCAAAACTGACAATCCTGAAAACCGAGTTGTTTGGATTCCATGCCAGAACAATTCCAATAGCGGCTATGATGCCAAGTGTCAGTCTTGCGATCAGCATCTCACCCTTCGCGTTCATCTTCCGGTTCAGAAAACCGCTGACGATATCTTTCGATACAGAAGAAGAAGCCGCCAGAAGCTGCGAATCAGAAGTAGACATAGTCGATGCGATGATTCCAGACAAAATCACACCTGCAATAAGCGCCGGTCCGAATCCAAATTCGCTGAGCCGGTGAGCAATCCGTACAATGACGGTCTCAGCTGCACTGGAATCCGAAAGAACTTCGATTGTACCAGTCTTACTCATTCCCAGACCGATGATTCCAATCAGGATCGCTGCGCCCATCGCAATGACAACCCACACGCTTGCGATTCTTCTTGACAGCTTCAGCTTCTTCTCATCCCTGATCGCCATAAACCGCAGAAGGATATGCGGCATTCCAAAATATCCAAGCCCCCATGCCAGCGTGGAAACAATCGTAAGAGCAGAGTATGGTCCTGAGGTTCCCGGTGCCCAGAAGTTCCCGGCATCCGGAATATGACTTCTGAAGAGGGACAGATGTCCGCTCAGTTGTTCTGCGTTGGATACAACTGCTGCCCAGCCTCCGGCCTGGCTGATTCCAAACACAAGGACGACGATCAGCGCAATCGTCATAATGATGCTCTGCACGAGATCCGTCAGGCTGGCCGCCAGAAAGCCGCCCGTCATCGTATATCCGATGACAATCAGAGCGCCAACAATCATACTGACATGGTAATCCAGCGAAAACAGGGAAGCAAACAGTTTCCCGATCGCAGCAAACCCGGACGCCGTGTATGGAATAAAGAAGATCACAATGATAAGGGCAGATATCAGCGTCAGAATCTTCTTCTTGTCCCCATACCGGTTGGAAAAGTATTCCGGAACCGTAATCGCATCCCCTGCTTCAACTGTATAGTTGCGAAATCTCCTTGCAACAAACAGCCAGTTCAGATAGGTTCCTGCAGCAAGGCCAATCGCAGTCCAGAAGGGTTCCGCCACCCCCGACAGATAGGCAAGCCCCGGCAAGCCCATCAGCAGCCAGCTTGACATATCCGATGCTTCTGCGCTCATCGCAGTGACCAGCGGTCCGAGCTGTCGACCGCCCAGATAAAAATCCCCGACACTGCTATTTCTTTTCGAGGTGATAAACCCAATCAGAAGCATCCCAACCAGGTATGCGATGATTGCAATGATGATTCCGGCCTGCGATGATATTGAACCCATACATCCTCTCTCCCTGCTGGCTGTCCAGCGCTCTGTATTCACTGGCTCATACGCTTTCTTACGCTGCCGCTTTATCGGATTACCACAGCAAAATATGAGCCCCGGTATTGAGCGGATTATAGCACAACAGATGATTTTTTCAAATATGTATCGTAATATTGGGAATATAAAAGAACATTTTCCGAACAGATTGATATTTTGGAAATATTTTTGAAAGGAAAACCGCCGCATCTCTGCGGCGGTCTGTTTCCTGAATGACTGAAAAATCTGATCAGCAGGAGATCTCACTTACTTTGCATAATCCACGACACGGGATTCGCGAATAAGACTGACCTTCACCTGTCCCGGATACTCCAATTCGGATTCGATCTGCTTTGCAATGTCCCTCGCGAGGAACGTCATATCTGCATCGCTGACCTGATCCGGAACAACCATGATACGAATTTCTCTTCCGGCCTGAATGGCAAATGACTTCTCAACTCCCTTGAAGCCGTTCGCAATATCTTCCAGTTGCTTTAGTCTGTTGGTGTATGTTTCAAGGGTTTCTCTTCTTGCCCCTGGACGAGCCGCAGAAATTGTATCTGCAGCCTGCACAATACAGGCAATCAGAGATTCCGGTTCTACGTCGCCATGGTGAGACTCCACAGCGTTGATGACGATCTGATTCTCCTTGTACTTTCGGCAGAGATCAGCACCGATCTGCACGTGTGTTCCTTCCACTTCGTGATCGATGGACTTTCCGATGTCATGCAGCAGCCCGGCTCTCTTCGCAAGCCGGACGTCGACTCCAATCTCAGAAGCAAGCAGTCCTGAAAGGTGCGCCACCTCAATGGAGTGCTTCAGCGCATTCTGACCGTAGCTGGTTCTGAACTTCATTCTTCCCAGCAGCTTTATAAGCTCCGGATGAATGCCATGTACACCCACCTCAAGGCAAGCCTCGTCGCCAGCTTCACGGATCTCGTTCTCTACTTCCTTCTTTGCCTTCTCGACTGTCTCCTCGATTCTGGCCGGATGAATTCGTCCATCTACGATCAGCTTTTCAAGTGCAATACGAGCCACCTCACGACGGATCGGATCAAAGCTTGAAAGAACGACAGCCTCCGGAGTATCGTCAATAATCAGGTCCACACCGGTCAACGTCTCAATTGCCCGGATATTGCGGCCTTCCCGGCCGATAATACGACCCTTCATCTCGTCGTTCGGCAGCTGTACAACTGAAATAGCTGCCTCTGCGACCGTGTCCGCTGCACAGCGCTGAATCGCCTGGACGACGTACTCCTTGGCCTTTCTGGCCGCGTCCTCTTTCGTCTGGTTAATCAGCTCCTTGTAAAGCTTTGCAGCGTCTGTCTTTGCTTCTTCTTCAACAGATTTTAAAAGATATTCTTTTGCCTGGTCGGAGGTCAAACCCGAAATTCGCTCGAGTTCCTGCTGTCTCTGCCCGAGCAGCTTGTCTGCTGCGGACTGCTTCTTCTTCAGCTCTTCCTCTCTTGCTGCCACACTGCTCTCGCGACGCTCCAGAGCTTCTGTCTTCTTGTCAGCGGCCTCATCTTTCGCCATGACCCGCTTTTCAAGACGCTGCACCTCTGCGCGGCGATCTCTTGCCTCTCTCTCGGACTCATTCTTAATCCGGAGAGACTCTTCTTTCGCCTCGACAAGGGCTTCACGTTTCTTCGTCTCTGAGAGCTTCAGCGCATCATCAACAATCTTCCTTGCCTTCTCCTCCGCATTGCCAATGGTCGCTTTGTCTGCTTCTTCGCGGCGACGGATTACGGTTTTAGAAGTCAGAGGGACTGCGATTGCCAGTGTGATTGCAACAGCGATTAAAACAGCTAACGCAATCGGCACAGGAGCACCTCCTTACAATATTTAGTTGTCATGTAACTACAACTTTTATTATTGTACTTTTTTTCACAGGCTGTGTCAAGCTGGCGGAAATTTTCGGTCTGGTCACCATGTAACCAGTAATCATGCACAAATCACTGTTTCCTGACAGCCAGTCCCGGTCAGGTTCAATCCTGTCCCTGAAACTCCCGCAGCACACTCCTTATGTCCGCAGCTTCAAATCCCTTCCGCATCAGGTAGCCCATCAGCTTCTGCTGCTCATCCCAGGATGCATGCGCGGCATCATATCCCCTTTTCCGAATCAGCTTTCGGATTGCTCCAACGTCTGCTGATTCCTGTAGAAAAGGGGCGTTTGCTTGATTCTCTTGTCCGACAGCAGAAAATGCCTCACGAATCACATCTGAGTCCACCCCTCTTTTCTCGAGCTCCAGCAGGATCACTTTTCTGCTTTTTCTTCCCGACTGCTGGCGAATGTAATTCTCTGCATACCGCTCGTCATCCGTATAGTGATAGGAAGCCACATAATCAAGCGCTTTTTCTGCGATCTCCTCCGGGTACCCGTCATGTCTGAGCCTGTCACGAAGCTGGCGGACCGTTCTGTCAGAGGTTTTCAGAAGATTCATGCATCTGAGCTTCGCCCTTCTGACGAGCACATCGTCATGGATCTCTTCCAGAACTTCTTCCGGAATCTCCTCCCCCTCCCGGATATGGTATTTTCTGAGCTCGCCCGCATAGAGTACAAATGACCTATCGTCCTCAAGCACAATCTTTCTTTTTCGATCCGTCACCCTGAGGATTTCCGCTGCAATCATCCGCCTTCTCCGCTCCCCGCACGCTTCTTCCTGCATCTCCGGCTCTTCCCATTCGCGATGGCATCTCCCCGGAAATGTTCAGTTTCTCACTCGTTGTCAGTTGATTCCTCTTCCATCCGGAATGCTTCCGCCTCTCCCGAAGGTGACAGGGATTGTGTATCGCTCTGTGTCTTCTGTTCGCCCTGTTCTTCGCCGTCCGGATCGATTCCATAATGGACGCGGACCTTGTGGGAGATCTCTTCCATCAGCTCCGGATGATCTGCAAGGAACTGTTTCGCATTCTCACGTCCCTGCCCGATTTTGTTTCCTTCGTAGGCATACCAGGCACCGCTCTTGGCCACAATTCCGACATTCGAGGCAAGATCCAGAACATCTCCCTCTCTGGATATACCCTTTCCAAACATGATATCAAACTCCGCTTCCTTGAACGGCGGAGCAATCTTGTTCTTCACAACCTTGATCCTGGTGCGGTTTCCAATCACATCCCCCTGCTGGCGGATGGCCTCGATCCGTCTGACATCCAGCCGTATGGAAGAGTAGAACTTCAGTGCACGGCCGCCTGTCGTTGTCTCCGGGTTCCCGAACATCACGCCAACCTTCTCCCGAAGCTGGTTGATAAAGATCACAATGCAGTTGGACTTGCTGATCACACCTGTCAGCTTGCGAAGCGCCTGGCTCATCAGTCTGGCCTGAAGTCCGACATGGGAGTCCCCCATATCTCCATCGATCTCCGCCTTCGGAACAAGTGCTGCAACCGAGTCAACAATAATAATGTCGACGGCTCCGCTGCGGACCATCGTCTCGCAGATCTCAAGCGCCTGCTCCCCGTTATCCGGCTGAGAAATATACAGATTATCAATATCCACCCCAATGTTCTTCGCATAGACTGGATCCAGCGCATGTTCGGCATCAATAAAGCCGGCAATGCCGCCCCTCTTCTGCACTTCCGCCACCATATGGAGTGCAACTGTTGTCTTTCCGGATGACTCCGGTCCGTAGATTTCAATAATTCTTCCTCTCGGAATCCCGCCATGCCCCAGCGCTATATCCAGACTCAGGGATCCTGTCGGGATGGTTTCAACATTCATATTCGTGCCGCTGTCCCCCAGCCGCATGACGGAGCCCTTTCCGTATGCTTTCTCAATCTGGGACAGCGCTGCGTCCAGCGCTTTCATCTTCTCTGCGTTCACATCGCCCGCTTCAGCCATCGATGCAGTATTCTTCGTTGCCTTTGCCATATCTTTCTCCTGTACTCAGTCAGTTTTGTTTTTTCGAACTAATGTTCGGTCCTAATATTACAGAGAAACGTCATCCCTGTCAAGCCGTAATATCAGTGTCCTGAAGTTTCCATGAATCCTGAAAGTCGATTGATTTCGAAAGAATCATATATAGAGCTGAAAACAGAAACGGAGATAACAGAACTGTCATCTCCGTTTATATCGAATATCACAAAGTATGTCAATCTCAAAAAAGATCAGTCTTCCTCATCATCGGACGAATTCCCCTCTGCAGACGTTACTGTCTGATTCCCGGAATTTGTTTCATCTGATGCAGAGGTGCCGGCAGCTTCTCCCCCTGTTTCCTGTCCGGCAGCGGCCGCCTGGATCTGGGTATCCAGAGAAGCAAGCGCTGCCTCCTTTGCCGGCCGATACTGGGCATCTTCCCGTTCCCAGACCGCATAAGCTTCATCCCCGCGGTGATCTGTAAAATGGTAATGCTGCGTCAGATAATCCAGCAGATAATCTGTATACTTCACGGCCCCAAGCAGATTGGTATGATGCGCATCATAATAATCCGTAGAAAAATCAATTCCAAGCTTTTCCTGATCCTTATTTGCATTCAGGAACGGAACATTGTACTCCTGCGCGATTGCTGTAACTGCATTCAGTTCTCCCATATCATCCTGTGTATAGGCGTACGGTGACGCAACAAGGATAACCTCCTGCCCAATCTTCCTGCAATAGTCTAGCACCTCCCGGAGCGCATTCTCTCCTCCTTGTGCCAGTTTTGTCTGATAGTGCTCGTCATACGGGATCGCACTCTGAGGCACAACCCGGTCTCTTATCGCATATCCCATAAACTGACTGGCATCAACAGCGGAAAAATCTCTCTTGCCACCCTTGATCACTCGCTTCCAGTTAGAACTGTCAAAAAGCCGCCAGTAATTCTCATGATTCATGATCAATGTCAGATAATACGGCAGCTGATCGGATGAAAAGCGGATTCCTGTCATCTTATTATAATGATTCAGGATTTCCCATCTCTTGAACGGATTCGCATAGTTCTTGATATAACGATACATGTTTGTCGTCATACCGTTCATGGATCGTGAACCAAGAAATCCTCTCACCTCGATCAGGGCAACCTTGGGGCTCTGGTGTTTGAGCAGATCCTTCAGTGAAAAAATGGTATTCTCCCCGACAGCCCCGGCAATCCCATACGCATAGGAAGAAATGCCATACTTTTCCCATGCTTCCATTGAATCATAATAGCGGTATACCGTGCTTGCACCGATCACAACCGCGTCAACCGTATTCTCCGGGAGGTTCTCGTAATCATACAGACGATAGGACTTCGGCCGGTCATAAAGCAACGTCAGAAACTGAAAGATCAGCGCCGTCACAACCAGAAAAACAATAATCTTCACCAGCTGCGGCGCCGTGATCGGTTTCTTCCTGTTTTGTGTCACTTCTTTCATCCTCAAATGACCTTATCTCCCTCAAGCAGTTCTGACGCAAGCTTCTTCCTCTGCAGTTTTCCGTTATAAGACCGCGGTATCTGATGGCAGATCACAATCTTCTGAGGTATCTTGTCCGGATCCACACGTCTGCGCAGATACTGCATCATCGCCTTGTGGTCGAATGTTTCCTCGTCCGTATCCACGACCAGAATCGGAACCTCGCCTGATACCTTATCCTTCTTTGGAATACACGCACAATCCTGAATTCCCGGATAGTCAGACGCTGCCTCCTCAATCTCGTCAGGCGCAATCTTGATCCCGCGGAAATTGATGACATCGTCAGCTCTTCCGAGGACATAGACATATCCCTTGTCATCGATATATCCCTCGTCCTTTGAGAAGATATACCCATCCTTCATAACGCTTTCTGTCAGTTCCTTCTGCTTCCAGTAGCCCTTCATATTCATGGCGCCTCTGGTCGCAATCAGTCCTGTATGCTTTTCATCAGAATGAATGATTTCGTGGTTTGCATTCGTCACGAAGAACTGCGCGTTCACAGCCGGTTTGCCGATGCAATGCTTCCTGTCTTCATTCCCGGAAAAATCCAGAAAACAGCTTCTCCCGGACTCTGTAGAGCCATAACAATTGTAAAGTCGTGTCCCTGGAAATGTTGCTCTCAAATTTTCCTTGATCTCGTCATTCAGGTAAGCAGTCCCGACCTGCACATAGTCCAGCTGACCGGCAAACTCCGAAAATCTTCCTCTTGAAAGCTTGAGGAGCACCGATGCCGCAGTTGGTGAAAGATCAATCGCCGTCGCATGATAATCCCTCATCAATTCATAGATTCTGCGCACCTGTGTCACACCGCGGACAAGAAGCGCTGCTCCATGTTTGGAATAAATCGCATAGAGTGTACGGATCGCATGGGCATGGCTGAGCGGCAGGGGGATCAGCTCCCTGTTTCCATCGCGCATATGAACCCCTTCCGCAACATTCTGGGCAAGCGCAACATCATTCGCATGGGTCAGCTCCACACCCTTTGACTTTCCAGTCGTCCCGGTTGTGAAAAGGATCTCGGCAGTTTCTTCTCCGGTCGGCACATAGTACACAGCGTCCCTTACCGGTTCACCTTCTGACAGTTCCACATAAGAGGCCGTTATTCTGTTCAGGTCCTCCGAAGCAGGCTTTCGGTCTGATACAAACAATACCGGATCCGTCTCCTGATAGATACTGAGAATCCGCTCATCTGCTGCATCATCCTCTACAGGAACAAAAATCGCGCCGATCAGCCAGCAGGCGATTTCAAGTGACAGGTAATGTGCCTTTCCATCATACGAAGCTATGACACATCTTTCGAGATCTGCTCCTTTTGCGCGAAGGAACGCTGCTGCTCCCTCTGCATCTCTCATCATCTGCCCATAGGTATGCTCCCCGTCTGCATCAACGATGCAGAGTGCATCTGGAGAATTCTTCGCAGCTTCCCTGAAAATCGACAACACTGAAGTAAACACCGTACACCTCCATCCGTTACTTGCTTAAAAGCCCATATAAATAAAGGACGCTGCATTGTATCCCGGGCCATACTTTCCACACAGAATGACAAAGAAAAAGAGGAAAAGATAGATGCTCCACCGGAAAACAAGATTCCTTCCGGCCAGATGCGCCCTGATCTGCCATCCCCGCTCCTTCATTACCGAAGTCAGGAATAGAAGAAAAAGCCCTGCAAAACCGATCAAAAACTCTATTTTCCCCAGCCCATAAGTAAAGACTGTATGCCGGAACACACCAAGACCAGGACTCGTCAGCATTTTTTTCAAAATCACCGCAGCTGCCCCAAGGGAAGGCGCCTTCACAAACGTTCTCGGAATAATCCCACACAGGAGGAATGTTCTGAGGATCCGGAAAACATGGAACTCAGGGGAATCTGGATCAAAGTGAAGCACATTCAGCATCCTCGGATACACTGGCTTCAGAATGACACTCAGAATGATGATCCCGCCCTGCCAGGCTCCCCAGAGCATGTAATTCCAGCCCGTCCCATGCCAGAGCCCCGTTGCAATCCAGACGAGGATCAATGCGCAGACCGTCGTCGTATTCTGTCCTGCAACAGCGCCAAATTTTTTCCGCATGGCTCTCGAAAACTTCTTCACGAATCCGGAGATCGATACAGGCATATACAGATAATCGCGGAACCAGGCGCCGAGTGTAATATGCCATCTTCTCCAGAAATCATCAACGCTCGTTGCAAAGTAGGGTTGCCGGAAATTCTGTTCAATCTCAATTCCGAAGATCTGCGACATTCCTCTGGCAATGTCAACACAGCCAGAAAAATCTGTATACAACTGCACCGCATACAGGAACATCGTAAAAAGCAGCAGACTGCCTGACGCATTCTGATAATTTGCCAGAACATTCGTCACAAACGGGCCGAACCGGTCCGCAATCACGAGCTTCTGAAAGACTCCCCATAAGGCGAGCTGTACGCCAAAGCACACTCTCCTGTAATCAAAGTAGTGAAGCTCTCTGAACTGAAAGCCCAGCCTGTCATACCGGGCAATCGGTCCCTGAAGAATATGCGGAAAATAGCAGACATACAGAAGATAGCGGAAGAAGTTCTTCTCAGCCGGATATCTCTTCCAATATACATCCAGGACATACCCGATCGTGGAAAATGTATAATAGGAAATTCCAAGCGGGATAATGACTGTCAGTGCAGGGCTTCCTCCCGAAGCAGCAGAGAAGAACAGCGCCGCCACTTTCCGGGCAAATTTTGTATATATGAGATATGCAAGAACCACCGCGACAACGATCCACATGACTTTTCTAGCCGAACGCTTCTCTTTCCTGCGGATCGCCTTTTTCTCGTCTTTTCTTTCTTCAGAAGCCAGTGCAAGCGCTGCTCTTTCATGAATGCCAGAGATCATCCGTGCACCGACGTAAGTAATGGCTGCCGTGCCCATCATAAAAGGCAGGTATGACAGGCCTGCCTTTGCATAAAATATAAGACTCGCTGCCAGAAGAACAACCCATCGTGCCTTCGCCGGTACAATAAAGTAAACAACCGCGACAGCTGTCAAAAATACCAGAAAATAAAACGATATGAAAGTCATCTCAGCTCTCTCACTGCTCGTCCTGAAGTCTTTCAACCAGTTCTGTCATCGCATCGACCGAGTTGAAATTTTCCGGTACAATATCGTCCATATCGATTTCAATGTTGAACTCGCTTTCCAGCTCCGAGATGAGCGCAGTCAGCGTCAGGGAATCGATTACCTTGTCGTCGATCAGCTTTGTCTCGGACACATAGTCAACAGAATCATCCATGCTCTTCAGAATATTCAGTATCCTGTCTTTCATCTTTTTTCTCCTCCATTCAATACCTTTTTCACTAGTTTCGAAACAACACTGTTATAGACCTGATAACCCTTGCTGCTTGGGTGAAGCCTGTCGGATGCAAAATAAGATGCCTTCGGTTTTCCATTTTTATCCAGGAACTTCGACGCAAGATCAATGTAAAACACATTATCCGTCTCACTGCAGTACTTTTTGATCAGTCTGTTGGCTGTTTTTTCCTGCGGCCAGGCTTTCTTCCGGCTTGGCGTAACCGGGATGGACATGTAAAAAACCGGAACATGATCTCCCAGATCCCGTCTGATAGAAGCAATCAGATTCTGAACCCTCTCAGCACATGTTTCCCCACGAATCCTTCCGGTACTGCCAATATCATTGCTGCCAACAAGAAGAATCACCGCATCAGGATGATAGGGTATGATCAGCTTCTTGTATAAGGTCATCCATTCCTGTGCCGTTGTGCCCCCAATCGCGTTGTTCACTACATTAAAGCCCGAAAACGCCTGGGAAACGGACCGCCACCGATCTGCGGAAGAACTCCCGGCAAGCAGGATTGTTTTCTTCCTTCTGGAAGAAGACACCTGGTTTCTCTGACTTCCGGCATTCTTGATGTTCTTCGCAGAAATGATTCTGGATTTCACACTGGCATCCAGAGCCCCCCTGGAAGGAATCACATAAACCACCATATGACAGGTCTTTTTCTTCCAGGTAGCCGTGATCACGGTATAACCGCGCTTATAGGTGGACAGCACGCCCTTTTTACTGACACGCGCCACCTTCGGCTTGGATGACTTATAAGTCACGCCTGCTGCCTCTTTGTTTATTGTCAGTTGAACGGACCTGTTGCGGACTACCTGGCAAAAAGGCGACGCAAAGTAGATCGTCTTTCCCTTTTCCTTCGTGTATTTTCTGACCAGCCTCTTCACCTTGGATGGGATCTTCACGTTTTCTGCCATCACGATTCCCATATCCGTGTTAACATCCGTATCCTGAGCAGCCGGGAATTCTGCCTGCGATTGCTGCAGACTCGGCCATGTGGGATCATCCGCCGCCATAGCTGGAAATGTACCTGACACTGCCATGAGTCCCACGATCAGAAAACAGACCATTCTGTTTATGAATGAACGCATGAAGCTCCCTCCGAAAAATCAGACAAGCGCAGCAAATACCAAACATTATAATAGGCGATTGACTTTCTTAAATCAACCGTAATTTTTCTTAATTATCCTGTAACATTTCAAATCGTTTATCCAGATGTCATTAATACTTCTCTCTTGTCTCATTCCGATAGCGCTCCGGGATCTCTGTATCCAGGTCGGGAATCCTGGACTTGATTGCCGCGATCAATTCGTCAGCCTCCTTTTCCCGGTTCGGAATGAGCTTCAGGATTCCGTCATTTCCATATGCGATAACGACGCCCCGTGAAGGATAGGTTCCTGCGCAGCTGCATCCTCCCTTGATCTGAAAATCGTGCGGATACGCCTTTATGATGGATGAAAATGGAAGATATTTTATTGAAAACAAGCCGTTTGTCTGAAACAGCGCCTTTTCTCCAATCCTCCACTTTTCAATTTTCTGTGCACGTTCAAAATCTGCCTCCAGCTCATGAGCCGGAAGCTCCTTTTCAATAGCAGTATACTTCATCAGTGTGAAACCTCCGTTGGTTCAGCAATTGATCCGTCTTTTTAGTCACTTTCATCTGGCAGAATCTCCAGATCCTCCGGCAGACCGTAAAAGCTCTTATATCCCCTCACAGCATTATTATTGACTGCGTTGATGTCATGAACATATCCCTTATGCTCGATTGGACTCAGGACCACTGTCCTGGCACCTTCTTCCGCCTGCTGCCGGATCTGTTCCAGCCGCTGCCGGTCCGCCCGATCGATCTGCCGGTAGATACAGGTATCATACAGGCAAAGTCCAGCCGCTGCCAGCCCCAGGATCATCCCGGCTGTCCTGCTTCTCCACACTCTTCTGCTCTTATCCGGAAGTGTTTCCACCAACATGCAGCTGATCAGCACCAGAAACACGTACGCTCCAAAAAAGACTCTCGGGGTGATCGGTTTGGCCACAATGAACGGCCCGTCCACCAGACAAATACTCAGGATCAGAAACAGGATTTTTCTAAAGTTTTCATGCACCCTCAGCAGTATTATGGAGGTAATGAGGAGCGCTGCGACTGAAAGAATGCACAGTCCTGTTCCGACGAATGCCCACAAGCCCTTCGCAGGCATACGGCCTGATCGAAGTCCCACTGCCGCGGAGAACAGAGCCATGATTCCTTCCGTTCCGGCACAGTAGGCCGCCGCCAACCGTTTTCCCCGGCCAAGCTCATTCCTTTTCCCGAATGCAAAAAGCAGAAAAAGAACAAAGAGCAACACGTGCAAGAACGTCCAGGAACAATAGCCGAACACACAGATTCGCCCAATCCCCTTGAACATCGTCTTCACCAGACTGTCTCTGTCCACCTGACGGTACCAGTCTGTCCCATCCGCCACATGCCGATAAGCGCTGTTTGAAAACATCCACGCCGCTCCTGCCAGGCAGCCCAGCAGATATCCCAGGGGCTGCAGACAGACGATTCTTTTCCCTCTTTTCCCAAACTTCCGATATGAATATACAGACGTCACAGCGGCAAGTACTACGTTGTAGATGGTAAAGTGTTCCACGATTAGGGTGTTCGCCAGACCCAGAAGTGCCAGTAAAACTACCTGCACCACGCATTTTTTTGGCTCTTTCTGCTTTAAAAACCGGAGAAACCAGGCCATATAGATCATCGTAAAGGTTACGCTGGTCACATAATTGGCATAGCCGGAGACCCAGCCGACCGTCTGGCTGAACATCGGAAGCGGCGAAAGAAACAGTGCCACTGCCGTCAGCAGATCCGCATATTCATACCCGGAGATCTCCCGGACCAGAAAGCACAGTAGCGTCAGCACTGCGCCCATGAAAACGGTTTTCAGGATCTCGGACCTGGTCAATGTCATAATAATCAGGTAGCCCAGATATCGTCCTCCGTATCCATCAAAAAAGTTTTTCAAACGCGACACTCCAATCGCGCTCCCCCACCGAAGATCATCATCGGTATACGGAATAAAACGGCACATCACGCAAAACAGGACCAGCATGCAGCCCATGCGGATCGCTATCGCTCTTTTCTGTCTATTCTGCAAATCGATTCCTCCTTACCTCAGCCGGTGCCGATCGTCCCCGATGCAGCAGTTGTCTCCTGGTAAAAATCCTAACAAAAAGTAAGATTCGGTATTTGAAAAAAATAGAAAAATCACACTCAATGGTATGGGTTGTATAGATATAATCATATCATCATGATACGCATTTTTATACAATTGTGAACAAACTGTGTCTAAAATTTTTGCGGCAAAATGTGCGGCAAAATTATTTTCAGGGTGTCTTACAGAAACCAGAAAAGGCTGCATGTGCAAAAACAAACACTTGCACATGTAGCCTCACACTTTAAGCCGGAACCCGGGCTTGAACCGGGGACCTACGCATTACGAATGCGTCGCTCTACCAACTGAGCTAATCCGGCTTAATATAAACGCCGCCTCGGAACAGAGTCCGTCACGAATTGTTCTCACTCCTCAGCAACGTTGCCATTATATCGGCTCTCCCCAAAATTTGCAAGTACTTTTTTGTTATGTTTTACGACCATGTTTTACGATGTACGTTTTGCGTTTTTCAATGATTAGCGAGGCCACGGTTCTGCAAAACCATGCCATACTTCCCGCAGCCCAGGGAGGCTTCCCGCTGCACAGGAAGCCTCTTTCGCAGATCCCAGGTTCGATTCAGATTTTTCCAAGTTTTCTGAGAATCTTCTCCGGCGTCATCGGCCAGCTGTCCATCCAGACGCCGCAGGCGTCATGGATTGCAATCCCGATGGCCGGCGCCGCGCCGTTGCAGGCGATCTCGGAGATCGACTTGGCACCGAACGGTCCGTATTCATCATTCACATCGATCAGCACTGCCTTGAAATCATCCGGCTGTTCCCAGACCATCGGTACGCCGTAATCCGTCATATTGGCATTCAGACAGACGCCGTTCTTGTCAAGAATCATCCCCTCATAGAGAGTATGGCCGATTGACTTGAGCGCTGCACCGTACATCTGGCAGAGCGCCAGCTCCGGATTGATCGGTGTTCCGGCATCCTGAAGTGCGTAGAACTTCCGGACTTTGATCTCCCCGGTACGGACGTTGACAGCCACCTCTGCAAAGTGAGCGCCGTACGGCACGGAGGATGCCGTTGTCACATACGAACCATGCGCGACAACCATCCCTCTGCCACTTCCGCTGCAGGCTGTGTGGGAGAGCTCCCCATAGCTGAGCACAGCCCCTGTCTTCCTCGAGAACACCTCGCCCGGCATTCGGAGATCAAGGTCGGTCTCCTCCTCCCCGAGCTGAAGTGCTGCCTCTTTCAACACTCCCTCCTTCAGCTTCTTAGCCGCATCCAGGGCTGCATTTCCGCTGAAGAACGTTCCGGAGGACGCATAGGAACCGGTGTCAAATGCGGCTGCGTCGGTGTCCCCTGACAGAACCGTCACATGCTCCATCGGCATGCACATAACCTCGCTGACAATCTTGGCGCAGACAGTGTCCAGCCCTGTCCCGATGTCGGCACACCCACTGTTAAGAATCACTGTCCCGTCTGTCTCCATCTTGGCAATCGCCTCGGCATGATCCAGCCCCGGAAGACCGCTGCCCTGCATGATCATGGCAAAGCCTTTTCCAATCCTGACGTCCGGATCGTCAGACTGCTCCCTGACGCCCCAGTGAATCATATCGCAGCCTTTCAGAATTGCCTCCCTGAGGCCGCAGGAGCCGACCGGAACCACATTGCCCTCCCGGCCTTCACCAAGTCCCTTCAGGATATCCAGCCGGTATCCTGTCTCGACATGGTTCTTCAGAACCATGTCCTTGTAATCGCAGCCGAGCTTGTCTGCAAGCTCCGCCATCGCCATCATCAGCGCATAGTTGCCCTTCGGCGTCCCGTACCCCTGATAGGCGCCGGCCGGAGGGGTGTTGGTGTAGTAAACCTTCAGGTCGTATGCCATATTCGGGCACTTGAACAGCGGCAGTGTCTTGGAACAGCTGTTCATCGGGACGGTCAGGCAATGGTTGCCGTATGGACCGGTATTCGCGCGCACTTCCATGAAGATACCGGTGATCCGTCCGTCCTTCATGCCGGCCATCTTCACGCGCATCCTCATCGGATGCCGGGTTGAGCAGGCAATGAATTCCTCTTCCCTGGTATTTCTGCAGTAAACCGGCCGCCCGGTCACATAAGCCGCATACGCGGTCAGATCCTCGACCAGGATATCCTGCTTCGAGCCATAGCCGCCGCCGACTCTTGTCTTGACAACATGAATCCGGTTCTCGGGCAGGCCCGTGACCCAGCCCACAATCCTGCGCACGTGATACGGTACCTGTGTGGACGCATAGACGGTCAGACGGCCGCCCTCCATTCTCGCGAAGCAGACATGCGGCTCCAGCGGCGTATGCTGGATCTGGCTGGTCTGGTAGGTTCGCTCCACAACAGCGTCCGCCTCTGCGAACGCTTTCTCCACATCCCCGATGCCGCCCTTGTTGGACGCTGCAATGTTGTGATGAATATCTGCGCCGAGCGGGAACTGATAGACCACCTTGCCTTCCCGTGGATCCTTCGATGCCTGATCGTTGTAGGAATCCAGATCTGCCGGTGCGCCGGCACGGTATTCCACCGGACCATTGTGCACGGCCGGTGCGCCTTCCGCCATGGCTTCCTCGACAGTCAGCACCGGTTTCAGCACTTCATACTCGACATGAATCAGATTCTTCGCCTGCTCGGCGGCTTCCTTTGTCTCCGCGACAATCCCCGCGACCCGGTCTCCGACATGGCGGACCTTCCAGTTAAACAGCCTCCTGTCATGCGGAGACGGCTCCGGATTTCCCTGCCCCGCCTGCATATAGTAGATGTCCGGACAGTTAGCCGCCGTGATGATCTTCACGACGCCCGGAACCTTTTCCGCTTCAGCTGTGTCAATCGATTTGATGTAGGCACTGGCATAAGGGGACCGCAGGACAACCAGGACACAGGCATCCGGCGAGACATAGTCCTCGACAAACGCCCGCTGACCGCTGACGAGCGCCGGACCGTCCACCTTGCCGTCCGGTGTCCCGATCTCTCTGAGCTGCTCGCGGAAGATCGGCGCCGTTTTGGTCTCATAGTGACCAAGCTTTCTTCTCTCTCGTACCAGCTGAACTGCAAGGAAGTAATGCTCGTAAGATGCATCCCGGATAAAAATCCCTGAAAGCGCATCCTCGATCTCTTCCTTTGTCGGATCCGGGTTGTTCTCCAGCAGCCATGTCAAAAGCAAAGCCGCCGCCGGTGCGTTGTATGCGCTCTGCACAACCCCTGCATCGATCATAGCCTGCTGTACGTCCGACAGATGGCCAGCGTCACCAAGCCCGTCCGGTGTCAGAATGTCGCAGCCATCAGCCTCCCCTGCAAGATACAGATTCGAATAGACAGGTGTCCCGTCAACCAGAACCGTATCACTTCCGCAGAACCCCTCGGAGTCGTCCGAGTCGCGGACGCAGACATGCCCCGCAGAAACCAGCAGCTCCCGCAGACTCATCATCGGATCTACATCAAAGGTTCTCGGTACATGGTTGATCACACAGGATATCTTCATGCTTCCGTTTCCCCCTTTCTGACATCCGTCCTTTGGCCGGATGAAATTCTCTCTTTCAGAAGGCGGTACAGGTTCTCAAGGGTTACCCCAAGCAGATACCGCTTGTAAGCCGTGCTCCCGTACAGATCATCCGGAATGTTCAGCCCCGTCCAGCTTTTGGCAAAGTGCGCAAATGTCTCTGCATTCTCATCCTCTCCAAGGCTGTCAGAGAATTCCTTCAGGAAGAATACCCCGGCATTCTTTACAGAGACGCCCACTCTGAAACGACCGTCCACATATCCCATCGCTGCCGTCAGATAAGAGTGGCTCTCTGCTGTGTTTGCATACCGCTTCGAGACAACGCAGATATCTGTTCTGACCATAATCGCTGTGATCAGATCTTTCTGGTATTCCTTCCGGTGCTGCAGATAGCGCCGGATGCAGATGGGCTCGCGTACCGGCTGATCACCTCTGACCTGTGAAGCCTCTTCCAGATCCGATCCGTTCTTGTCAGGGCATCCGGACCGATCCTGTACTGATTCACCAGAATCCGGTTTTACCCAGTGCAAAAGCTCCAGCTTCCCATGCGCGGCGATCAGCGTTGCCGCCAGATAAGAATCATCCCGCATGAGCGCCACATTCCCGCCGATGGTTGCCATGTCCCGCTTTGTTCTGGATGCCATGTACCGGAGAGCTTCCTTTAGATACGCCGGCACCAGGTCCGATCCCAAAGCCTCCTGGAATGTTGTCATGCTCCCGATACGGACAGCCTCTGGTGTCTCTCCAGAGACTCCCTTCAGCTCCGGGATGTTTTTCAGCATGATCAGCCGGTCTGCGCTTCGCTCTGTTCCGGAGCGCAGAAGCTCTGTGCCACCGGCCAGATATGCGGATGAGGCATCCCTCATGACGACCGCCTCAGAAGCTGAAGCAGCTGCGCACAGTTCTCTGCTCATGTACATTTCCTCCTCTCAGGAATAAAAGTTCTGAAGCCATCATAACACAAGATGAGTCGGACTTGAAGGGGACTTGTTTAATCAATATTCCAATACATAACTTCCGTCATTTTCAGCCATAGAAATATCCGGAAAACAGTAGTAGAATCTTTGATGTTTGAAATTCATAGAAAGATATGAGTGTCAAAAGTACCTTTTGCCACTCATTTATGATTACGTGTGGTTTCGTTGCTCCGCAACTCCCACCACGCTGCCACATTCGGCATTCTCGTGCCGCCTGCGCGCCACTTCATGCCTCATGTGGGGCGTGTCAATAAGTCCTGCCACCACTTGCATGCAAGCATGTGTGGTGGAGGACTTTTGACACACTGTAATCATAGAAACGGAGTTCAGCTATGTTATCCCACACCATGAAAAGAGCCTGGCACCTGATGGTGCTGTTCTGCTTTCTGTTTCTATTATCCTTCCCATTGTTCCCATTGCATGCAAATGCGATGAGTGTTCCCCGAATCTGTGTTGTCGATACACGGCGCAGCAGCGATGCTGCCTCCCTCATGTCGTCCATCAGAAAAAACGGCGGAACCCCTGTACTCGTCACCACGAAAAAGAAGATTCGCGCAGCCTCCTACGACGGGCTTGCGCTTCCTGGTGGCGGCGATGTCAACCCTGCCCTATACCATGAAAAAAACAGAGGATCGAGAAATGTCTCTTCTGCCCGGGACAGTCTTCAGCTTTACGCCATCAGCCAGTTTGTCCGTGCACGAAAACCCATTCTGGGTGTCTGCCGGGGACTTCAGCTTCTCAATGTCTACTTCGGAGGGACCCTGTACCAAAACATCGGAAGGAGTCACCGGATGAAACAGATGAAGGTTTCTGTGACCCCCACCAGCGCGCTGTACCACACGCTCGGTCCCACTGCCACACTGCTCCATGCGCACCATCAGTCTATCAAACGGCTCGGCAATGGTTTGATCGCCACACAGTACTCGACTGACAAAAAGAGATGCATCGAGGCCATCCAGCACGAAACCCTTCCAATCTATGCATTTCAGTATCATCCGGAGCATGGCAGCAGAAAAAATGCTGGAAAAAAGATCATCCGATGGTTTATCGTTCAGTGCAGATAACCGAAAAATCTGCCATCAGTAGAGGATAATAACTATGAAAAAACTTGCGATTATCGGAGCTTCCTATCTTCAGGAGCCTCTGATCGAAAAGGCCAGGGCGCTTGGTTGCCAGACCCATGTGTTTGCATGGAAGACCGGTGACATCGGCGAACGGACAGCTGATTTCTTTTATCCGCTTTCAATTGTCGAAAAAGAGAAGATTCTGGAAAGATGCAGAGAGATCGGGATCGATGGCATCTGTACGATTGCATCCGACCTTGCAGTCGTTACTGTAAACTATGTTGCTGAAAGGATGGGGCTTCCGGGTAACTCTATGGAATCAACGGAGCTTTCCACAAACAAACATCTGATGCGGAAGGCCTTTGAAACGAATGGAGATCCCTCTCCCAGAAGTATTCTCGTCTCGTCCATATCCGATCTGGAGGACTTAAAACTCTGCTATCCGGTCATCGTCAAGCCAACCGACCGGTCCGGGAGCCGTGGAATCACGGAGCTCTTCTCAGCGCAGGGGCTGGAAAGTGCCATCGAAGAGGCAAAAGCGGAGAGTTTTGAGAAGAAGGCGCTGGTTGAGGAATTTGTGACTGGGCAGGAGTACAGCGTCGAATTTCTGTCCTTCCGCGGTAACCATCACTTTCTTGCAATGACCCAGAAATATACGACAGGCGCGCCGCACTTCATCGAAACCGGACATCTTGAGCCAGCTTTCGTAGACCCGGAAACAGAAAAACGGGTCATTCAAATTGTCACACATGCACTGGATTCTCTGAAGATTCAGAATGGAGCCTCTCACAGCGAACTGAAGATCAATGCGGACGGTGTGATCCGCCTGATTGAGATCGGTGGAAGGATGGGCGGAGACTTTATCGGAAGTTCGCTTGTCAATATCTCCACAGGGATCGACTTTATTGAACAGGTGATCCGAATTGCGCTGGGAGAAGAACCAAATCTTGTGCCTTCCAGGAAGAAGGAAGCTGCCGCTGTCCGCTTCATCTTCAATCAGAAGGATATTGCGGTATTCGAGCGGCTAAGAAATGAACACCCGGAATACCTCCTGTCATACGAAATTCATCCTGTGACATCGGAAGCTGTGACAGACAGCGCCTCCCGGTTCGGCTACTTCCTGTTCAAGGCCGAAGACAGGGAAGCACTCCTTCCCTATCTCCCTCAGCCCGATGCCCTGTGAGCTCTTTCAACTTGTTTTTTCGGTCTGAAGTCCGCCTTTCTGGCCGTCTGCCGGTTAAGTCTGACGTTCTCTCTTTTGTGCACCGTCTGTGTTCAGCTCATCTCTGACGACATAGAGCGGCGAATGGTTTTCTGTCATGATGATCTTTCCGATATAGCTTCCGATAATCCCGAGCATCAGAAACAGGAAGCCACCTGTAATTAAGATCACGACCATCAGGGACGGCCAGCCGATCTGAAGATCCTGGTTCATCAGCTTCTGAATCAGAATGACAATCGCCCAGATAAAGCCTGTCACCGAGAACAAGGCGCCGAGCCAGGTTGCCAGGTGAAGCGGGATGACAGAAAAGCTCATGAACGTCATGAACAGCTTCATTTCTTTTCTGAATGTGTAGTTGGAGCTTCCGACCTCCCGCGCATAGTGGTCGACCTCCACATCCGCCATTCGTCTGGTTGTCCTGGCAAACAGAAGCTGGATGAAGGCGTCCGTTCCCCGGTACTTTCTCACTTCATCGATGACATACCTTCTGGCTGCCCAGAACGCGCTCATCTCGACCCCCTTGGGACGGTCTGTCAGACGGAACAGCAGCCACTGACTGATCTTTCCGGTCAGATTCTTGAACCAGCCAAACTGCCTTTTCCTGTACTTTCCGAAGACGACATCATAACCATCCCCTTCCAGGAGCTTGTCGAGCAGCTGATGGATCTGAGCCGGATGGCTCTGCAGGTCATCATCAATCCCGCAGACCACATCCCCTGTCACATACTGGAACGCACACATCAGTGCGCCATGCTGGCCGAAGTTCTTTGCAAGGTTAATTCCCTTGACATTCGGGTACTTTTCACAGATCCCCTGTATGGCATTGAACGTCCCGTCCCTTGAAAAATCATTGACGAGAACCATCTCCAGCTCCCAGCCGTCTTTGTTGTTGAACTCCTGCATACAAAGATCCACAAGCTTTCCGATTGTATGCTCGGAATTGTAGCATGGGACAACGATCGATAGCTTCATAATTATCCTTACTCCCTATACTCAAGATGAATCTGGCTCAGCACTTCTCTTTCCATCTTTCTGCAGGCTTCGACACTTTCCCCTCTCACAATCAGCTGGCCGATCCTGTCCCTTCCGTTTGTGACCTTCTGCACACGGCTTCCCTCTGAGATGTTAAAGGATAGATCCACGACACCATCCGGCAGCTGGCCGGGTGCCGGCGCGTCGATACGGCTCACAACCCCCTCCCTGTCGGCAAACAGCAGCCTGCTCACATTCGGGGTATGCTGTTTTGCAGGAACCCGGAACATCTCCGAGACATCGATTCCCATCGCAGCCTTCACGATCGCCTCATAATAATCAATCCCGTAATAGATGCCGACTGTGTCCGTGATGCAGGTGGCGCCGGCCCGTGCTGTGGCTTCTATCACATAGACTTTCCCATCCTTGTACATACAGTCCAGGTCCATCGCACAGTTATCGAAATGAAGCGCCTCCGCAACTGCTCTCACGAGATCCTCGATCTTCTCCCGGATCGCTTCTCCCTGAGCCCAGGGGACATAATGCCCGATCGGGAACGGCGGATTGCCATCCAGAAGATCATTGCCGAGCGGCAGAACATAAGCCAGCTTTCCGTTCGACATCATGGCCTCCACGCCGAACATCGTTCCCTCCAGGAACTCCTCCAGAATGCAGAAATTCTCCTTTGTCGCTGCCATCGCATATTCATATGCCAGAGTCGCCTCTGCTTCGTTGTCCGCCCTCCGGATTCCGCGGCTCCCCATCTGGTCTGCTGCCTTCAGGATAACCGGATACTGCATGACCGTGAGTGCCTTTTTCAATTCTTCCTGAGAATGTACAAAGCAAAACGCCGCCGTCGGAACACCATGCTCCCGGTATGCCTGCTTCTCGACCGCCTTGTTTCTGGCCGCCTTTGCGGCAAATATTCCCGGGCCCGAAAGATGCAGGCGCTCATTCACAACTCCCATCGCCTCAACTCCGAGATCCATGCAACAGGTTGTCACACCGTCGACCTGTGCTTCCTCCGCTGCTCTCAGCACTTCCTCCGGACTCGTGATATCGGCGTATACAATGTCATCTGCATAATCAAATCCCCGGTAAGGTCCCTTGATCGAGACCGCCGTCACATGCAGGCCAAGCCTTCTGGCAGCCTTCATCAAAGGAATCTGGGAATAACTGGCTCCCAGTACCATCAGTTTTTTCTGGCTCTTCGTCATGATCCGAGTTGCTCCGTTCATTCTATTGATTACAGTGTAAAAGCCCTCCACCACGCATACTTGCATGCAAGTGGTGTCAGGACTTATCATTCTATATTCTTCATGCCTGTGAAACAGTATAATACCAGCCGCGTACCTCCGCAACAGAAGCACCTGACACAGACAGGTATTGACACAAAAACGCCAGGCATACCGCCTGGCGCTTACACATAAAAATCTGTATTGACTGTTTATTTTGCCCCGCCCAGATACGCACTCTTCACCGCCGGGTCATCCGCAAGGTCAGAAGCCTTCCCTTCCATCGTGACATGTCCGGTTTCAAGGACATACCCTCTGTCGGCAATGTTCAGTGCCATCCTGGCGTTCTGCTCAACCAGAAGGACCGTGACGCCCTGATCCTTGTTGATCGTCTCAATGATCCGGAAGATCTCCTTTACCAGAAGCGGCGACAGTCCCATGGAAGGCTCATCGAGCAGGAGCATCTTCGGCTTCCCCATCAGCGCGCGGGCGATTGCCAGCATCTGCTGTTCGCCGCCAGACAGCGTGCCCGCCGGCTGATGCTTCCGTTCCTTCAGCCTTGGAAACAAGCCGTATACCATGTCAAAGTCCTTTGCGACGGCATCTTTTCCATCTTTTCTTGAATACGCTCCCATCTCCAGGTTTTCAGACACGCTCAGACCTGAGAAGACACGCCGCCCCTCCGGGCACTGCGCGAGTCCCAGTGACACGATCTTGTGCGGCTCCATCTTCGATATGGTTTTTCCATCGTAAACGATCTTGCCGGTTTCCGACCGCAGAAGTCCGGAGATCGTGTGCATCGTGGTTGTCTTGCCGGCTCCATTTGCCCCGATCATGGTGACGATCTCGCCCTCATCCACATGAAAGGAGACATCCTTGATGGCATGGATGGACCCATAGTATACGTTGATATCTTCTACCTTCAGCAGTTCACCCATCAGTCTTCGTCATCTCCTCCCAGATAAGCCGCGATCACTTCAGGATCGTTGGATACTGTCTGCGGATCGCCGTGGGCAATCGTCTTGCCATACTCCAGCACCGTGATCTCCTCGCAGATTCCCATGACAAACTTCATATCATGTTCGATCAGGAGAATGGCGATTCCGAAGTCGTCACGGACCTTCCGAACCGTCTCCATAAGCTCCTGCGTTTCGTTCGGGTTCATGCCGGCGGCAGGCTCATCGAGAAGCAGCAGCTTCGGATCTGAAGCGAGGGCACGGCAGATTTCAAGCTTTCTCTGCTGTCCATAAGGGAGCTGGGACGCCGCATAATCCGCCTTGTCTCCGATTCCGAAGACATCCAGAAGCCTTTGCGCCTTCTCATTCATCTCCGCTTCCTTGTTCCTGTACTTTTTCGTCCGCAGCACGCCATCGAGCATGCTGTACGTAACCCGGTTGTGCATGCCGACCTTGACGTTATCCAGCACCGACATGGCGTTGAACAGCCTGATATTCTGGAAGGTTCTCGCAATTCCGGCCTTCGAGATATATTCCGGTCCCTTCCCGGTTATGTTGACGCCGTCGAAGGTGATGATCCCCTCGGTCGGCGTATACATGCCGGTCAGCATGTTGAAGGCCGTCGTTTTTCCGGCTCCGTTCGGACCGATCAGTCCGTACAGATGACCGCTTTCTATGCTCATATTCAGCCCCTGGACAGCCTGAAGGCCGCCGAAGGAGATACCGAGATTCTTTACTTCAAGCAATGCCATCCCCGATCACCCCTTCTTCTTTCCGGCGTCTTCCTTCTCTGAGCCCGCTTTCCCGGAGCGGAACTTCAGCGCCATCCTCTGCCTCCACATCACGAAGGCAGGTGCACGGTTAAACAGCATCATGATAATCAGCACAATCGAATAAATGAACATCCTGTACTGACTGAACCCTCTCAGAAGCTCCGGCAGCACCGTCAGCACGACAGCCGCAATGATGGCCCCGGGGATACTTCCCATCCCGCCGAGGACAACCATGACCAGAATGTTGATGGATAGGTTGTAGTCGAACTTCTTGGCAACAAGAGAAGCAAAATTCAGCGCATAGAGGACACCGGCAAATCCCGCAATCACAGCGGACGATACAAACGCCATCAGCTTGTACTTTGTGAGATTGATTCCGATTGACCTTGCCGCAATGTCATCATCCCGGATCGCGGTGATCGCCCGTCCGGCCCTGGAATTCATCAGATTCAGAACAAAAAGAAGCGTCAGCGCAATCAGCAGAATCCCAACCGAGAAAACGGAAAACTTCCTGATCCCTGTGATGCCCATTGCACCCTTCATCAGTACCTTTCCGGTCGGCTCCATATTCAGAGAAAACTGATCCTTCAGGGAGAAATGAAGCCCGGCGCTGTCTGCTCCGATATAAAGAGAATTCAGGACATTCTTCAGAATCTCACCGAATGCCAGCGTGACGATGGCCAGATAGTCTCCGGAGAGTCTCAGAACAGGCACGCCGACGATCACACCGAAAATTCCGGCTGCAAGTCCGCCAATCAGGAAAGCAAGCACAATCGCCGCCCCTTCCGGCATCCCCGCCCCGGCTGTGTTGTAGAAAAAGACGCCTGCAAATGCCCCTGCACTCATGAATGCGGCATGTCCCAGGGAAAGTTCCCCGAGGAAACCGACAACCAGGTTCAGGGAAATTGCCATCATGATATATGCGCAGACCGGGATCAACAGCCCGGCTGCCTTCGATGAAAGACCACCGGAGAGCTTCACAGCCTCGATTGCGCCCCAGAACCCTCCGACCAGGATGAAGGATGTGAGATAGGTTCTGGCTGCCTTGCTTATTTTTTTCTGTTTCGCCATATGTTCACCTCACACTTTCACAGTTGCTTTCTTCCCGAGAAGGCCTGATGGCTTGACAAGAAGGACAACGATCAGAACCAGGAACACAATTGCATCAGACAGCTGCGTTGAAATATAGGCTTTGGAAAGGTTCTCGATAATGCCAAGAAGGATTCCGCCGACGAAAGCGCCGGGGATGGATCCGATCCCTCCGAAGACAGCTGCTACGAATGCCTTGATGCCCGGCATTGCACCGGTTGTCGGAACCAGCGTCGGATACGAGGAAAGAAGAAGCGCCCCTGCAATGGCCGCCAGTCCGGATCCGATTGCAAAAGTCAGGGAGATGATGGCATTGACATTGATTCCCATCAGCTGCGCCGCTCCTCTGTCCTCTGAAACCGCCTGCATGGCATGGCCTGGCCGGGTATTGTTGACAAACCAGATCAGCACAAACATGATTACGAGCGAAGTCACAATCGTCACAATTGTCTCCGCGGAGATCTGCAGACTGCCGCCAAACAGATTCAAGGCCGGAAGACTGACGATGGACGTGAAGGACTTCGGCTCAGACGACCACAGAAGCATCGCTCCATTCTCAAGGAAATAGCTCACGCCGATGGCTGTGATCAGCACAGCCAGAGATGCTGCCCCTCTCAGCGGTCTGTATGCGATCCGTTCAATCGTAATGCCCAGAAGAGTACAGACGACAATCGCAAGAATCATTGAAAGCCAGGGATTCATACCGCCCTGGCAAAACGTGAAGAACACAACATATCCACCGACCATGATGATATCGCCATGGGCGAAGTTCAGCATCTTGGCGATGCCGTACACCATCGTGTATCCCAGGGCGATCAGCGCATACACGCTTCCCAGTGATATGCCTCTGACCAGATAAGATAAAAACTGCATCTCAATCCTCCTGCGGCTCAAACGTCATTCATCAGGCAGGAAGAAGGGGGCTGCATACCGCCAGCCCCCTTTCCTGGAAAGCTAATCGATTACTCTGACTCTGTCTCAGCTTCGGTGGAAGCGCTGACGCTTTCGCCGTCGATCGGCTGATACTCACCATTCTCGATGATCATGCCCTTCGGCTCCTTGCTGACGGCGCCGGAAGCATCCCAGGTCATCCCGGTACCGGTCAGGCCGTCATAGGTGAAGCTCGGATCCGTGATCGTCGCCTTGAGTGCATCGCAGATATCGGAAGCACTCATATCGGCCGTGATCCCTGCCTTCTCTCCGGCCTTGGCAAGAACCTTGATGACATCATAGGCATCTGCAGCGAACTGGTTCGGTGTATCACCCTTTGAGACTTCCTTGTACTTGGCAACGAAATCCTGCGTAGCCTTGTCAGCGGAGGTTGCGACGAACGGAGTCAGCAGCATGACACCCTCAGCAAGGGAAGTATCAAAGCCCTCGACACCGAGGATTCCGTCAAGCCCATCGCAGCCGAAGAACTTCGGCTTGTAGCCCATGTCGTTTGCAGCCTTCAGAATCTGGCTGGCCGGTGTGTAGTAAATCGGAAGGAAGACAAGATCTGCGCCGGCATCCTTGCAGGCCTGAACCTGCGTGGTCAGGTCCGTAGAGTTATCATCCGTGAAGGCTTCATTCGCGACAACCTGAAGGCCGACCTTTGATGCCTCAGCCTGGAAGTTGGTGTTAATTCCGCTTGAGTACGCATCGGAAGAATTGTAGATCACACCGATCTTTGTTCCGAGCTTCTTGCTGGAGATATAGTCTGCCGAAGCAGTTCCCTGGTTCGGGTCTGTAAAGCAAATCTGGAAGACATTGTCACCTGTATCGATGACATCCTGTGAGGAAGCGGACGGTGTCATCATGAACATGTTGTCATTGACCGCCTCTGCGCCGACAGCCAGGCACGGGTTCGTGGTGACGGTTCCAGCCAGAATCTGCATGCCCCAGTCCTTCAGGCTGTTGTAGGCATTGACAGAGGTCTCGGCATCATGCGTGTCATCCTCGAACTTCCAGTCAAACTGGACGGCTCCTCCTGCCTTGTTCACCTCGTCCACAGCAATCTGCTCACCATACATGGCAGCTGTGCCGTAGATGGCAGCCGGCCCGGTCGTAGGCCCGATTCCGCCGACCTTGATCTGATCAGCAGCAGAAGCGCTGACTGCGAAGGAAGCAGCCAGTACGCCGGACATCGCAACACATACAAATTTTTTCATAATCATGTCCTCCTTTATGAGTTGAGCGTATTGTATCACCGCTGTCACACTGCTTTCAAGGGTACAATGTGCTGTTTTTGAAAAATATTTCGATTTGTTTTAGGTTAGAATGCACAACAATAATTTGTTTCTTTGGATTATTGTTCCAATTATTTTTCGTGATCCTGGCTTTCAGAGAAATAATTGCATGCTTTCGTCTCAAATCAGACTTCATCCGTCAATTCCGGAAGTGGATGAAATTCGATATTTATTTTAAATTATCGAAAAATTGTCTGAAGATCATGGAACACCAGAAGGAGTGCCAGCCCCATCAGCACCATAAATCCGGCATAATTAACCGCCTGCTCGAACCTTCTGTCAGGCTTCCGCCGGGTCACCGCTTCCACCACCAGAAACAGAAGTCTCCCGCCGTCCAGCGCCGGAAGCGGCAGCAGGTTCATGACACCGAGATTTGCCGACAGCAGGATTGCGACTTGGAGCACATTCAGCCATACATACAGGACCCCGTCCTCCCTCGATTCCTCCACCGTATCACTGATTGTCTTGACAATCCGGACCGGTCCTGAGACGTCATCTGCGGAAACCTGCCCTCTCAAGAGCATAACGAGACTGTCGAAGGTGATCCGGATCCAATATCCTGTCTCAAGGAAACTGTAGCGGACCGTTGTCAGAACCCCGCCATGAAGTCTGTACTGGGAGGATGTTGAGATTCCAAGCAGGTACCGGCCGTCAGCACTCTCTTCCGGAACGATCTGAGCCGACCGTTCTTCTCCCTCATGTGTCCAGTGGACAGTGACCGGATGACCGGATGAAAACGCCGTGCTGTGCAGCATGGTATAGACCGAAATATCTCTTTGGAGGGAGATCGCAGACCGTCCGATCTTCGTGATCCAGTCCCCTGCCTCGATACCGGCCTGCGCAGCCGGCGATCCATCCTCGACCTCAAGAACGACCGGCGGGTCATATCCTGCCTGCCCGATCAGGAAAAGTGCAAAGAGAAAAGCCAGAAGGAAGTTGAAGATCGGTCCCGCCGCCACAATCAGCATCCGCTGCCAGACCCGTTTGCTCTCAAACGAGTCGCCGGTTCCGTCTCCAGCCTCACCATCGTCCGGCCCGCCCTCCTTTTTGTCTTTCTTCTCTTCTTCCTCTGAAAACTCTCCCTTCATCTCGCAGCTTCCGCCAAACGGAAAAAGCTTCAGAGAGTATCTTGTTCCGGACCTGCGTGATACATGTGAAAGGAGGCGGGGTCCCATCCCGAGCGAAAATTCAATGACACGAACCCTGCAGAGCCTTGCAAGGAGAAAGTGCCCGAATTCATGGAACAGAATCAGGACACTGAATACAATGATCGCAATGAGGATATTCATCCGGTTCTCTCAATCCTTCCTCAATCCTTGTCCCAGACGGTTCTGATGTGCTCCATCACACTCTTCTGTACATCCAGGATCTCCTGTACCGTCGGGTTCGGGATAACCTTATGCATGCTGCAGCATTCCTCGATCATTTCATAAATCTGAAGGAAGGAAATCCTTCTGTCCAGGAACCGCGCGACAGCTGCCTCATTGGCAGCGTTGAAAACCGTCGGCATCGAGCCGCCCTTCTTCATCGCGTCATATGCAAGCGGAAGCCCTCTGAAGGTTTCCATGTCCGGGCGGGCAAAGCTGACGCTCCCGAGCTTAAAGAGATCCAGGCGCTCCGTCTCCATCGGCCGCCTGTCCGGATAAAACATCGCATACTGAATCGGAAGGCGCATGTCCGGCATTCCCATCTGAGCAATCACCGCCCCGTCCACAAACTGAACGGCGGAGTGAACGATGCTCTGTCTCTGGATCACGACCTCGACCTGGTCTGCCGTGACGGAGAACAGCCAGCCTGCCTCCATGACCTCGAGCCCCTTGTTCACCAGCGTGGCTGAGTCAATCGTGATCTTTCTCCCCATATTCCAGTTCGGATTCTTCAGGGCGTCCGAAACGGTAACCGTTTCGAGCTTTTCCGGACTGTATCCGTAAAATGGTCCTCCCGAGCAGGTCAGGAGAATCTTCTCGATCCGCCCGGGATTTTCGCCATTCAGACACTGGAAGATGGCGGAATGCTCCGAGTCGACCGGATACAGATGCACATGGTACTGACGAATCAGTGGCATGATCAGATGGCCGGCGCAGACCAGTGTCTCCTTGTTTGCAAGGGCGATGTCCTTGCCCTCCCGGATTGCCGCGATGGTCGGAACGATCCCGATCATGCCGACGATCGCGCCGAACACAAGGTCTGCCTCCTGAACGGTTGCGGCCTCGATCAGCCCCTCCATCCCGGAGACAACCCGGACGGATGTATCTGCCACTTTCTGTCTGAGCTCACGCGCGTCCGCCTCGTCCCAGACCGCCGCGATGCGCGGATGGAACTCCCGGATTTGTTCCTCCAGTTTCAGGATGTTTCTTCCTGCTGCCAGGGCCGCCACCTTCACATCGTTCTGGTGTCTGACCACATCCAGCGTCTGGGTTCCGATGGAGCCCGTACTTCCAAGGATCGATATCGTTTTCATCTCTCTTCCTCCCAAAACGGCTCTGCCACAAAAAATCTGCCGTCATCTTGTGCTTCGCACCCGATGATGAACGATCGCCTTATCAAAAACAGCCCGGAAGAGCCTTCCGGGCTGTCAGTCTGCCGCCTTCTGCTCCGGAATCTCGGATTCCCGGATCAGAACCGCAGGACACTGCAGAGAAAGTAAATGATCGGCGCTGTGATGATCACGGAATCAAAACGGTCCAGAATTCCGCCATGACCCGGAATCAGGTGACCGTAATCCTTGATCTCCATGTTGCGCTTGATCGCCGACGCCGCCAGGTCACCGACCATGGAAATCAGCGCGCCGATTGCACACACCACGATATACACAAGGACAACATTGATATCCGCGCTGACCTTTCCTCTGATGCAGGCCCCGTAGATTCCGCCGAAAAGCGCCGCCCCGATGACACCGCCGACTGCGCCCTCGATCGATTTCTTCGGGCTGAGTACCGGTGCCATCTTGTGTCTTCCAAACAGCCGGCCGACACAGTACGCCGATGTGTCACATCCCCAGGAGCACAGCAGGATCAGCCATACATGCCATCTTCCGTCCGGAAGCTCCCTCGTCTGATAGATGAAGCTCAGGCAGACAGCCACATACACGATGCCGAAGAACGCAGCCATCACCTGATCTGCATGATACTTCGGATAGGTAAATACATATACAAAGAGCAGGATGATCAGGCCCGCCGCCAGGAAGGAGACGTAAAAATGATCAAAGCGCTCACCGTACACATGTCCGAGCCAGACCGCCACATACCAGAGCACCGCCCCGGCATAGGCTGCGGTGGTCAGACTGTTCGTCCCCTTCTCTCTGATCTTTACCGCGCGAAACAGCTCGAACATCCCGATCAGCGAGATGGCAAGCATCGTCAGGAGAAGCAGCGGTCCTCCCACATGATTCACCAGAAGCGCAATCGCAACCAGCACAATTCCGCTTATGAGCCGTGTTATAAACATTGTTCTTTCCTTTTCAGCCCTTATGGAGCCTTGCTTCCTGCGGGCTGTCCTCCTCCCCTGCGTTCAGCCCGCCGAAACGGCGGGTTCTCTGCTGATAAACTTCCACTGCCTTCTCCAGATCCTTTTTGGAAAAGTCCGGCCATGGAACATCGGTAAAGTAAAGCTCCGCATAGGCCAGCTGCCACAGCAGATAGTTGCTCAGCCGCTGCTCCCCCGCTGTCCGGATCAGAAGGTCCGGATCCGGAATATCGGCCGTATCGAGCATCGCTGAAAATGACTCCTCCGTAATCTCGTCCAGAGAGTGGATGGAGCCATCCCGGTATGCCTGCGCCGTACGGCGCACAGCCCGGACGATCTCATCCCTGCTGCCATAGTTGAGGGCCAGCTGGAAATTCAGCCCCGTGTTGTTTTTGGATGACTCGACCAGCTCCCTCAGGCTTGCCTGAAGCTGTGCGTCAAGCGCCGTGGGATCCCCGATCACCCGGCATCTCATGTTGTTTTCCCTTGCCTGACGGATGCAGGTCCGTGTGTAGCTGTGAAACAGCTTCATCAGGGACGTGACCTCCTCCGGATTCCGCCTCCAGTTCTCCGTGGAGAACAGGTAGACAGTCAGATACTGAATTCCCATGTCATCTGCCGCGCGGCAGATGGTCTCGACATTCGCCGCTCCGCGGACATGTCCGTAATTTCTTGGCATTCTTCTGGACTTTGCCCAGCGCCCGTTTCCATCGAGGATGATTGCTACATGACGCGGTACATCCATGCTGATTCCTCCCCTGCATCCGATGTCAGAACCATACTCAGGCAGTCCCGGCATCCATTCAGCTGCCTGAACGGTGATCTTCTCCGCACCCTTTCCTGACAGCTCCTCCAGTCCGCAGTCAGTCCACGCGGCCCTGCGCAACTCAGTCTGTGCGGCCCTGTGCAGTCAGTCCATGCGGCCCCGCGCAGTCAGTCCGTGCGGTTCTGCGCAAGTCAGACCGTGCGGTCCTGCGCAAGTCAGGCCGTGCAGTCCTGCACGGTCAGACGGTCATGACTTCCTTCGTCTTTGCCTCGATCGCCTTGTCGATCTCCTTGATCTTCTTGTCTGTCTCTTTCTGAAGATCATCCTGCAGATCCGCCAGCTCATCCTCCGAGATCTCATCCTTCAGCTTCTTGAAAGCCTTGTCGGCGTCCCTGCGGATGTTTCGGATGGCAACCTTCGCCGCCTCGCCCTTTTTCTTGACCTCCTTGGAAAGCTCTTTTCTTCTCTCCTCTGTCAGCTCCGGGAAGATCAGACGGATCACCTTTCCATCCGTCGTCGGGTTGATTCCGATATCGGACATGTTGATAGCCTTGATGATGGCCTTCACCATCGACGGTTCCCAGGGTGCGATCTGAAGAATCCGTGCCTCCGGCACCGTGATATTTCCCACCTGGGAAACCGGAACCTCAGAACCATAGTACTCGACACGGACACGGCTCAGAACGGCCGGATTCGCGCGTCCGGCACGCACGGTCTTGAAATCCTCCTCCATTGACTCATAGGTCTTTCTCATCTTCTCTGCGAAAGGCTGTATTCTGCTGTCCATACCTGTTTCCTCCTTCATGCAGCGCCCCTGAAGCGCTCATATTCTGCTGCAGGAGTCTTCGACTCCCTCTGGCTACCCAAACGATCCTTCTTCAGCCCCAGGAGTTTCCCGCTCCTGCAGCCTCCTTCTTTTGCCCCAACGCTTTTTTTTCAGACTGTGACACAGGTCCCGTCGGACTGCCCTCTGGCCGCCTTCAGGATGCTGCCCTCCTCATTCAGCCCGAACACCAGCATCGGCATATGGTTCTCCCTTGCCAGAATCGAGGCCGTCATATCCACGACGCCCAGGTCCTTTCTGATCACCTCATCGATCGAAATTTCCCGATACTTTTTCGCATTCGGATTCTTCTTCGGGTCGGAGTCATAAACCCCGTCAACCGACTTCGCCAGCAGAATCATGTCCGCCTCGATCTCGATTGCGCGCAGCAGCGTCCCCGTATCTGTCGAGAAGTACGGATGTCCGATTCCGCCTGCAAAGAAGACAATCTCTCCCTTCTCCAGCGCCGACACGGCAGCATCCTTCGAAAACAGCTCCGTGAATGCACCGACCTGGAAGGGTGTCATCACATGCGTCTGAAGCCCCTCAGACCGGAAAATTTCCGATACGTAAAGACAGTTCATGACCGTTGCCAGCATGCCGATCTCATCCGCCTTCGTCCGGTCCATATGCTCGCTGGATCTTCCTCTCCAGAAGTTTCCGCCGCCGGTCACAATTCCGATCTGAATGCCCTCGTCATGCAGGGTTTTCACCTGCCTGGCGATGCCTGCGACTGTCTCCTCGTCAAACCCTGTTTTTCTGCTGCCGGCGAGTGCCTCCCCGCTCAGCTTTAAAAGTACCCGTTTCATGTTCTTGCCTCCGACTTTTGCTTATTAGCACAAGTTTACCATAGAGACAGCTCTGATGTCATCCATTCATCGGCCGCCCACATTTTCATCTGAGCGGGGCTCTACACCTCGCAGACAATCATCCGGAGCTTCCCGTTCTTGTCCGGCGGAATCACCTTCATCCATTCAAACTCAAACCGGAACGGTTTCTTGAAGATCTGGTTCAGATTCGTCTCAAGGTACGTCTCAAGCTCCTTCTCCGTCATCCTGGCCTTCTCGTCCCGGACGATCTGTACATGGATCAGGTCGTAGCTTTTCTGGATGAACCGGATCTGAAGGATATCCGCACAGTGTGCGATGACCGGAGTCACCTCAAAGAAACTGGTCACCCGGCCATCCTCGTAGCGGAAATAATCATTCAGCCGGCCCTCGACCTCTGTGATGAAATGAACGCCCCCTTTTACCTTCATGACCGCCCGGTCTCCGACCTCGTAGTTGATCAGCGGCAGATCGGTCTTGTACAGCGGTGTGATGACAACCCTTCCCCGCTGGCAGAGCTTTCCCGCATCGTCCACCACGTTCACGACAAACGAATCGTTGTGAACCACGTAGTAGTCCTTGTCAGGCAGCCGGATCATCGCCGCACCTGTCTCCGCTGTCCCGTAGGAATCGATGATCCCCGGGCCCAGCACTTCCCTGAACAGCTTCCGGTCATTCTCCGTCACCTTCTCCGAGATCGCGTCATAGAACCTCGGATGCCAGACCTTCTTCCCCGTCCGGTGCGCGTACAGAACAAAGCGCATCATTTCCGTCTTGTTCATGTACAGCCAGTCCGGTCTGTACGCATTGATGGCATCTATGATCTCCTGCTCAGAGGCGTACTGATTGACAAACCTGTGTCTGAAGACACCAAACCGCTGAAGAAATGTATCTCTCCCGCCTGCATTCTCATCGTGGGCATTGATCCGGCTCATCGTCTTGCCGGTCAGCGGGTTGTAGCCCGCCACCAGCATGACCCGGTACCAGTTTGCCTTCATGTAGGCCTTCTCCCTGGGTGAAAACAGAACCGAGACCGGCTTCCCGGTCGATCCGGAGGTTGTATCACAGATCCAGTCCTTGTACTGCGGCTGATCCTTCAGGCCGCCCATCCACGTTCTGAGCTCATCCTTCGTCAGAACCGGAAGCTTCGTCAGATCGTCCCCGGTCCGGATATCCTCTGGACTGACTCCTGCCCGGTCAAACCGTTCCTTATAAAACGGGATCTCATATGCCCGTCTTGCAAGCGCCTGCACCCGCTCGTTCTGAAGCTTCATCACATGGGTGAAGTCCTTCGGTATCCGATGCGCCATCTTCGGCAGATCGGAGAACAGGTACAGGTTCATCCATTTCTTCTCTCCTGCTGCGTCCATCAGCTGACCCCTATCTCAATATGCTCCAGCGCCTTGTCAAGCGCGGCTGTCGCCTCCGCGAGCGTGCCGCCCTTCGTGATCACATGACCGATGCGGTTCGGACCGACATGGAATTTTTTCACCGTATCGCCGACCGTATAGTCAAACTTGACCTCGACGATCTTCTCGCTGTCCTTCGGGTTCCGGTTTGCCAGCGAGAAGATCGTGCCGTCCCGGTCGCTCATCAGAAGCTTGGACGCGTTCGGAACCGCCTTGTCTGTCGGGAAATCCGGCTTCTGTCCCAGCGCAACCTGGATGATCTTCCGGTAATAATCATAGCCATAGTAGATGGAGACAAGTTCTGCCAGACAGGTCGCGCCCGATCTTCCCCCGATCTCCAGAACATACGTCTTGCCGTCCCTCATGATGAAGTCACAATTCACTGCACAATTGTCGAGCTTCATCGCGCGGATCGCCTTCTCCGTCGTCTCGATGCAGTCCCGCTCGCCTTCCTCGGAAAGCGCATAGGGTGCGAAATGTCCGGCCGGCACCCCCGTGCTCCCCAGGAAGATATAATCACCGTGCGGAAGAACAAACTGTACCTTCCCGTCCATCACAAAGGCCTGGGCGCCAAACTCCCGGCCAGTGATGAACTCCTCCACGATGTAGTAATCCTTTCTTGTGAAGGACTGCGCATTCAGGATTGCCGCCTGCAGCCTGTCCGGGCTGTCGACTCTTGTGATCCCGCGGCTTCCGGAGGAATCCACGATCTTCACAATCAGCGGATATTCCAGCCCTCTGATTTTCTCATTGACGTCCTCGTTGAAATAGACCTTGCGGTACTTTGCCGTCCGGACGCCATTTGCCTCATAGGCCTGCTTCATCAGAACCTTGTCGCAGGCAATCTTCGCCGCCTCGTAGGAGATGCCCGAAAGTCCCATGGCATCGTTGACACGTCCGATTGTCATCACGGCAACATCGGTTCCGGCCGTGCAGATCCCGTCGATCTGCCGCTCCTGTGCCGCCTTCAGGACTGCCTCGGAGTCGACCGTGTTGATGTGGAGCACTTCGTCGGCATATCCGAATCCCGGATAATTCCCCGGAATAGAGACGGCAATCGTGTAGATCCCCATCTCCCTGGCTGCCTTGATCAGCGGAACCTGATAGATTCCCGCGCCCATAACCATCAGCTTTTTCACTCTGTCTCACGCTCCTTTCTCCAATCCACACCCTTTTTCAGCTCAAACTGCTGTCCGTCTTCATTGACCAGATAAGGCCTCTTCCCCTGCTCATCAATCTGCCGGACAACATACTGCGGATTGTTGCACAAGCCAAGGAAGATACGGCCGATATACTCGCCGATCAGCCCCATAAACATCAGAATCAGTCCGGAAAAGAAGAAGATCGAAACCATAATCGATGGCCAGCCGATTGCCGTCACCGGCCTGACCAGTTTCCGGACAATCACGGCAATGATGCCGACCAGCCCCACTGCTGCAAAGATATTTCCAAGCACCGTCGCCATCCGGAGCGGTACGATTGAAAACCCGATGATATTGCTCCAGAGCTGCACAAGTTTCCTGAAGGTATAGCCTGACTGCCCCTCCCGCCTCCGGAAATGCTCGACCGGAATGCAGCTGATGTTCCGCGTCACTCTCAGAAATACCCCCTGAAGGTGCGTGTACGCACTCCTGTACTGCACCGCATAGTCCCTGACAAACCGGCGGATAATCCAGAATGAGCTGGTCTTCATATTTTTAGGCTTGTCCAGAAGAACGCGTGTCGTCCACTGATTGAAACGGCTTCCCCAGTTGCGGAATTTGGAATGCTGCTTGTGCGGGTAATAGCCGTACACAATGTCATATCCCTTGTTGATCTCTGCCAGGAGCTTTGGCAGCTGCGTCGGACTGGTCTGTCCGTCGTCATCCATGGATATGATATAATCGCCCGAGGCATAATTCAGCCCGGCCATGGTCGCGTTGTGCTGTCCGGCGTTCTTGGCAAGCTCCACCACCCTGACATTGTCATAATCCTGCACCAGTCCGCGAAGTGCGCGCACCGTCGCCCCGCCATCCGGGCTGCAGTCGTCCACCAGGACAAACTCCAGCTCTCCGGCCTTCATCTTTTCAAACTGCTCCATCGTCTCCTCGACAACCTTCCGGATCGTCCTGGACGATTTGTAGCAGGGAATCACAACTGTATATAACATGAAAAAACCTCTATATCCGGCTGAAAACCAGCCTGAAGTCTACCAGATTATACCACATGTGTACGATCGTTCCCAGCTTTGCGAAGACGCCTTCTCCTGGCCGACAGCGCGAAGGCAGCGGCAAACAGCACCAGCCCTGCGGATGAGCACAGAATGCCCGCCCGAAGTCCGGGCGAATGGTAGACAAGACGGATCTGCGAAGTTCCCTCCTCAAGGCGCACGCCCAGATAGCACAGATCTGCCCGTTCCGGGCGCTTCTGTACTCCGTTTACCTCGATGGTCCAGCCGCTGCTGTATGGAATCTGGAAGATCATATAGCGCGGGCTGTCCAGGCTGATCTCCCCGCTGACCGAGTCGCCGTCAAATGTCACATGCTGCAGACTGACCTCGCTGAGCCTTTTAACCTTCTCCTCATAGTCTGCCATCGGAAGGTACAAGAGTTCACTTTTCTCCAGCGATACACAAATCCCCTCTGGAAGAAGAAGCTGCAGAGTCCCTGTTCCGTCCCCGGACGCCGTTCCCAGATTCACAATGTACGCGTCATTCCCCCGGGTGTAGGCACTGTTTGCAGCCGACAGCAGGATCCCATTGCTGATGCTGTCCGCCTTCACATACGCAGCTGCGGAAAGACTGCGGCCTCCCAGAAGCCTGAGACCCTCAAGGCTTAGATAGCACTCATACCCCGCCTTCTTCTCGTAGGAAACGGACAGACTTCCCCCCTTCTTTCCGGTCACAAGTGTGCTGCCCTTCCTGGTCACACCGTCCCCGGTCTCGAAGGAGATCTCCTCCCGGAGGACGGTGTCCTCCTCCTCTTTCCCATCCGTGATTCTAAGCCCGGCGTTCTGTGCCTGACCGGCCTCGTCTGCCTGCACGCTGACAGACACCCGCTCCTGCTTTGTTTCATCCGACCTGGCGCTGCTTCTCTTCTCCTGTACGGATTCAGCTGTCTTGCCGCTGTCTTCGGCCACTGCCGCCCGCAGCATGACAAGGTCCCTTGCTGCCGGGCTGAGGGCCTCATAGTCTTCCCTGGAGATCACAGTGTCCGTCGTAAACCCGAGCGGAAGCGGATACTGGTTCTCATAAAGCGTCAGCTTTCTGCGGGATCCAAGCGGCTGTTTTGCATAGCCATACGGCACGGAAGCCGCATTGTCCGCATCAACAGCAAAATAGCGGACACCTGCCAGCGCTTCAAGCGCTGTCCTGCCGTCAAGCGACTGGATGTGCAGGATCGATGTTATTCCGGTGCTTCTCTGCTCAATCATGGCCTGAAGCTGGCTGGCATTGACAATGCTGTTGTAGATCTGCACGCCCGGCTGTCTCAGGACAAGAGAAGAATTGTCCTCCCAGTAAGCGCTCCGCACACTGTCCACCCGGTAGAATCCATCGGAAAACGCGGCGGCTCCATTCTCCCCTGTGTAAAGCGGCGTGTCCGTATAGACCGCATAGGAGGATTCCTCATACCGGCTGAACGCCGTCCCCTGCTCCTGATAATACGCCACAAGATTGCCGAATTTCGGTGAGAACGTCATCCATCCGGCCAGTGCGGCGGAGCCCGCCGTAAACAGCAGGACGATCCGTTCGCCATGGCTGTGTCCGGCATGGCTGTATCCGGCATGGCTATATCCGTCATAGTCGTCTGTTTTCTTTTTCTTTTTTTCTGTCCTGCAGCTCAGGTACAGAAGAACGGCCGTGTAGAGCGTCAGCTCCGCCGCCGCTGCCAGATGAAAGACAGCCTCCCGCGTCATCCAGAACCAGGCTGCGCATCCCAGATCGAAGACAGCCGTCACAAGAAGGAGGAATCGTCTGTCGCGTCTTTGAAGCGCAGAGACTGAATCCGCTGTAAAGCTGACAGCGACCGCTGCTGCAAATGCAATCAGGTACACCCACCGGTTGTTTTCATTGTTCATCGCTGCCAGCACATAGCCGGCGCCCGGAATGAGCAGACAGAAAAGAAGGACAATCAGGCCGGTGCGAATCTGGCGGAAGGATGATTTTCGTTTTGCCGACGAAAAAATCAGCGCAGCCGCCGGCATCAACGTCACCGCAAAGTTAAGGTGTGTTCCATTACCGGAAGCCTGATACGGGGTGATCAGGTTCAGGAACCACGCCAGGTATCTCCTTTTATCCTCATAGACAAGAAGGCTGTTGCGCTCCGCCTCATGAACAGCCCGGAGACTGGATTTGTAGCGCGCCAGCGCCGGGAACAGAAAGATGCCGGAGAGCGCCAGTCCCAGAAGATAGGCAAGAGACAGGCTGATCAGCAGCCGTCCGAACTGTTTCAGCCGGTCTGTCCGGTAGAGGTCAAAGAAACGGATCAGCACATATCCAAGAAGGCCGAAGGAGCTGATGTACATAAAGTAATAGTTGCTGATGAAACCCAGCGCAACGCAGACTGTAAATAGGGCAAAGGATTTTTTTCGTTCCGGGTCCATCATCCGCTCCGCGCCAAGCAGCATCAGTGGGAAAAGAATCATGTGCGAAAGATACGTCGGATGCACAATCCCAAGTCCGAAGGTAAAACCGCAGAACACATAGAGAAGTGCCCCTGAAAGCGCCGCCGTCCTGCTTTTCCGGAAATGAAACACGAATGCCGAGAAGCTGAGTCCTGCCAGAAAGCAGCGCAGAACCGTCAGGACACAATAAAGTGTCTCTGTCCCGGATGCCGGAACAAAGATGGAAAGAAAATCCAGCGGATGAAACCGGACGACCGCATCGATGTCATCCCCCATCCCGATCGTATAGTCAAAGCGGTCCGGATGAAAGTCGCCGTGAAGAAAGCCTCCGGCCGTCTTTCTGAGCCATTCCCCCATATAACGAAGCTGGAGAATATACTGAGACTGTCCGTCCCCCTTCCCGATCAGGTTCTTCCTCTCCAGCAGAAAGGGAGAAAAGACAAGGAGAAAAATGATGGAAAACAGGGCTGTATAAATCAGCAGATATTTCCCATATTTTTTTCGATCACTCATAGGTCGGACCTCATCTCTTTCTCATATTCCTTTTTTCTGTCTCAGAGCCGCAAGCATAAAACCAATCAGGCCGAAAAGCGCGCAGACAGCGCCTGCCCGAAGACCCGGTGTGTGATATTGAAGCCGGATCTCATGCGTCCCCGGACGCAGCAGTGTCCCAAGATACATACCATCATAAATGTCCGGATCTGTCTTCTTTCCATCCACATACAGGGTCCATCCGCGCTGAGCCGCAATTGTGAAAACCGCAAGCTTCGTCTCTTTGTTCGTGATGGTTCCGGTCAGAAGGCCGTCCTCGATCTGTTCATTCTGAAGAGCTTCCTCATTGAGCGCCTTGATTCTGTTCTCGTACCCATCCATGGAAACCGATACAAGCTCTGCTGCCTCAAGGGACCGAGCGCCATGCCCGCTGAAGGTCAGTGTTACCGTTCTCGACCGGTCTTCTGCATTGTATCCAAGGTTGATCAGGTAATCCTTCCTCCCGAGGGTATAGACATCCCGGCTGCTGCGAATTCGTACGGTCGTCCGGATGCCTTCCGACGTAATGGTCAGCTCCTCCGAGGTCCCGGCTCCCGTCAGCCCCTTCAGCCTCAGGAAACTGCAGGTATCCTTTCCAGCCCGGAACGACAGCTGTCCCTGTCCGCCTGTGAGGTCTGGGCTCTGGAGGGACTCCGTTTTGATTGAAGCCGAAGGCTTCTCCACTTCCCTGAGTCCTTCCGCTCCGAGCTTATCCGCAAGATCCGAAGCATCCTCCGGGAGCACCACGGCATCCAGCTTCACCCATTCCTTCTCGATGTCGCTGAGCTTTTGGTAATTCGCCCAGGTAATGAAGCTGTCAGATGTAAAGCCTGCAGACAGAAGGTTCTGGTTTTCATACACCGCCGTGCCCGCACTCAGGTCTGAAAGGTCTTCTCTCTTCTCAAAGCCGTATGGTACCTTGCCCTCATTTCCGACCCCCGCAATATAATACTTCACATGGGCAAGATTTCCGGCGACCGGCCTGCCATCCAGGTCATGTACCTGCGTGACCGCGTCCAGCCCTGCGTTGTTCTCATCCAGGAGCGTCCGGATCAGCTGGGTATTCAGGATGCTGTTGTACATCCCGATGCTGTTATAGCCGAAATACTCTGCGGAATTCTCCAGTCCGTGCCGTACGTCTGCGGCATCCACCCGGTAAAAACGATTGTCCGGAATCAAGGCGGCCGCTCTTCTGTCCAGCTTCTCGTATTTCTGCGTGGTATCCCCTGCAGGCTGGAAGGCCGCGGCGCGGTTTCCTCCTTCCGGCGCATACGTCAGAAATCCGTTGATTCCTGTGGAAATGATGACCGCCGCAAGCACAGCCGTCCGGACAGCTTCTTTTGAGGCCTTCATCCTCCTCAAAACCAGCAGCAGAAGCAGAAATGCAAGAAGCTCCGCCGCCCCGGCTTCATTATAGCGGTTCGGCCTCTTCAGCACCCGCTCCGCCGCCGTCCCGGCCAGAAACAGAAGGCTGACCAGAAGGACAGATCGGAGAGAGGCCCCCTTCAGATCCGCAAAGTCGTCGATGACGGTCACGCAACACATGCCAAGCGAAAGCGCGATCAGAAACATCCAGCGGTTGTTTTCATTGTTCATACCGGCAAAGATGTAGCCGAAAGCCGGCACCAGCAGAGCCATCAGCTCAAGCAGGAGGGACGCCCTCAGCGTACGGTGTGTTCGATGACGCTTTGTAAACAGCACAGCAAGCGCAGGCAGAACAACCACCGCAAAGTTGAGGTCCAGTCCATTGCCGGAGCTCTGGAACGGACTGATCAGGTTCAGGAACCATGCCACATACCGTCTCTTGTCCGCATACAGCCAGAGGCTCTGCATCTCACTTGTCTGGCTGAGCCGGTAGGAGCCGCGGTACCGCAGCATCGCCGGAAGGAATGTCGCCATCGACATCATAAGGCCGACTAGGTACAGCAGAATCAGCCTGCCGGCATAGCGCGGAAATGCTCTTAGACGGTGCTCCTTCACGATCTCGGGATACCGAAGAAGTGCATAAACCAGCAATGCAATGGAGCAGATGTACATGAAATAGTAATTGCTCCAGAAGCCGAGGAAGACGGACAGGATAAACAGGAGGCTCCCTTTTTCAGCCGCCACCCTCTCCATACCAAGCAGCAGAAACGGCAGCACAATGAAAGGTGCTGCGTAAGTCGGGTGGTTCGTCACCCGGATCAGCATGTACCCGCCAAAGACGTAGACCAGGCTTCCGGACAGGACATTCTGCCAGGCCGGAAGGACACCTGCCTTTTCCTGGTCCGCATGTATGAACGAAGGAGAGGCATACGCATACGCGGAGAACGCAAGTCCTGCAAGATAGAAACGCAGCAGCAGGATCACTGCGTAGATCTCCTCCGCGAAAGATGCCGGAACCAGCGCCGCCAGAAAGTCAAGCGGATGAAACCGGACAATCGCTCCGATGTCATCTCCGATTCCAATGGAAAAATCGAACTGTCTGAGATGGAAATTGCCATGCAGAAAGCCTGAAACGGTATCCCGAATGTACTGCCCCATATAGCGGAGGTAGACAATGTACTGAGACTCTCCGTCGACTGTGCAGACAAGACTGCGTTTCTGCAGAATGAACGAAAAAAAGACCGCCAGGCTGACGATCAGAAAAAGAATTGTATAGATGCCAATGTATCTCTTTTTGGAATGCTTCTTCACACACAGCTCCATATCAAAATTGAACCTCATGATTGCTCAATTTTACCGTTATTTCACAGGAATTGCAATCTGTACGAGGTTTGCAGCTGATTGTCTGCAGCTGATTGTCTGCAGCTGATTGTTCACAGCTGATTGTTCCATGCTGCCAGACGTATTTTCCAGATGAACCTGTACGGCAGGGTTCTCAGACAAACCGTCAGGATTCAAAGTCTGGATAAAGAAACAGGGCAGCTGCCTGTATTGCACTGGCCTCTGCCCTTCTCATCTCCCGCTCTTCAGACAGGACACTCTCCTGAACCTTACATTAATAGATCCAGACTCTCGTTCCCACCGGAAGGTTGTTATACATCCAGATTATATCGCTCTGCGTCATCCGGATGCAGCCGTGTGACTGCGTATGCGTTCCGATGGACTCCACACCCACGCCCGGCCATCTGTGAAATCCGCTGCCGGAGAACTCCATGTAGTAGGCAAGATTGCCATAACTCGGATACTTTGCCTTGATAACGAAGTTTCCGATTGGCGTTGAATTCTCCCGGCCAGTCGTGCACTTGAACACCTTCACGAGCTTCCACTTCTTGTTCTTGCCCCGGAAAATATTGACGCGCTGTTTATCAAGTGATACCCAGACCAGATACCTGGACTTGCTCTTGTGTGCCGTGCTGTTGATGTATGTCGTCTTTGTCAGCTTGTTATAATCACCCTTTGTGACAACACTCGCCAGGTCCTGGCCGAAGCTCAGATACTGCCTCGAAATGCTGTAGTTGTGGCCCTTCAGCCTGATGATGCACTTTGCGCCGCCTCTGACGACCGTAACAACCGTGCCAGCCCGAAATCTCCCGTACTTTGTCCGCACGTTTCTCAGCAGCGTCGCTTTCCAGGAGAGTGTCCGTACCTGCTGGAGAGACTCTCCCGGCCGGATGACAGAAGACTTCTTCGCCGCAAAGGCTGCATCAGCCGGAACCAGAAGCAGAAAAGCAGTCATTATAATCAGTAACAGTCTGTGAAGCTTTTTCATCTTGCACCTTCTTTATCAATACCTGCCAGGCCGATTTTTGTTTTCTCAGTAGATAACGACCTTCGTCTTCGTCGGTACATTCTTGTACAGCCAGACTGCGTCCTTCTCCCTCAGGCGAATGCACCCATGTGACTGCGGATGCGTACCGATTGTCCCGACGCCCTTCCCCGGCCATCTGTGGAATCCACTTCCTGAAAATTCCATGTAGAAATACAACGGCGACCCATACTGACCAGTATAGCTGTGCTTCTTCCATCCGATGGTAAAGTTTCCAACTGGTGTCATGTTCATCATACCGGTTGTACACTTGAATACCTTGACAAGCTCCCATCTCCGATTGGAACCTTTATAAAGATTCAGCCGCTGTTTATCGAGCGATACCCAGATCAGATAACTTGTCTTACTCTTGCGCGTCTTCTGGTTGGCAAACGCAATCTTGGTCGACGTGTTGTAGTCGGAGCCGCCGACAATGCTTGCCAGATCCTTCTTAAAGTTCAGATACCTGCTTGCGATCTTGTAATTATGACCTTTCAGCCTGATGGTACACTTCGAACCGCCCTTTATGACAGTCACAAAAGTGCCTGCCTTAAACCGCCCGTATTTGGTTCTGACGGCTCTTTTCAAGGTTGCCTGCCACGCAAGTGTATCGACCCTCTGGATAGGCTCACCCGGCTGAATTGCCGGAATTCTCACTGCCGCATAGGCCAGATCCGCCGGGATCAGCATCATAACTGAGAACACTGCCATCAGAAGCAGCTTCCGAAGCTTTTTCATCTCTCCCACCCTCTCATCTCCTGTATTTGCTCTTTCAGCTCCAGACACCCCTCATCTCTTTCTGAAGCCAGTACAATCGTACCATTTCAAATTGTGTTCATTCAAGATTGATCCTCTGAGTTATCTCTTAAGAGTTTCTTAAGACTCAGGAGTGAAAGGCGTAAAGATTGTGATCCCCAATTGTCCCGATTTTCTCTGCCGTGCAGTCCGCGTCGTAATAATCATGCAGATAGGTCAGCACCCGCTCCGGGCTGTCCGCGACAAGCCGAACCTTTTCGTTGTCAATCATATCTCTGTAAGGATTTTCAATTCCATAGTGCTGAAAAACCGACATGTACGGGATACTCTTTGTCGCCCATCCGCCAAGCGTGATAATATTGGCCGTCGCACCGACCGGGACGCGGTCAAAGGGTCCATACGCGCCTGCGGGATAATAGCAGTTCGAAAGGCAGATATACAGATGATCTGTATCATTGGACATCTGGCTGACGTAATTCTGCTTGTTCAGATCCTCCAGACGGGCATTCACCGTCTGTCTGCGGTAATGCGGCGCCCACGTCATCTGATTCATAATCAGGGCAAACAGCATAACTGCAGCTGCGGCCTTCGGGTTGAAATGTATATTCTTCTGGTCCAGTACCACCAGAAGTCCCAGCGTGCCGCCCCACCAGATTCCGACATCGACGCGTCTGACTCCGTATCTGCCGGCATAGAACAGATAGAAGAACAAGCCTCCCAGCAGGAAGATCTGCAGCAATACACTCGCAACACCCTCTGCACTGTGACTTCCGTACAGAATCACAAGTATCAGGACAAAGAGGTAGATCAGAAACATCTGGTTTCTGAAAAACCTGTCCGGATACAGAGTGAGAAAATCCTTCACCAGCTTTTTGTCGATCTTTCGCTCCTGCTGAAACTTCGCGATCTCCTGCATCACCTGGACAGACATTTTATCAGGGTCATAGAAATTCCACCCCTTGTACAGCGTCCAGGCATTCTGATTGATACCAAGCTTCTCATATTCCGTCTCATGCCCGTTGTACGGCGGAAAATCATAATCGAGCAGGTTGGAACGTGCGGTGGTGTATTCCTGGTATGCTGTCCGCCCGGCACTGCTCTTCACCTGGAAGGTGTCGTATTCCTTCGCTGCTGCAATCAGCAGGACTACCGGGATAATCGAAAGCACATACATCCCCAGGCGGCGAAGCCGTCTTCCCTTTGGTTCCTCCCTGCGGATCCGCAAAATCAGGAAAAATGCGCCGGCTGCGGTCGAAATCGCTGCGGCAAGCGCCTCCTCAGGCCGGATCAGGTACCCCATCAGGATCACCAGACTTCCGATCACGATTCCCGGAATCTTTGCGCGTCCATCCCGGACACTGTCATAGATCAGGAAAATCCCTGCCGCACCCGCACAGGCAGCGATCTTGGTGAAATTCACAGCTGTGTAGCATTCATACCCGAAATATGCAAGAAGGACGCCTGACAGCATCAGTCCCGGCCACCCCTCGAAGCGGTTCAGGAGAACATAGGTAACCGTCGTCAGGGAGAAGAAAGCCGCTCCGTATAGAAACAGAATATACCAGGGAATCTGAGCCGTCAGCCTGTAGCATGCACCGACGATCACGCCAAACAGCCCGTTTGATATATTTGTCCAAGCATCCTGCGTGCCTCTGGACAGATTGAAAAAGCCTGCCAGCGTGATGTCATCGTTGGTCTCGAAATACGGTCTTGTCACAACCAGCAGCAGCAAAAGGAACAGCATGTTCAAGGCGGCGGAAAACCAGACCTTCTTTCTGTTTCTGCTCAGCAATTTGTAAGCCTTTTTCATCACCATAGTGCTCTCCCCTCTTGAAATATGGCTGCTCACTCGATTGTCGTGCCCATCAGGCTCTCTGTCTCCGTTCCGCTCATATCCTTCTGCCAGTCTGCATAGCTTCCGATCTCTGCGACGCCGCTGTATCCCATGTCAGAAAGCTTCTGCGCGGCTGCACAGCTCTCCTCAGACGTATTTCCATAGACATAGACGGACTGACTGCTGTCTCGCAGGATCGCCGGTGCCTTCTTCACCAGCTCTGAATACGGGATATTCACCGCTCTCTGAAGATGCCCGGCTGAATACAGTTCCGGTTCTCTGACGTCGATCACCATGTAATTTTTCTCATAGCTCATGAACTTTCTGGCATCCGTCACTTCCAGCATCTCGTAAGGTTTCCCGGCGCTCGGCCGAACAGACCTGACCAGCAGAAAGACAGCGCACAGGCCGGTCACCAGACTCGCCAGGAATGTAATCAGTGCAATTTTCTCACGCGATGCCATCTTTCTTTTTCTGTACGGTCTCAATCCAGAGCCCTCCTGTCAGAATTCTTCTCGCCAAAAAACAGAAACTTCAGCAGCGGAACCTTCCGCACAATCCCCTTTGAAATCGGACAGGGCAGAAGCATTGCAAACAGAAAGATGAACAGCGTCGCCGCCGGATAGGGTAGAGCAAGCTTATTCCAGAACAGAATCTTTGCAGCTGTCATGAGCGGTTCGTGCAGAATATAGATGTCCATGCTCATCAGCCCGGTCATTTCAAGGATGTGTACAAGTCTGCTGCCATCAGCCCGCTTCAGCATATCCTCACAGAGCCACAACGTCACGTAGATTCCGCATACGCTGCTGCCAAGTCTGAAGATGTTGACGCCGTTATGAAAGTAGATTCTATTGAATATAAGAAACAGGATCAGTGCAAAAAAGACCGGAAGACCCTGCCCTTCAAAGAGATACCGGCTCCCTTCCTTCTGAAGATCCTCATATTTCAGCCTGAGCCAGATCCCTATGAGGAAAAAGAACAGGTATTTAGGTGTGTTGATCGGGATATTCACCCACCAGGACGCGGCACAGAGGGCCGCCGATCCATAGAGAATGTCACGGAAGCTGCACTCATTCACACACAGCGCGCAGATGGCGGAGATGACAAACAGAACATATAAAAACCAGAGCGATACATCCGGGTTCTGTCCGATGAGAAGCTTCAGGCTGTCTCTCAGCGTGAACGGTTTGACTGCATAGGCACTCAGCTTCAGCTTGACCGGGATATAGCACCCCCCGATCACAAAATACGGAACAAGCAGGCGCACAGCTCTGTCCTTGATGTAGAGAAACCTCTCTTTGTAGGTTTCCATGCGCAGAATTTTCCGGGCAAGAAATCCGGACAGCATAAAGAAGAGAGGCATGTGAAAGCTGTAGATCAGGCACACCAGCACCCTGATCCACTTTGCATCGACTTCTGTCTGCTTGAGGGAATGGCCAAACACGACAAGAATGATGCCGATTCCCTTTGCAAGGTCAACCGCCCTGAAACGCTCCTTCGCCATGAAACAAATATCCTTCCATGCTCATGATTTCTAACGTCGCCAGAAAAAAGCCAGTCCGGCGTGCAGAGCACGCCGCCTGGCTTTTTTTCTGCGACTGGGTCCTTATATCACAATGGGTATGCTTTGTCTTTCTTGTCGCCGGCTGCCGGATCGACACCGGTCTGCTGTGCCTGACGATACTTGAAGAAGTCAACTGCAACCTGCGGGAACAGTGCATAGGTGAGGACATCCTCATCCTGCTGCTTCCACTGTGCGACTTCCTTCTCGTACTTCGGAAGGGACGGCTCAAGGTCGTCCGCCGGGCGATAGTCGATCACCTTCGCGTCGCCGATGCACTTCTTCTGGACTTCCTTGTTAAACGGCTTGACGGTCTTGCCGTACTTGCCGCACAGAAGATCCTTGGACTGCTGCGGAACCATGTCGTAGCGCTGTCCGCCGTTGGAGACGGAGATGACGTTCATGACGGCCTGGGTTCCCACGATCTGAGAAGACGGAGTAACCAGCGGCGGCTCACCGAAGTCTTTTCTGACGCGCGGCACTTCCTCAAGCACCTGATAGAACTTGTCTTCCTGCCCCATCTTCGCGAGCTGGGAGGTCAGGTTGGAAAGCATGCCGCCCGGTACCTGGTACTGCAGAGTCTTGATATTGACACCCAGGTTCTTCGGGTTCATCAGACCATCCTTCAGGCACTTCTCACGATACGGACGGAAGTAATCTGCGATCTCACACAGAAGCTTCAGGTCAAGTCCGGAATCATACGGCGTTCCTCTGAAGGCCTCAACCATAACCTCGGTTGCCGGCTGGGAGGTTCCCAGGGCGAACGGCGACATAGCGGTATCGATAACATCGACGCCTGCCTCAACTGCCTTCATATAGGTCATGGAAGCTTCACCGGATGTATAGTGGCTGTGCAGCTGAATCGGGATATCGACCGCTTCCTTCAGTGCGCCGACAAGCTCGACTGCCTTGTACGGAAGAAGAAGTCCCGCCATATCCTTGATGCAGATGGAATCCGCGCCAAGATCCTCGATTCTCTTTGCAAGATCTACCCAGTAGTCGATCGTGTAGGAATCGCCAAGCGTGTAGGACAGAGCGATCTGCGCATGTCCCTTCTCCTTATTCGCTGCCTTGACTGCTGTCTTCAGATTGCGGAGATCATTCAGGCAGTCGAAGATACGGATGATATCGATCCCATTTGCGATGGACTTCTGAACAAAGTACTCAACAACATCATCCGAGTACGGGCTGTATCCTAGGATGTTCTGCCCACGGAACAGCATCTGCAGCTTCGTATTCTTGAATCCTGCGCGAAGCTTTCTCAGTCTGTCCCACGGATCCTCGTGGAGGAAACGAAGGGAGGCGTCAAATGTTGCACCGCCCCAGCACTCCACGGAGTGGTATCCGACCTTGTCCATCTTCTCGATGATCGGGAGCATCTCCTCGGTCGGCATACGGGTTGCAATCAGAGACTGATGCGCGTCACGCAGGACAGTCTCAGTAATCTTGATTGGCTTCTTCACTGTTTTATCTGCCATTGTTTTATCCTTTCAAAGAATATTTTGATTGCTGAATGGCGAATATCAGACGCCGTAGATTGCCATGAAGGTACCAGCCGCGACAGCGGTACCGATGACACCTGCCACGTTCGGTCCCATCGCGTGCATCAGAAGAAAGTTCGTCGGATCAGCCTGCGCGCCGACCTTCTGTGAAACACGGGCAGCCATCGGGACAGCGGATACACCTGCCGAACCGATCAGCGGATTGATCTTCCCGTGCGTGACAACCTTCAGAAGCTGGCCGAGCCAGACACCGCCGGACGTACCGAAGATGAATGCGATCAGGCCAAGGACGACAATCTTCAGCGTATTGGCATTCAGGAATGCCTCAGCGGAGGTGGAAGCACCGACAGACGTTCCAAGAAGGATGACAACGATGTACATCAGCGCATTGGAAGCGGTCTCCGTCAGCTGCTTGACAACGCCGCACTCACGGAAGAGATTTCCGAGCATCAGCATACCAACCAGCGGAGCGGTTGTCGGAAGGAGCAGGCAGACAACGATCGTGATAACAATCGGGAACAGGATCTTCTCCAGCTTGCTGACCGGGCGGAGCTGCTCCATCTTGATCTTGCGATCCTTCTCGGTTGTGAACAGCTTCATAACCGGCGGCTGAATGATCGGGACGAGTGACATATAGGAATATGCTGCGACCGCGATCGGTCCCATCAGCGTTGTCTGTCCGAGTTTTCCTGCAAGGAAGATGGATGTCGGGCCGTCAGCGCCGCCGATGATTGAAATCGCCGCTGCTGCCTTTCCGTTGAATCCCATCGCAATTGCAAGGAAGTACGCAACATAGATACCCAGCTGTGCTGCCGCACCCATCAGGAATGAGATCGGGTTTGCGATCAGCGGGCCGAAGTCGGTCATCGCCCCGACACCCATGAAGATCAGGGACGGAAGGATGGACCATTCGTCAAGCTGGTAGAAATAGTAGAACAGCCCTCCTGCGTGTTCAATCCCGAGAGAATCGACACTTGGAGCCGCAATGACATCCGGATAGATGTTGACAAGCAGCATACCGAAGGCGATCGGGATCAGCAGGAGCGGTTCAAAATCATGCTTGATCGCGAGGTACAGAAAAACCAGTGCCACGCCAATCATCACATAGTTTCCCCACGTCAGATTGAAGAACGCAGTCTGATGCAGAAGATTTGAAATAATTGAACCCATCAGGTAAACCTCCTAACGTTCAGGACACAGGCAGCGGAAAACTCAGTTCATGGTCGCAAGGAGCTGGCCATTCTCAACTGCATCTCCGACACCCACTTCGATGGAAGCGACTGTGCCTGCCTGCGGAGCGACGACCGGGATCTCCATCTTCATAGCCTCGAGCGTGACGATTGCGTCACCCGGCTTGACTGACTGTCCGACGGAAGCGTTGACCTTCGTCACCTTGCCCGGAACGGAAGCGTTGACCTTCACGGAGCCTGCGCCTGCGGAAGCTGCCTTCGGAGCTGCTGCCTTCGGAGCCGCCGCCTTCGGTGCTGCAGCCGGTGCTGCCTTCGGAGCCGCTGCCGGTGCTGCTGCAGAAGCCCCGTTCTCCTCAACAGTGACATCATATACATTGCCATTAACGGTGATGGTATAGTTCTTCATCTCAATTTCTCCTATTGAATGATTGTAGATTGTGATTGATGCTGCATCTCAGGCATTCTGCCAGCTGCTTTTTCTGCCTCTTCTTCTGATGGAACGGACGACAAAGCCATCGGCCGGTGCCTTTCCATTCTCGCTCTCATACGCTGCAACCGCTGCTGCGATGACTGCGGCGATCTCACCGTCGTCAGTGCCTTCTTCCTCAGGCTCCTGTGCAGTCTCCGGCACAACCGGCGCGGCTGCCTCAGCAGCCTTCAGCTCCTTCTTCTTCCTGCTTCCGTTCGGAATGAAGCGGAACAGGCTGATGACCAGGGTCAGAAGAACGAGGATGAACATGACGTTCACTAGTCCGACAGCGGTGTTCTCCGCAGCCTTCTCGATGGCTTTCCCGACGGTCTCCTGGACATTCCAGTTGTAGGTTGTCGTCTGCGCTTTCATATCGACTGTAACTGTGACAGTTACCTTCGACTTGTCAGCTGCTGCCTTCTCATAATTCACAAGATCCGTGAACGTAACATTCGTTCCATCCTCTGCGACGGTGTAGGAATCAACACCCTGGTAGGCGCCGCACTGCTCTCTTACCTGATCCCAGGAAGCGATCAGACGTGTGGTTGACTCATCGCCGGAATCCTTGAGCTGTGCGATCTGGTCATCAGAAAGTGACGAAACCTGCGCCAGTGTCTGTTCGATGGACTGTTCAATGGCTGTGTAAAGCTGTTCATACTTGCGGTCCCCGGTCACCTCGGAAGGCTGAGCAACCGCTGTTGTCTCCTGCTGGGTCTCCCCGGTATCTTTGGCAAGCTCGCTCTCCACTGCCTCGGCTTCCGTCGCCGCCTGCTCAAGCGCCGTCTCGGTGCTCGCTGTGGCTGACGCTGCAAAAGCGGTTCCGCCAAGCATGGAGACGGAAAGTCCGCATGCAAGCAGAATCGCGCTTAATCTTTTCTTCATCTGCATGCCCCTTCCTTATACAGTTGCGTGTTTTCTTGCCGGAAGATCTTCTCTCTTTGTGTAGAGCATCTCGAATGCACCGATTGCCATCTTTCTGGTATCTTCCGGTCTGATGATGGTATCAATGTATCCGCGCGAAGCTGCCGCATCCACGCTGTTCTGCTTCTTCTCGTACTCTGCTGCCTTCTCATTGATGGTTGCCGCATCGCTGCCATCGTACATGATCCCTGCCGCAAGCTTTGCGTCCATGGTGCCGACCTTCGCGCTGTCCCATGCAAAGGTGACATCCGCGCCAAGCGCCTGGCTGTTCATGATCGTGAAGCCGGAGCCATAGGCATTGCCCACAATCACGTTGACCTTCGGGGTTGTAGCGGATGCAAATGCTGTCACGAGCGCTGCAGCTGCCTTGCCGATTCTGTACTCGTTATGCTTGTCTGCAAGGAAACCCTCTGCATTCGTCAGCGTCAGGACCGGGATGTCGTATGCATCGCAGAAGTTCACAAAGGAAGCTGCCTTCTCGCAGCCCTTCGCGGTCAGGACCGGCTTGAACTCAGCCGTCTGCTTTCCGTCCGCATCGTATGCTGCCGTACGGTTTGCAACCGCGCCGACGGTCGTTCCGTTCAGCTTGATGAAGCCGGTGACCATCTCCTTCGCCTCTGCAGCCTTGACCTCGCAGAAGACGCCGCCGTCAGAAATCTGGGAAAGCGCAACTGCCGGATCCGCTGCAGCGCCTGCGATATCGGTGCACTCCCTGTTCAGGTCATCCGCAACATCGGAGAGCGGTGCTTCATCGGAGTTGTTCGCCGGGAGCATCGGAACCAGCGCACGAATCTGTGCAAAGATCTCGTCCGGTGTACCGACAAAATCTACCAGGCCGGTATGCTCGCTCTGGAACGCAGCGCATGCGGTATCCTCTGTCTTGTTTCCTGCAAGCGCGTTCGGTGCATTCACAAAAAGCTTTCCAGCCTTGCCGTCCATGAACACAAAGTCGCTCAGGCCCGCTGCCACAGCCAGCCCGCCGCCGCACTGTCCGAGGACTGCGGAAATCTGCGGGATCACGCCGCTCGCCAGGGACATCTTCCGGTACAGCTCGCCGAATGCATTCAGCGCATCCGTGGACTCCTGCAGCCGGACGCCTGCGCAGTCGATCAGCCCGATCACCGGTGCGCCCATCTTCATGGCAAAATCATAGAGGCGGCAGATCTTCTTCGCATGCATCTCACCGATTGTTCCGCCGAGGACAGACGCGTCCTGGCTGTATACATAGACCAGGTTATCGTCAATCAGGCCATAACCGGTGATGACACCATCCGAAGGAGTCTTGTCTTCCGTCAGGTTGAAATCAGTGCTGCGGGCAGTCACACTCTTTCCGATTTCAACGAAACTGTTTTCGTCAAGCAGGGCTTCGATTCTTTTCGCCGCACTGCTCTGTGCTGTATTGCTCATGCTAAGACCTCCATCTAAATACAACTGGTTACAAAACGTTTTATTCATCAATTCCTGCGACGCAGAAGGCGCAGTTTTGCCCCCTCATCACAAAAATCTGCCGAATCTCATATTACTTGATTAAGCTCTGAAAATCAAGGTCTTTCCTGCCCTCCGTCCCGGTCAGAATCCGCCCCCACGCCGTCCTCGGATGCCTGAAAATGTCTCCTGCCTTGCCCGTCTCCTGAACCGTTCCGTTGTGAATAATCGCGAGATCCGTACAGGCAGCCCTTGCCTCCTGCCTGCTGTGCGTGACAAAGAAAACCGGAATGTGCCGTTCTGAAAGCACCGACATTGTCTCCTCCAGAAGCTCGTCACGAAGATATTCGTCGAGCGCCGAAAACGGCTCGTCCAGCAGGACGATCTGAGGATTTCCCACCAGGATTCTCGCCAGCGCACATCGCTGCTGCTGACCGCCCGACAGCTCGGAGGGTCTCCGGTCCTCCAGTCCCTCCAGGTGCATACGCTCGATGATCTCGGAAATTCCCTTCTCTCTTTGCTGATTAGATGTGTATAATGCGCATTTCCTGTATTTTTTACGTGGCGTATCACGTATGTTTTCCTGATCCAGCTGTTTCTTCCCCGCTTCGATCCGCCGCTCCTGCTGAGCCGCTCCAAGGATCCCGCACCGGATGTTCTGGCGAACCGTCATGTTCGGGAACAAGGCATAATTCTGGAACAGATAGCCCACTCTCCGAAGCTGCGGCCTGAGATTGATCTTCCGGCTGCTGTCAAAGAAGGTCATCCCGTTTATGACGATTCTTCCCCTGTCCGGCACGGCTGTCCCTGCAATGCAGCGCAGGGTCATCGTCTTGCCGCTGCCCGAAGCCCCCAGAAGACCGATCACGCCGCCCGGGTTCATTTCCGCCGAGTCCAGCCTCACCTGCAGCGGAAATGTATTCAGCTTCATCTCAATATCAATCAAAAAGTCCAAAACAGTACTCCTTCCGCTTCCATGATTAGCGCCGTCTTCGGACAGTACACCTGTCGATCATTGTCCTCTCCTGCCTTCCGTCAGGTTCAGCACAATCAGCACACAGGCAGACAGGACAAGATTGATCGCCACCCAGGCCGCCGCCCCTGCGTTGTCGCCCGTCCGCCAGAGCTGGTAGACCGTCGTCGCAATGGTAGCCGTCTTCCCGGGCGTGTAGCCGATCACCATCGACGTTGCCCCGTACTCTCCGAGCGCTCTCGCGAATGAAAGGACGGCTCCTGCAATGATCCCCTGCCTGCAGACCGGCATTCTGATGTGCCAGAAGATGTACGTGTCAGACAGGCCGAGCGTCTGGGCGCTCCACTGGCAGGTTTTGTCGAAGCTCTGAAAAGCCCCCCTCGCCGTCCTGTACATCAGGGGAAATGAAACCACAAAGGCTGCCAGGACGCCCCCCGGCCAGCTCATGACAATCCGGACGCCCATTTCGTCCAGGAAATGCCCCAGCGGATGCCGGATGCCGAACACCTGGAGGATAAAGAAGCCGCAGACGGTCGGCGGCAGGACTAGCGGCAGCGTGAGCAGTGTGTCCAGAAGCCCGCGCAGAGCGGATGGCAGGCGGGAAATCTCGTAGGCTGCCCAGATCCCTGCAAAGAAAACCAGCACACTTGTGCAGGCTGCAATCCTCAGGCTGTTCCAAAGCGGAAAAAGATCCATAACGTCTCCGTTCTATTTTTTCAAGAATAACGCCTGTGTATTTTCGACTGGCGCTGCAGCGTCTCAGTCCGGATATTCAGTGCCAGCGACATGCCCACACGGCTTTTTGCCCGGCGCCGCAGCGTCTCAGTCCGTTCGTCCGTCGCTAGCGCATGTCTGCCTGCCCCTTCGTCTTTCGTCCTTCGTCCCGTGTCACAGCACCTCGAGCAGAACGTCCATCGCACCTCCGCAGAGCATGTCTGCCTGCGCGCCGGTCCGTCCGGTCAGGTCGACCTGGAAGATCTCTGCCTTGTAAGGGCAGGTGTCCGCAGTGCTGCGCTCAAGCCTTGACTCTGCCATCAGCTGCAGTGCCTCGCGGATAACCTCCGCCTCCATGCAGCCTCCGCCGATCGTTCCGGCCGTCGTCCGGTCTCTCCGGATCAGCATCCGGGTGCCGGCCTGCCTGGGCGTTGAGCCTCGTCTGGAGACAATGGTTGCAAGCACCTGTCGCCCCTCACCGCCTGAAGCGATCCCTTCCAGAACATCCTCCGATATCTGGTTCCTCGCCGTGTCCGGCCTGACCGCCAGGATCTCCGAGACAATCGAGATGGCAATCTCCTCCGGTGTCTGAGCCCCGATCCTCAGACCAATCGGCGCGTGAAGCCGCTGCTGCATTTCCTCCGGGATGCCTTCCTCAAGGAGCGTCTGTTTCATCCGGGCAGACCTGGCGCGGGACCCCATCATGCCCACATATCCGGTCTCATGCCTCATGATTTCCAGAAGGCATTCCCTGTCAAACCGGTGGCCGCGTGTCACGACCACGAAGTAGGTATCCAGATCATAGGAAATGGCCTCAGACCGGAGCGCCGCTGTAAAGTCGTCCGCGATCGTCTCATCTGCACCGGCCTTCTCTGCCAGCCGGCAGAAATCAATCCGGTCATCGATTGCCGTCACTCTCCATCCGAGAAATCTGCCCAGCCGGATGACACCCTGCCCGACATAACCGGCTCCGCAGACTACAAGGTGTTTCGGATGCCCGAGCTTTTCTCGGAAGAGCATCTGCGTCGGAAGCGCGAGGATATCCACGGCATTCGCAGGCATTTCTGGATCCGCGTTCCGGTCCTCCTGTTCCGCTGCCATTCCGTCCCCGTGAAGATCCGTCACATTTGATGCTGCTGCCTCGCCTGCCGCGCCGCTGTCGCCAGCAGTATATTCAGCTGCCTCACTAGCTGCGCCGCTGCCGGCCGCTGCAGATGCCGCTGCCCCGTTCGCCGAACCGCTGCCGACCACTGCTGTTGCCGCTGCCCCGTTCGCCGCGCCGCTGATGCCCGCAGTAAATACCGCTGCTGGCTTTCCGTCTGTCAGAAGCAGCTTCCAGCCGGTCTTCTCTCCGCCGGTGACCGTCACCAGCTCCTGATCCCGGTCTGTTCTCAGCTCCGAAAGGATGTCGTAAAATTCTCTCGCCGTCATGTTTCCACTCTTTCCACAAATTCCCTTAACCGGGCCGGTCAGGTGCCGATCCGGTCCGCCTGAAGTCCGCTAGACTCCAAGTCTTACGTTGGCCTCTTCCTCGGCTTCTGCCTTGAAATCTTCCACCTTCACAGGGTTCATGGCCGGAAGATCATCGACCGAATCGGTCCCGAAGTGCCGCAGAAATTCCTCTGTCGTTCCGAACAGGATTGGCCTTCCGGGCGCATCCAGCCGTCCGACCTCCTGAATCAGATTATACTCGACAAGCTTGTTGATGGCGTGATCACATTTGACGCCCCTGATCTTCTCAATCTCCGTTCTCGTCACCGGCTGCCTGTACGCAACAATGGACAGCGTCTCCATCAGGACATCGGTCAGCGTCGTCTTCTGAGGCTGCCGGACAACCTTGATCAGCGTCGGATACAGCTCCTTCTTCGTGCTAAGCTGATAACGGTCCTCAAGCCGGATCAAACGGATGCCCCGGTCTGCAGCCTCATAGCGCTGCTGCATATCCTTCAGGACCTTCTCCGTCTCAGCCCGGCTCAGTCTTACCGCATCCGCGATCACGGCAATGTCCACACTTTCTCCCAGCGAGAAGAGAATCGCCTCAATCTCCGCCCGGAGGGTTTCCACAGAGGGCTCATCCTTCCTGTCTTCCGGGGCTGTGTTTCCCACATCGGATCTGACCTCCCCGGCTTCCGACGGCATGCCGGTCTCCTCCGATCCGGCCTTCTCCCCCTCCGGGGCTGCTGTCATGCTCTCCTCTGCCTGTGAATCATCTGCCTTGCCAGGTTTCTCAAGCTCCTTCATCTGCCGGTTTCTCCTCTATCCAGTCGTCGTCTTCCCCGTCCGCGTCCAGATCTGCCCACTGGGAACGGTCATTTGCCTCAATGTAAATCTCACCGAAATTCTCATCCTGCCGGACGTAGATGTGTCCGCGCTTCATCAACTCCAAGATTGTCAGAAAGGAGACCACCACATATGTCTTTCCGGGTCTGAGCATCAGGAGATTTCTGAACGTGCAATGCCGGCGGTTTTCAATAAAATGCTCGACATACTGCATCGTCTCTTTTGTGTTGAATTCCTCTTTTTCGATCCGGCCGAACCCCGCACGGATCGGATCCCGCAGGTCCTCGCGCCGCTTCATGACGTCCTGAAAGACCTTGTAGAGGGCCGGCAGCGTCACCTTCGCATCATCCAGAATCTTGTCTGCGCTGACAGGCGGACGGTAAGCCGCGACCTCCCTTGGAATCTGCTTCTTCCGAAAATAAGTGCCCTCCGCTTCCTTCTCCCGCTCGCGCAGCTCCTGCGACATATACTTGTAGGTCTTGTAGGCGATCAGCTGACGGACCAGCTCGTCTCTCGGATCGATCTCCTCGCCTTCCTCATTCTTCTCCGCCGGCAGCAGCATCCGTGACTTGATATCGAGCAGCTCCGCCGCCATCACGAGGAATTCGCTCATCCGGTCCAGCTCCGGCTCCAGCGCCTGCATCGTCGACAAGTACGCCATATACTGCTCCGTAATCAGCGCGATCGGGATGTCGTAGATATTGACTTTATTCTTATCGATCAGGTGGAGCAGAAGATCCATCGGACCCTCATACGCCTGCAGTTTGATCTCAATCGCCATTCTGTGCTCCTACAAAGCCAAGGATTCCCGGCCACGCCGGTCTGTTGATCTCAGGTCTGTCCTCAATCTTCCTTTTACTTACGTTCCCACAAAGTCAAGGATCACCAGCTCCGCCGGATTGTTGATCCTCAGATCAATCGTATGCGTGCCGAGACCTGCGCTGACGATCATTTTCCGGCCATCGATGGTAAACTCCCCGTGGTCATATTTCGGGAAAAGACCAGGATCCGGCCCGACCAGCCCGCCGATGCCCGGCAGCCGTATGATCCCGCCATGGTTGTGCCCGGAGAGCGTCAGGTCCGCGCCCCAGGCCGCGTAGGTCGGAAAATATCTCGGAAAGTGCGCTAGCAGGATGTGATACTCTCCCGGCTGCGGCTTTCCGACCAGCTTTTCCATATCCTGCACGGTCAGGAAATGCTTCCGCGCAGGTTTTCTTCCCTTCGAAGGCTGCTCGCACTCCCCTTCCCGGAGGTTTTTCCGGTAATAGCCGTTGTCGATCTCCAGGCCATAAAGCCCAATCCGGCTGCCGCCTATCCGGAGCGGAACACGGAGGTTGTCGATCATCGTGACGCCGAGCGCCCGGACCCTGCGGTCATATTCCAGAAACTGCTCCCGGAACTGCGGCACGTTCCGCATCCGGACCTCGTGGTTGCCATTGACCGCATAGACCGGATACAGCTCCGTCAGCCGGCCGAGCACATCAAGCGCGACATCACAGGCGCACCGCTCCCCCTTCGCAACCAGCAGATCGCCGACCGAGAAAACAGCTGAAACCTGCTCATTTCTGATCGCCTCCATCAGCTGCATGACGCCTGAGCGATAGACCTCGTTGTGCATATCCGACAGCACAGCCACCGAAAATGGCTTTTCCGGGGCGTTCTCTGGATCGTTGATCCGCACCTTGTAGTGTGTTACCAGAATCTTTCCCATATTCCCTCACCCCGTCTTATCTGTGTTCCGCCAGGCCAGCCGCCTGCAAAGCCTCGGCTGCACTCCGCCTTCTGGGCGCACGATGCCTGCTGCCACTGCTGCGGCGGTGCTCTCCGCCAGCCGCCTGCAAGTCCCCTGCTGCAATTCCGCCTCCGGCGCCAGGCTTATAGAAGCGGCGCCAGCGGCTTGATGACTGCCGCCATCATCCTCACAAGAATGTTCTGATGCTTCAGCCAGTCATCCGTAATCTTCCTGCACCTGCTGAAGGTCTCCTCGCAGTCCTTCCTGATCTGCATGACGGCGGACGTCCCGTACATCCAGACGCCGCACTCAAAGTGCAGATACAGCGACCTGTAGTCGAAGTTGACGCTGCCGACCGTCGCGATTTTGTCATCCGATACGACAGTCTTGGCATGGATGAAGCCCGGTGTATATTCATAGATCCGGACACCGGACTCAATCAGCTGCCTGTAACAGGAACGCGTCAGGAGATAGGCGACCCGCTTGTCCGGAATCCCAGGCGTCACAATCCGGACATCGACACCCGACTTCGCCGCAAGCGTCAGCGCCGTCATCATTTCATTGTCAATAATCAGGTACGGCGTGTAGATCCAGACATAGTCATGGGCCTGCGAGATAATGTTCAGATAAACATTCTCACCGACCGTCTCATTGTCGAGCGGCGTATCACAGTACGGCTGTACATAGCCATCGTCCTCAAACTGCTCCTTGTGGTACAGCCTGGAGCTGAACGGCGCCCGCTTCTCCATCAGACTGTCCCGGCCGCCCGCAAACCGCACCAGATCCTTCAGCTCCCGATCGGATTTTGTGATAACGCTCCACATCTGCAGAAACATCACGGTGAATGAAAATGCGCCTTCGCCGTGCAGCATGATGCCGTTGTCCTTCCAGTACCCGAATCGGACGATCCGGTTGATATATTCGTCCGCAAAATTAATGCCGCCCGTGAAGGCCGTGTGCCCGTCGATCACCAGAATCTTCCGGTGATCGCGGTTATTCAGGAAGATCGACGCCGCCGGGACAAACCGGTTAAACACGACACACTTGATCCCAAGGGCGCGCATTTTTTTGAAGTAGCCCATCGGGAGGGTGCCGATCGAACCGATGTCGTCGTATATGAGGCGGACATCCACGCCCTCCTGCACCTTCTTCTTCAAAATGTCCAGAATGCCGTCCCACATCTCGCCTTCTGCGACGATGAAGTACTCGATGAAGATAAAGTGCTTTGCCTTCTCAAGCTCCTCCTTCATCCGTGCGTACATCTCCTCGCCCGTCGGGAAGAAGACCGTCTTCGTGTTGTGATAGGCTGGAAAACCGCTGTCGCCACTGAGATAGCTGCTCTGCCGGTACGCGCCCTCATCTGCCTGCCGGAGGCTCAGCGCCACTGCTTCCTTCTGCTGCATCAGCGGGCTGCAGAGCGCGGCTGCGCTTTCATAACGCCTGCGGACCTGCCTGGTCACGCGGGACTGTCCCATGATGTAGTACAGGACGACGCCTACAACGGGAACCGCCAGAATCAGGATGGACCACAGCAGCTTGTAGGCTGGATTCATCCAATTGTTCAAAATCCAGAAGACGAAAATCACAGCCAGCAGCCTGATTCCGAGGTCGACGTATTTATATTCGACCCCGAGCTGAAAGACTATATACACAAACAACCAGATTTGAAGGATAATCGCAGCCAGCACAACCGTCAGCCTGCCAAAGATCGTTTTTAAAAGCCTTTTCACCGTCGTATCCCCCTTCTGTCTTCTGGCACCTGCAATGCCTTTAGTATAGGGCAGAAACCCGGAACAGGCAACTTCAGGCCATTTCAGGCAACTTCAGGCTTCAGGCAGCTTCAGACAGCTTCATGCAGTTTCAGGTCCCTGCGCTGCGTTTATACGACAAAACCCCCGGCTGCATAAGCCGGGGGCCTGACTGTTTACCGAATTAGTTGTACTTGCGCTTGCGTGCTGCCTCAGACTTCTTCTTGCGTCTGACGGACGGCTTCTCATAATGC
>CACWKX010000008.1 GCA_902761585.1 uncultured Lachnospiraceae bacterium
GTCATGCAGTTTTCAAGGTGCTGACTTATGAAAAACTCGCTTGCGAGTTTTTAGCGATTAGCTTCTTTTTCAACTTGACTATTAATAGTCAGTCTTTCTCAGATGCCGCACACCGAAGGCGTCCGTTAGGAAAGTGCCGTGTACTGCGCTCTTTTGCGGGGTTTCTTCTTCTCTTTCAAATGTACACCATGAACCGAAAATTCCGGTAGTAAGGCCTTGGGCGGCAGTGTGCGGCAGGCTTCCGTAGTCAGAATGTAGTAAAACCGGCCCGCTTTACTACCGAAAAACGAGGCACGGCATTATGCGGCAAAATGTGTCAGCGGGCGTTCCCGCATACCCGTTTTTCGGAGGATTTTTTGATTTTATCTCCGGTCCTTCCGTAGTTTTTACTACCTGAAATCAGCGGATGCCCGGAAGCGGCAATGGGCGGCAGGATGTGGTATACTGCGGACATTCAAGAGCCGTTTTCGCTGAGGGAAAAATGCCGGCCTGGCAAATGTACATTTTTTTATCTGTTTTTTCAGTTTACCATGATACCGGAGACGACAAAAGACCCGGGAAGCATTTGCACAATCGCATCTGCCTCCCGGGTCTTTCTGATCTGTATAATTCTTCCGGTCACATTCATCCAGTCTATTTTTCTGCCCTTATCCGAATTTCACATTGCTCTCGATGCTGAAGCCCATTCCGTTCAGCCGGTCCAGATAGATGTCTCTTGGCTTTAATCTTTCGAATGATCTGAGCATGTCTTATGTTCTCCTGACGTATCTCAGGATAACCCAAACATGTCTAATGGTCAAGTTTAGGGTTTTAATAACTTAAATTGTATTTATTTTAAAGTTTAGGCTATCGCAATTCATTTTTCTGTAATAATCTTCCATATCCAGCAAAAACATAATAATAGGCACCTCAATCTGAAACAAGTGCTGGACATACCCTCTCCTTTTCCTCCCCGCTTTAGTAGTAACCCCGTAATCAGCCGCAAAAAACCGGGCAATACCGCCGCACAAAGCCCGGTGTTGCCCGATCATCCTTTGTATTTTATAAGCTTATTTCCGTTCTTGCTGTTATCCTCAGTTATTATGTCTGCGCGTTTTACCGCATTTTTCACATCTTCGACCGTGATACCGGAAAGACATCTCTTAAAATCATTCTCATGTTTGTACTGATCCAGGTTCTCAAAATGCTCTCCAAACGCCTGGTTGATCGGCCCCAGATACTGGCTTCTATGACTGAGCGGTCCATTACATGCCCGCTTGTGGAGTACCATCCAAAGTTCAAAGCAATAATTACAATAACCGAGGCGGTATTTGATGCGCTTGAATTCTCCTGCCTACTTCATTTCAGAAAGTATACCTTCAAACTTCTCCTTATGCACAGGTTCATTGCTCTCTAAATAGGTTTACGAATCTATTTAGTATTTACGCAAAGAAGACAGTATATCTTCCACTCTCCGGATTGCCTCTCTCACCTGCTGTTGTCCCTTTCGGATCTTTGACTGAACGAAGATGTCTGCCACAAATCCATCAAAGAAGAAATCTGCAAAGGTAAGGAACCCGTCAATGTCTACATTCAAATTTTCAAGATCGCGAATGTCACCAAGCTCATCCCGGAACGCCGCCATATCTCGTCTCGCGTCATCCACGTAACGGCTGGCGTTGTTTACCCTCATATGCTTCATCAGACCGGAGAATGTGTTGCCGCCGAAAATATCAATCAATCCCCAGGTTCCGGCACTGCTCAGCTGCCGATCTGCTTCCTTCAGGCTGTCCAGCGCACGTTCTCCGGCCCGGATTGCTTCTCGTATCTCTTTATTCCTGTCATAAACTTCATTCATTGCCTTATCCTCCACATCAGGATACCGCTGCTGCGATCAATGCAACAAGGCCGACAACAAGAACTACGGGAACTGCAATCAGTGCCAGACCGAAGACCGTCACTGCAAGCCCGGCCAAAAACAGCCAGCCGATACCTCCGAAAATCCATCCGAGCAGTGTGCCGACAGCCCTGAAAAACAATCCCGTAAGCTTAAACAGCCCGATCATGATAAAAATAAGTGCCAGAATGCTCAACATGGTTTCCTACCTCTTTCTCCTCATAGGCGGCTTCAGATCGATAGCGGGATGCGTCCTCGATTCCGATTGTTTTGCTGTATTCCTGATTCCTGTCTATTGTGATCAGTTTTGTCCCTGAGCAATCTGGAGACGCACATTATTGATCCTGCATTCAAATCCGATTCCGAGAACCTATATAGCAAGTTCGGGATGTATGTCACCGATGCCTTTATTATTTTTGCCTGTACGGATCCATTTTCCCATTCAGGAAACTGAATAGAACGTGTGAAACGGTTCTTTGATAACCCGGTCGAATACTTTTTCTCCCTCAGCAGAAAGTTTTTCTTCATCAACGCCTGTCAACGTGCCGTTACGCCAGACCACACGGCCATTGACCATGGTAAGATCCGTATATCCTGTCACACCGCAGCGGGCGAGAAGATTCTTTGGGTCATGGAAAGCCCCCGTAAGCTCGAGCTTCGCAGAATCGATCATAAAGAGATCTGCTGCTTTATGAGGTTCCAGACTCCCAAGATCGTCACGGCCAAGCGTTTTCGCCCCGTTTACGGTTGCAATCTTGAGCATATCATACGGAGAGATCGCCCCGCCGCGGCTCTTGCTGAAGTACGACTGCGCCATCCATCCAAGTCTCATAGAATCAAGAAGACTTGATCCATCATTTGTTGCCGAGCCATCGCATCCCAGGCTGATATTGACTCCTGCTTCCTGCATATCTTTAATCGGCAGAATCGGGAATCCTCCCAGCAGTGCCGGCGTCGGGCAATGTGAAACACCTGTTCCCGTCCTTGCGAGTGTTTTCCACTCTTCCGGCGTAAGTTCCCATGCATGGGCGATCCATACATCGGGGCCCACAAACCCGATTTCCTCCGCCCACTCCAGCGTACGCTTGCCCCACCGCCGGACCATCACTTCGTTCTCGCCTTCACCCAAATGCGTATGCATCCGGAGTCCGTTCTCCCTGCAGTATTTCACCGTTTCAACGAACGTCTCTTTTCTGCAATTCATGGGCTGACACGGAGACGGAACGATCTGATGCATCGAAAAGGGCCGGGGATCATGATATCGCTTTCTCAGCCGCTCACAGTCATCAAGGAACTCTTCCGTTGTTTCCACCATATTCACGGGCATGTCGCTGCCAGACTCAGGCGGAAGTGTATTCGTTCCCCTTCCCGCATGATATCGGATTCCGAGGAGATCCGCTGCTTCCATCTGCCGGTCTACAGGCCGCTTGCCTGTTCTATCCGTGTAGCAGTATTGATGGTCAAAAGCCGCCGTACAGCCGTGCTTGATCAGATCCGCCATCGCAGTCAGCGAAGAGTAATAGATCACATCATCATCGATCGCCTGAAAGATTTTATAGATCTTCGCGATCCATTCAGGCACAGTCATATTCGCATAGTCAATCGTGATCAGATTTCTGACAAATGTCTGAAAGAAATGATGATGCGTATTGATGAGTCCCGGATAGATCAGCATACCGGTCGCATCAATCACCTCCGCGCCTTCAGCCTGTTCCGTTCCGCTGAGCGAAGGCCCGATGGATTCAATTTCCGGTCCATTCACCAGAATATCGGCATTCCTGCAGACTGTGTCGTTTTGATCACAGGTCACGATGGCACGTGCGTTTTGAATGAGCACCTTTTTTCCCATTAACGCTCCCCCTTCTTTGATACGATGCATAAACATATAGCTGATACAATGATGATCACCTGATAAGTAATACTCTATAGTCTATATCTGGTATAAGGTCAAGAGGGTAGGATTAGCCTTTCCGGTGCGGGAAGTTTTGGTCATTTACACGGACGCATCACTCCATGATCGGATAAATGGTATCGCCCGCAGCCTCCATGACAACCGGTTCCGTGTCATACTCCACGCCGAAGATGTCTTTGATTTCAAACATGTACATGTAGAAGCCGTCACCCATATCCTCGTTCTGCATGACCACATCCTCCGACCATGTCACCGCGTCGGTGGTATACCAGGCGTCCTCATCCGTATCAGCCTCATAGGCCGGCAGCAGGAAGACGACCTCATCGCCTGCCTGCAGCGGAGTGATGCCCCGGCTTGTCTTACTGCCGGACGCATCTCCGCTGTCTGAGATGCCGTCATACGTGCCAAGTACCCGATATTTCTCCGCAGAATAATCATAAATGGCGTGAAGATTGGTTTCCTGTCCGTTCACCTTCGCCGGGATGGAATACAGATTGTAATAGTCTGTTTCCTCAATCAACTCAGCATTCACAAATTCACCGCCGATCGTCATCCACTGCCCCCAGAAATTATCCTGGAATGTGCCGCTTTCCCAGTCGCCGTTGATGTCGTTATCCTCACCGAGGTAGACATATTCGGAAGATGATCCATCCTCCTGTCCGTCCGGCATATACAGCAGAAGGAAATGGACGGACTTCACTGCCTCCAGTCCCGAGGTAATCGAGAGATTCAGGTACCCGTCCTCGCCAACCGACTGCGAAAACTGTACATCGAAGTCGCTTCCTGTCACAGGCTGCAGCTCTGTCAGCTGCTCCTGCATATCCTGCCAGAAAGCACCGTCCCCCGATGAATTTGACTCGGCACCAGACGAGTCGTATTCCGTCCAGGCCACCTGCCAGTCCACATCGCCGTAGGTGTCCGTGACAGCTGCGATATACTGCAGATACGGCGTATTATCTGAATGTTCCATGTACATCGACAGCTCATCCTCTGTCGCGCCAATCGGATAAAAGACCGAAATGCCGTTGGCATTCTCTCTTCCCGGACCGTGTACGCTGTAGACGACCGCCTCTTCGATTGCCGACAGAAGAGCAGTGCCGTCCGTCTGCACGTAGTCCTGCGTGTTGGTCACAAGATCAGCCAGGTCGATCATGTTGCAGTAACCCTCTGTGTCTGTATTGCCGCCATAGGACTCTGTCCTGTCCGCGCCGGAAGCCACACTGTTCAGCGTCCGCACATCGTTCGCCGCCAGCGCCATGCCGCCGGTGTATTCATCGAAAGCGGCATCCAGTTTTCCTGTCTGAGAGAGATCAATCACGGAAAGCGTCGCCTCATCGGCACAGTCGAGTCTCGTGCATTTTTCCAGAAAAGCATCGCAGACGATCTGCCCCAGCTCATCTCCCTTCATGGAAGGATTCTCTCCGAGCGCATTCAGCATCGCCTCGTAATCCCATCCCAGTCCGGGCTCTGTCTCCTCTGAAGCCACCATATAATATCCGGTCCCGCTGACCGCGGAGGCCGTCTCCATGCTCGCCATCAGACAGGCGTCAAAGCCGATGAAATCCAGCATGCTGTCTGCATCGCGAAGGGCTGACCCAAGTTCCGGCAGCGTCAGGTTGTCGCCGTCATACAATTCGTCATAACAAACGCCATCCGCATTCCCGCCGCCGTGATCCCAGAGAATCACACCGTAATGCTCCGACGGATAACTGGAAACACCCCATTGAATGAAATTTGTCAGCGTAGCGGAATCCCCCATGGATGCCAGCTCCGCTGTCTCCATTTCCTCCAGCACGCCGTCATGGACCTGGTAACGTCCGAGCACGTCGGTTTCGATCCCGTCCCAATACCAGGCAGAAGATCCGCCGGTTTCCACCAGCACGTTGACACCCTCCGGAATCGAGGCACTGCACATTTCCTCCAGATTCATGGATGCCATGGCGTTCTCGCTCTCCAGATCAGAGCCGCACAAGTAGATCATGAGGGTCCAGCCCGGCTCTGTGCTCCCGTTTCCACCGGAGAAAACGGTTTCCCCGTCCGCAGATTCAGCAGAAACCGCTTCACCGCCCTCCGACGTCCCGGCACTGTATGCTTCCTCCAGCTCCGCAAACACTGACCTTGTCGTCTCTTCCGCGCATCCGGACAGGTCTGCGCTGACTGCAAACGTACCGGCAAGCGCCAGCGCTGCATATATTTTTTTCATCATCATGTTTTTCTTCTCCGACGCCTCGGATCGTGTCGTGTATAACGCATGAAACCATTGAATCAGCCTATTATTTCAGGGGATTTGGACATAAATAGAGCAATACTCCTGCTTTTGTGTATCATGTCAGGCGGTCTGACCCAACATTCGAAAAGAGGTGTATTGCTCATAAATAATAAATGCCATATCAATGGCGGCGTTGCCTGCTCCTGCGTTCTCCTGCCTGGAGAACTGGAATTTGCCTGCTTTCTTGTCGCCGGCGCCTTATACCGGAACGATCCAGATCTGATTGCTGCGTTCCTATCCCTTTGGTTCTATCTCATTATGCCAGAGTTAAATGATTCATTGTAGTACGGAAAATCGAGTACGGACGGAATAATTGGTTGTTGATTATTATTTTTATACATGGTATGTTTTGTTTTGATTTGGAACTTGTTAACCTTTTATCTATGAAATCTCTCCTGCCAGCTCAAAACCTTTTTTCGCTGCGATCACCGCAATGATCTCATTGATCACCGCAGCTGCGGCAATGGTTCCCTGTACAATCGCTGCGAGCTTCGGTTCTGATGCCTGTAGCACACTGCATATAATGCCCGTAAAGACGAGTGATACACCAGAATGAGGCAGCAGGGTCAGTCCCAGATACCGGCGCACCGTCTTCGGCATATGCGTCACGGTCGCCCCGAATCTTGCCCCGAAATACTTTCCAAATGCACGCGCTGCAATGTACACAAAGGTATAAAGCCCCGCTCCGAGAATCAGGTGGTAATCCAGCGGTGCCCCCAGATCCACAATCGCCGTCAGAAGGCTGACTCCGAGGATCGGTGCGTACCAGCCGGTCAGTTCTTCCAGTTCTACCTCATCGATCATATTGGAGAATGCAGCAGATGCCGATACCCCCATAAGCATATAATTCAGTGTAATTGTTGAAAACAGGAATCGATTCAGCAGAATCCCGACGACAGCCGTCATCGTGATATCAACCAGCAGAATTGCCAGCACCCCTGCTTTATTTCGAACCTTTCTGAGCAGAAGCCCCGCCGGGTATCCCATGGCCAGGCCAATTCCAATCGGAAGGAAAATCATCACCGGAATCATGTAGAGTGGCACAGAGCCGCCTGACACAGCACGTGCAATGCAGGCATTGACTGTAAAGAAGACCGCGATTCCGACGATGTCATCCAGAACCGCCATCGGCAGCAGTGTGTCTGTCACCGGCCCATGTGTACGGAACTCCTGTACAATCGACAGTGCCGGAGCCGGAGCTGTTGCAAGTGCAATTCCTCCAAACGCAAATGCCAGGTAAACTGGCACTTTCTGAATCCAGAATACAAGAGCAAATACCATGGAAACAACAAAGAATGTTCCAAGTGACTGTGTCAGTGTCGTGATTATCAGTGCTTTTCCATAGCTCCTGATTTTCCGGAAGATCAGCTCCGTTCCAAGCATCAGCCCAAAGGAAACCTGCATCCAGGTGACGACCGTTTTATAGACAGCTGTATCCATCAGCGACTGCGGCAGCAGAGCCAGCGCATGCGGTCCCAGCAGCATTCCCCCGATCAGCCAGCCGAGAATCGCCGGCAGTTTGATCCTTGTCATCAGTTTTCCCAGCAGGAATGCAAAAGTCAGTGCAGCAAGCCAACGAATCAATTCAAGTCCCATCTTATGATGCCTCCTGAGGTGGTTAAACACGTCCAATAGTTAAAACAAAAGGATCGAAATCAATGGTTCAATGAAGTAGGCAGATCGCATCAATCTGTCGCATTTCCGCCTGTATCCAGGATACCGTACAGAAACACAGACAAGGCAGTCTGGCAGGCCAGTTCGTGTGCAATCAGCTTATCATGTGAATCCCCAGCCTTCTTATTCCGGAAATCTGCATTCAGCCCATTCTGCAGCTGACGGAAAACATCCTCCACCATGTCCTCCGACAAACCCTTCCTCAGTTTTCGGTCGCCGATCAGCTTTTGCAGGATCTCTCTGTTAAAGGCATCAAACCCGGCTCTGCATGCCTCGATTTCTTTCTGAAGTTCCATCGGCGGAAACAGAACAGCGCCACAGAAAATTCCGGCTTCCGCCGGGTGCGCCTGAAAAAACGACACTCTGATCCGGAAATAAGCTTCCGGCGTGACAGATTCTTCTGACAGCTTCTCCTGCATCTCCTGCGTCAGCTCCGTGAACGTCTCCTTCACGCAGGTAAGATAAAGCGCTTCCTTGGAACTGAAGTTGTGGTACAGATTTCCCTTCGGAACGCCACTGCTTTTGCAGATATCATTCACCGACGCCCCGCCATATCCCTTCGATGAAAATTCATCCATCGCCGCGGCAAGCAGCTTTTCACGTGTCAGAAGACTCTTGAGCTCCTTTTTCATCTCCGATGCCTCTTTTCTAGACCATTAAGTCTATTTCATACAATATCGTTTTTAGACCGATCGGTCAATAACAAGTTTCAGCTTTTTCCAGCAATTCCTTGTCTCAATCCTTCAGAACAAGATTCAGGTCCTGAACAATGGACCTGTAATCCTTTTATGCGTAATCGTCAGATTTCTGATCTGCAGCAGCCCTATCACCCTACACAAAAAAACGAGCCTGCTCCTGCGTACACAGAAACAGACTCGCTGTTACCTTGCGAGGTGACCGCTCCACTCGGTTTACCCCAATCTCACATTCAACGTTCTACAGCTGGACTGGGTGTTATCCCTTCAGCTGCAGTCCGTCATGAAATGCTTTTCCCACGACCGGCCCGATGACGCGATATGTGCTCGTCGCCGCATCAAACATAATCGGCTGCATCTTATCCAGATCCACTTTACCATCGGTAAGGATGCTGTCGTCTGCCTGTGAAGCCACAATCGTTCCAACCAGGATTCCGGTCGCATCGTCCCACGATTTCAGCTCACATTCCAGCGTCAGCGGATACTCCTCAATAATCGGTGCATTCACATGAGCGGCCTTGTGGACGTGCACCCCGGCTTTCTCGATCTTGTTGACCTTGCTGCCCGTCTCCACACCAAAATAATCGGAGATGACAACGGTGTCTTTTGTCGCCATGGCAACCGTGAACGCCTTTGTCTTCTTGATGTTTTCAGTTGTCTTGTGCTTTCCGAGGAAAAGCGTAATCTCGCCATAATCGCTCTGCTGTCCCCATGCCGCGTTCATGGCATTCGGAATCCCATTTTCATCATAAGTCCCGATGATAAATACGCCCTCCGGTGTGATCACTGATTTCTTTCCTGAAAATTCTTTCATCTTTCTTCCGCCTTTCACGCGCCTGATGTAAACTGATATGAGAATTGTAACACGGCCGCTCATGAAAATCGACATGCTTCAGAAAAACTCCAGAGGAGCAGATCCCCGGAAGGTCTCCTTTGCTGAGTTTTGCTTCTCCGCGTCCTCTTTGAGAATAAATGTATCTGCCTTCATGTTGTCAATACCGGATGACACGGCTCTGCCCAGTCCCTTGACCAGCCCAGACAGAAACAACACCATGAACATCATCAGCACAACGATGATCTCTACCAGCAGGTATTTTTTCCAGTTATGTCTCAGCTCCCTGATGCCCAGCCTCATGATCTACCTCACTGTCCGCAAATTCTTCTTGCCACGTTTGCCGCATCCTGCAGCTGTTTCTCACCTGGCTTTCCTCTGAAGTAAAGCGTTTCCTTCTCAACCGGAATTCCTTTCCGATCGAGTTCGCCCTTGATCAGGTCAATGGCGTGCTTTGATATCCAGGAGGTGGAGAAAACGACGGCCTTTTTGACCTGATCCTTCTTCAGACTGCCAAGGTACGCTTTCAGATGCTTGTCAATTCCGTAGGCATACAGTGCCCCGCCGATGAACAGGACATCAACAGGCTCCTGAAGTGATGCGGAGGCGGAATCCACAGATACCGCATCTGTTCCGATTGCCCGTGCGATCGCCTCTGCGGCCGTCCTTGTGTTCCCTGATCTTGAATAATACCTGACAGCGTTTTTCATCGTCTCTGCTCCTTTTCAACTGCTGGTTTGCGTTAATTAAATTGATATCTATTTAGTTTGAATCAATTTATAAGGCTATTCTATCCGATTCTTTTACAGAATGCAATTGGCAATGGAGATTATTTCTCTCCATCGAAAAGCTCCCTTTCTGATGCGTCCGTCTGGTAGTATCTGAAGCTGCAATCCATTATAATAAGTTGCATCTGTTTCTTCGATTATAACCTTGATCCCGTTCCCTAACAAATTTGTTGAGGTCATTCAGAAAGAGAGGTTTCCATTTTCAGATGCCTGCAAGGAAAGCACGCTTTAAAATCGGGGATCTGTCCAGGCTCTTCCATATTGGTCAGGATTCCATCCGGTACTATGAGAAGGTCGGGCTCCTTCATCCCGTCCGGGATCCCTCCAGCAATTACCGCACCTATACGATTGACGATGTCCGGACGATGAATACCGCGCGGGAGCTGCTGGACCTTGGTTTTTCAACAGACGAAATTCTGGTCTTTGAGAGGGACCGGAACATCCGCCATGTCACAGAGATGCTGGAGACAGAAAGCACCCGGATCCAGGATCAGATCCGGGTGCTTGAGAAAAAAGAGCGAATATCGATGGCCGGCTGCGCTCTATCCGGGAGAATCTGAGCCGGGACTGCAGCGGCACTGTCACAGAACTCGAGCTCCCGGCGCGGCAGGTGCTCATGCTCCGCGATTCCTACATGCCGGATGAGGAGATCAATCTGGAGCTTGCCCGCTACACAGACGCGGTCTGGAAGGACATGAAAAAAAGGGATCCGTCCCTTGTCTCCAGAACAGACACCATCTCCACGATCGGAGCCTGTGACTGCTACATGCTCGATATCCATGCACACAACGACGACGGGACCGACTACAGAACCAAAAAGGTATTCTTCTACTCGCCCTATCTGAAATTTCACTGTAACTATACGCTGCCAGCCGGTACCTACCTGTCCGTCTGCTACCGGGGTGGTTTCCAGAAGACAAAGTTGCTCGTTCCGAAGCTTTTTGCCTACGCCTCCCGGCATCACATGACGGTCATGGGGGATCCGATGGAGTTCTGTCACATCGACCGGTATGAAACAAACGTCGAGAGCGAATATCTGACGGAGCTGCAGCTGCCTGTCGAAGTCCGGAAGCGCAGCCGCTAATGGCTTTCTCCCACTCTTCATCGCTCTGCTGTCCGCTGCTTACCCGATCATCTCCTGGAACCGCTCATAGCGGAGCGGCGACAGGTCGACGAGTGTCTGCTCGCCAAGGATGGTCTGCGCCATCATATATCCGACAGCCGGTGCTGTTCCAAAACCATGCCCATTGAACCCGCAGGCCAGGACAAGGCCGGGTGTCTCCTCCGGGCGCCCCAGGACACAGACACCATCGCTCGTACAGTCACACCAGCCTGTCCAGCTCCGGACGATCTTCGCATTCTTCAGAAGCGGCACATAGCCCTCGATTGCCCTGCAGCTTGCCCCGAGCGTCGCCGCATGCGCAAAGTTCACCTTGTCGGTGTCCTCGTCCATCAGCATTTCCGGGCCGGCTACAGCACCGAACACGAAGGATCCATGCCGGGTCTGATGGCCGTAGAAATCCGCGTCCGCGCAGCCCAGCATCTGGGGAAACATCTTCGGTTCCATCTCCGTGACCAGGCAGCAGTCGATTTCGTCATGCATCGGGACCTCAAGTCCGACCGTGTTCATGATCTTGCGGCTGGCATATCCAGCCGCAAGCAGGATCGTATCTGCCTCGAGTACCGCTCCGTCCTCCATCCGCACCTTCCGTACCTGCCCGCGGACCTTCTCCAGCGCCATAACACGCGCATTAGTGTAGAACCGCACGCCCTTCTCAAGCGCTCTGATGTAGTAGCCGAGTGTTGTGGTCAATGGATTTGCATGACCATCCGTCGGACAGAAGCTCGCGCCGATGACCTGGTCTGAGAGATACGGGTTGATCGCATGCACCTCTTTTCGATCGATCATGCGTACGTCCAGCCCCATATTCCGGCAATTTGTCGTCAGCGTATCCAGCTTTCTCAGATGTGCCTCCGTCTTCCCCATCCGGATGTTGCCCTGCCTTGTGTACTCTGTATCCACTCCGAGTTCATCCGACAGGGAAGGCCAGAACTTCTGCACGGCGCACATGGCAATCGGAAGCTCCCGCACATCACGGCCCGACTGGCGGACACCGCCTCCATTTCTGCTGGAGCCGCCATGGCCGATCGACCGGCTCGCCTCCAGCACGATAATATCCTTCACACCTGCCTTCGCAAGGTAGTAAGCGCTTGCGCAGCCGACAATTCCGCCGCCTATGATGATGACATCCGCCGTCTTCTTCATTCTGCGTCCCCTCCTGCTGCCGGTTTCTCAACGCCCAGGTCTCTCCCGCCGGTTTCCATCGCAACCGGCCGCATCGGTGCGCGCGAGGTTGCGACATCCATCTCGCTCTGCGGAACCCTCAGCTCCCTGGCAACCAGTCGTCTGGTCAGCATTCCGCAGGTCTGTCCCTGGCACAGCCCCATGCCGCAGCGGAGAAACCGCCTCATCTCCTCAATCGTCGTGATGCCCTCGTGAACCGCCCTTCTGATTTCGCCCTTCGTCACTTCCTCACACCGGCAGACGAGAAGGTCGTCGTCACTCTCCGGTACGTATGGACCGATCTCCTTCAGCTTTTCCTGAATATCAAACATGACGTCTTCTCCTCTCACTGTGCCTCATCTGCCTTGCGGTAGAATCTGGCACGGTCTGTATACCCGATCGGAACCTCGATGGTCACGAGCGCCGTCCCGTCATAGGCCTTCGATGTCCGGACCCTCCGGACCGTCGCATCACAGATCCTCTGTCCGCTCCTGGAAAGCCCGTATCCTTTCTCGCCCACTTCCGGCAGCGGCAGAAACTCATACGGGATTGTCACCTCTCCCGTCCCTTTCTCCGGATTCTCCGAGACGAGGAAGATCGCCTGCCCCGAGCAGCTGGCAACACACATGCCGCAATCGATACAGGTCGAATCCTTCACCGAGATCGGCAGCGATGTGATATTGTCCCCGATGGAAATGCAGTCCTTCCGGCATGCAGTCTGGCAGGGATTGCAGGGGATATTCTGTGTGCACTCGAGGACCGGGTGCACCTTGATCTCCGCCCTGTATCCGGGAAACCGCTTGATCTCATCGTCGCCGATGTAGCCCTTCTCCAGCAGCATTTCCGACAGCTCGATGCCCTCGTCCGTCTTTTCCAGCTTCTTTCCACGGTTCTTTGGCGCGAACATCCCCTGCCTGAGCGCTCCCAGCGACTCCTCCAGCTCCTTCTCGCGGAGCGCCTTCTCATCCGCCGATGCATAGCCGAGATACGCCGCGACTGCCTCACCGCTCATGCGGCCCTCGATCATCGCCGAGGAAGCCTCCTCGATTCCGGCGACATCACCCGCGGCAAAAATCCCCGGGATGGATGTCGCGCCGGTCTCATCGCAGGCCGGAATGTATCCGCCGCGCGTGTCCGCCATCTCCACGCCGTCCATCTTGAGCAGCTGCGTCATCGGAGAGAGACCAACTGCCACGCAGATGGTGTCGACATCGAAATGCTTCTCCGTCCCCGGGATGAACTGGTATTTTGCGTCAATCTGCGCGATTGTCACGCCCCTGACACAGTCTGTCCCCTCTGCCTCCTTGATCGTGTGGGAGAGATAAAACGGTACGCCGCATCTGGCAACCTTGCTGGCATGGACGCCGTACCCGCCGATCCTCGGCGCGGCATCCACCAGCGCCACAACCTCACAGCCCGCCTGCATCAGCTGATAGGAGACCACCAGGCCGACATTGCCGGACCCCAGCATCAGAATCCGGTTGCCCGGCTTGACATGGTAAAGGTTCATCATCGTCTGTGCGGCGCCGGCGCCGATGACACCCGGAAGCGTCCAGCCGCGGAAGTTCACCATGTTCTCGGATGCCCCTGTTGCGATCAGGATCGCGTCCGCCTTGTAGTGATGAACCTCTGTTCCGATCTGGACCTGAATCTCCTTTTCCCGGTACAGACCGATGACGGTCGCATTGAGCACAACCTCGACGCCTTTTTCCTCCGCTTCCCTCAGAAGCTCCTCGCCGATCCTGAAACCGCGGATCTTCGCCATGTGCTCCTTGGAGCCGAAGAACTTATGAATCTGCTTGAACAGCTGTCCGCCCGGACGGGCATTTTCATCAAAGACCGTCACCGAAACGCCTGATCTGGCAGCCTCGATCGCAGCCGAAAGGCCGGCAGGTCCCGCCCCGACAACGATGAACTCTTTTCTCTCGATCTTCATGAGTGCTTCTCCTCCCTGGCATCTTTTCCGGCATCCTCTGAAATCGGATGCGAGCCCCTTTCATCCTTTGCGAATCGCATCGCGTCTTCAGCATTCTCTGGAAAGGGCTCTGCGCCTGCCCCATACTGCGTCTCAACCTTCATACCCGCTCTCAGCGGGGTGATGCAGGTTCTGACATTCGGCTGACCATCCACCACCATGACACAGTCCGTGCATCGCCCAATGTCGCAGAAGATCCCTCTCGGCTCGTGGCGCTTTGCGGTGTAGCGGTGGATCATGATGCCGTTGACCTTCAGTGCCATCGCAATCGGTTCGCCCTCATATCCGGTCAGCTCCCGGCCATCGTAGGTAAACGTCACACTCTTTCCCACAGGACTCTCTCCCAGTATCGGATGATTTTGAATACGATCCATGTTTTCCTCCTTCACCTGCAAAGGCCCTTGTTCCTCCGGACCTTGTAGAACATCGAATTTTCCATCGCCAGGACTTTGTTGATCGGAACCGGCTTCATCAGCGGCATCTTCATCCGGAGTTTGATCCAGAGGACGGACCAGACAGAAAGAGCGGCGAATGTAACGCCTGTCGCGAGGTAGATCATCATTCTGGTATGGAAATCGGTCGATATGTTGCAGATCATATAGACGATTCCGCTGATCCCGATCAGCGGGAGCACCGGCCCGCCAGGTACCTTGAAGTTGCGCGGCGCATGCGGAAGACGCTTTCTGAATACCAGAAGATCGATGTGAGCGACAATGTAAGAAAGCATCCAGAACACAGAGCCGACCTGGATGAGGAAGCTGATGCGCTCCGAGGAATCCTGGCTGATGTACCCGCAGACCAGGATCGCAATTGTCACAAACCAGACTCCCACATGCGGTACCTTATACCTGTTCGTTTTGCCGAAACACTGCGGCATCATGTTCATTTTCGTCATGCCCTGTGCAATCGCCGACAGCGCCTGGACACTGGAATTCTGTGAGCTGATGACCGCCAGAGCCGCGACAAACGCCATCCAGATCTTTCCGGGCATCCCGAGAAGGTTGCTTCCGTATAGCATATGCGGAGCTGCCGAATTCATCAGATCAGGCCACTTCGTATAGCGGTGAAAACCGAGCACCATGATGGACTGAACCAGACAGATCAGCCCGAGCCCCAGGAACATGCCAAGCGGAACATTTCTCTTTGCATTCCGGACATCCTTCGAGATCGGGATCGCATACTCGGCACCGATGAACAGCCAGAAGGCCGTCGCCGTCATCGCAATGACGTTCTTCGGCGTGGCATTCATGACAGCCGGCTGCTGAACGACCGCTCCTGTTCCCAGACCGAATACCCCGATCAGGCCCATGATCAGCATCGACCCCAGCAGAAGATAGCAGACCAGGTTCTGAATCTTCGCGAACATGTCCACGCCTCTCAGATTCGCGATCAGGATGATCACGCTGATCAGGAGCGTCCAGCAATAGTTCGGAAGCGGAAGGGGAATCACCTCGCCCATCGCATAGGCGAAGATTGACGCCTCGACACCGCTTGAGAGGATGTTCGATGCGAAATAACCGCCGACCATCAGCACCATGGTCGGAAGAGGACCGATGCCAGCCAGCGTGTACTGCGCCAGACCGCCTGTCGTATTCGGCATCAGCGCATTGAGCTCTGCCATCGTCGCCATCGTGATCATGTTGAAGATGCAGGCGATGATCATCGCGACGATGAACAGTTCCCCGATGCGTCCGGCGCCCTGCCCGAGGGAGACAAGACTGCTGGTTGCGATGACAAGTCCGACAGAAACAGCCACCACATCCCTCAGACCTAATTTCTTCTCATCCATAAGCGTTCTTCCTCTGCAAGTCTGAAAACTCAGAGCGCCTGTTCGCCCTCATCGCCGGTACGGACACGGATGACATTCGTCACGTCATAGACGAAGATCTTGCCGTCTCCGATATGGCCCGTGTAGAGCGCCTTCTCGATGATACCCGTAAGACTCCTGACCCGCTCGGATGGAACCACAATGGAGACCTGGATCTTCGGAAGCAGCTCCATCTCATAATTCTCATCGACCTCGTATTCCTTGGTTCCCTTCTCGACGCCGCAGCCAAGCACCTGGGTGAATGTCATGCCGCCGACATGGTTCTCGCTGAGTGTCTTCTTCAATACCGAAAACTTGGACATATCACAGATGATTTCGATTCTCGATAATGCAGCCATATCCGATCTCCTCCCGACAGTCTTCCGTCACGCCATCTCCGGCTTCTCCCAGAGATTCAGCTTCACGCCGATCCCGAGCTCTTTCGCCCTTCTGTACACGCTGCAGCCCCAGGCGACATCCTCGACAGGCATTCCGCCGACCGAGTAAATGATGATCTGGTCGTCCGATGTCCGGCCGGGTGCTTTCTTCTCGATGATATCGGTCATATCCGTGATGTCTCCGCTGCTGATTTTTCCCTCATGGATCAAATCGGTGAACCTGCAGCCGATGATACCCATCTTCGGATAGGTTGGATACGGATATTCCATCTCCCAGGCGTCGTAAAGCTTGCGGTTGTCGACCACGAGCTTGCTCTTCAGAAGCAGATCATCCTCGAACCTTGCCGCGCTCGGCATCGCGATGAAGGCGCCCGGCTTCACCCATTCTGTCTTCACATACGGGTAGGTACTGACAATCTCCGGGTCATCTCCGCAGAGTGCCGTGGTTGTGAAGGAGATGACGTCCGCCCCGCGAACCGCATCCTCAATGGTGTCCGCAACCGCGATTTCATCAATCTGCGGATATTCCTTCTTTACGAATTCAATGAAGGAATCGATCGAGCGCCTGCCCCTTCCTTTGATGTGAACCCTGTGGAGGTTCGGGCAGGTTGCCGCAAATGCTGCAAAGCTCGTCTTTCCCATCACGCCGGGTCCGATGATCGCCGCTGTCTCGGAATCCTTCCGCGCCATGTACTTTGCCCCGACGCCCGGGATTCCGCCGGTCCGATAGGCCGAGAGAAGATTCGCAGACATCAGTGCCAGCGGCGCCCCTGTATCCTTATCGTTCAGCATCATCGTCAGAATCGAGCGTGGAAGACCGATTTTCTTGTTTTCAATGTTGGAGCCATACCACTTGACGCCAGCCATCTGGTACTTACCACCAAGGTAGGCCGGCATCGCCATGAATCGTCTGTCCGGCGCATTCTTCGGCATGCCTGGGAACTTCGGATCATCCGGAAACATCACCATGCATCCGTGGGAATTGTGATTCTCGCCGCCCATCATGTAATCTCCTGCCTTCAGAAGCAGAAGCATATCCTCCATCGACTCAATACAGGCCTTCATGTCCTTTACGCCCGCCCGGATCATATCCGGCTCACTGAGATAGATGAAATCGATTCTCGAATCCGCCATACATACCTCCTCATCTCTCGATACATTCCAGAATCTTCTGCTCCGCACTCGATGATGAGCGGCCGCCTTCACAAAAAAAGACGCCTCCTCATATGAGAGGACGTCTTTGTCATCCGGAAACTATGCACTTAAATTGTCTTTTTTGCTTGTTGGGAGGATCGTAAACCCTGGTATTATACAAGAGTCAAGCACAACTTTCCCATAATGCCGGTTACTTATCCTCACACTTCTTCCGCGACTTCCTTCACCAGCCGGAGTTTTGCCCACTGTTCTTCCTGCGTCAGCTTATTTCCGATCTCGCAGGATGCGAAACCGCACTGCGGACTCAGGCAGAGCCTTTCAAGAGGAATATATCTGGCTGCCTGGTGAATCCTGTCGATGAGCATCTGCCTGCTCTCGAGCTTCGGGGATTTTGTCGTGACCAGGCCAAGAACCACTTTCTTGTCTCCGCTCACCTTTGCCAGCGGCGAAAAACCGCCGGAGCGCTCATCGTCAAATTCAAGATAGTAGGCATTGACGTTCTCCTCCCCGAACAGAATATCCGCCACGCCGTCATACGGCCCGCTGTTTGCGAAGGTCGAATGGAAGTTTCCTCTGCAGACATGGGTATTGACAATCATATCCAAGGGTGCCTCCGCGATCACCCTGTTGTTGATGTCCCTGTGCTTCTTCTGGATGTCAAGCGCTCCTTCCCTTGTTGTCCCGTATAGAGACGGTCCAATTTTGTCCGCCAGCATCCCCCACGTGCAGTCGTCCAGCTGCAGATTCCGGCAGCCGGCAGCATACAAATCGTGAATCACCTTGCCATAAACCCGAACAATATCATCCTCAAGCTCCTCATCGGTGCTGTAGAATTCCCGCGTGGCAGCCCGGTTGAACGGCATCGCAAACTGCGCGAGAAACTGCGCCGGTGCCGGGATGGTCTGCTTTGCAACCGTCTTCTCATCCTCGAACTGCTTTACAAACCGGAAATGCTCCACAAACGGATGCTCTCCGGTCAGTCCGAGTTTCCCATCGATATAGGTGTCATCGATCATCGCCGCTTCACCGTGAAATGGAAGTCCGGTCTTTGTCGGTTCATGTCCGATTCCGTCGAATGCCCACATAAAATCAAGATGCCAGGTTGCCCTTCTGAATTCCCCATCCGTAAGAACAGGGTAGCCAAGCTCCTTCAGCTTCCCGATCAGCTCCGTGATGGCCTCATCCTCAACCTTCTTCAGGTCGTCGTGGCTGATCCTCCCTGTGTCAAATGCCCTTCTGGCTTCCTTGAGCTTCTGTGGTCTGAGAAAGCTTCCTACATAATCATATCGAAATGGTGTCTGAAGTGTCTTCATCTGTCCCGGTCCTCCTGTCGTTTTCCTGACGATCCCCTGTCAGTTCCTTTTCGCTTTCTTCCTGTTTCCAATGAAAAGGAACACCTGGCATGCACGCGGCTATATTCCCGCTGTCTGGATCCTGTCCCTGATTATATGGAAGACATCTTTTCTGGTAAAATACCTGTTTCATTTGAAATACCATAGATATAATCTATGAATCATGTTACACTTTATTCTAAATCTATTGATTGATAGAATTCTGATTCTCTTCTTATCATCGGAAAGACAGTCTGAAGTGCCAGACAAAAGAGCATCCGAAAGCAGGTGGGAACATATGACACTGAAACAGCTGGAATATCTGATCGTTGTAGCGGAGACCGGAAGCATTACAGAGGCCGCAAGAAAACTCTATATCGCTCAGCCGAGCCTTACCGCGGCCATCCACGAGCTTGAGAAAGAATATGATATCCCGATCTTTACAAGGTCAAGAAAAGGGATGGAACTGACGCCGGAGGGGGACGAGTTTCTTGGATATGCCAGACAGATCCTGGAACAGACCAGCCTGGTCGAGGAACGGTACAAAAAGAAGAATGCCGTGAAGCAGCGCTTCTGCGTTTCTTCACAGCATTACTCATTCGCCGTAGAGGCATTTGTCCGGCTACTGAAGGAGTACGCCGGAACAAAGTATGAATTTCACATGAGGGAAACACAGACATACGATATCATCGATGATGTCGCGCACCTCAGAAGCGAGCTCGGAATATTATATCTGAACAGCTTCAATGAGACCGTCCTTCGAAAAGCACTGCGGGACCAGGGGCTCTCCTTCACCCGGCTTTTCATCGTCAGGCCACATGTCTTTATCGGAAAAGACAATCCGCTCGGTGCCAAGGACGCCGTAACCCCTGAGGATCTGAAGCCTTATCCGCGCCTCAGCTTCGAGCAGGGCAGCCACAACTCCTTCTATTTCTCCGAAGAAATACTGAGCACCATGGACTGTGACCGTGAGCTCTATGTCTGTGACCGTGCCACCCTGTTCAACATGCTGGTCGGGATCAACGGATATACCATCAGCAGCGGGATCATCAGCGAGGAGCTGAACGGTCCGCACATCATATCCCGTCCGCTCCTGGTCGATGACTTCATGGAAATCGGCTATATTCTGCCGGTCTCGATCCGTCCCTCGCAGCTGACACAGCGGTACATTCAGGTTCTGGAAACACTTTGCGAAGCTTATCAGTGAGCGTATGTCTCAGGGATCTGCATCGCAGTGCCTGTCCATGTACTTCTTGATCTTCTTTTTACACTTGCCGCACTTGCCGCCAGCACCGGTTGCCTTCCGGACGTCCTTGAAACAGTCCGCCCCTGCCTTCATGGCATCCCGGACATCCCCCTTCGTCACGTGGCGGCAAGCGCATATCACATCTTCCCTGCTCATCAGAGAACGAGAGACGGAGCCGTGTAGACTCTTCCGAGCAGCTCCTGGTTCAGCGCGTACAGGCCCTTTGGATCATGGCCAAACAGCTTGTACTTTTTGATCAGGTCATCGGCATTCTTTTCTTCCTCGCCCTGCTCTTTTACAAACCAGTCAAAGCACTGCATGGTTCGGAAATCATTGACATCCTGTGCAGCCTTGTATATGGTGTTGATCAGGCTTGTGACATACTGCTCATGCTCCAGGCCCTCATGCAGCGGATCCTCCGGGCTGGAATAGCTTTTATCCGGCTTGTCAATCGCCTCGAATACCACCCGTTCTCCGTTATTCTGAAGATAGGTTCTCATCAGCATCGCATGATCGCGCTCTTCCTGCGCCTGAATGTCGTACCAGTGCGCAAAGCCATCGAGCCCCTCATCATAAAAATAATTTGCGAAGTCCAGATACAGATATGCAGAATAAAATTCCTTGTTGATCTGGGTATTGATCAGGTCCCTGACTTTTGGATTCAGCATTGTCATACCTCCCTTATACGGTTTGTAAATGAATGTACTCATCTTTTATGAAGGTTCTGTGTATTACATCAGATCCTCCAGGATATCGATCGCATCGTCCAGCGCATCCATGGCCTCATCCACATCCTCTGTGCTCTGGTCTTTGTCATCCATCTCATCCGTCAGCTGCGCCAGCATGTGCTTTGCTTCCTCAATTTTGGTTAGAATTCCGCAAAGCTCCTCACTGTACTCTTCCATGGCTCTGTCCTCCTGGCCAGCCCTGTCCATCATTGTCGATTTGATCCCGATCACGGTGTTCACCATCCTCCACCTCCCTTCCGCTCAGGAATCCGGGTTCTCTGCATTTTTCTATGCCATCGACGTTCCCGCATCATTCGATCTTTGTCGATGCCGCCGCATAAAATGCCGGATAGGTTTCCTTCAGATACCGTACATTCCCGACCCAGTTCATAAGCAGAAGACGGAGAACCTTCTCAAAGTCCTGGTTGAAATGTCCGATATCCTGCTCTGAAAGGTCATCCCAGGATCCACGTAGGCGGAATTCATCCATGAGATGGAACACGCCCCAGAGCATCTCGGAGAAGCATTCGTGCTCGATGATCAGCGGATTGGATGCGATGACCAGAATATTGGTCTGGTTCGAACGGATGATCTGCTGAATTTTCGTATAACCGGCAGCATCAATGTGCACGTTCAGCTTCTCATTCTCAAGCTGCCTTTGGATTTCCCCGACTGTCCCGGACTGCTCTGCGCCATTTTTCACGACCTCATGTACAAAACCGTCTGCATCGGTCATCCGCAGAATCTCCCGGATCAGGAAAGCGCCGATTCCCGTGAAAAATGAACTTGTCAACATCTTTGTCTTTTCGAGCCGCTCTTTCTTCTCGCGTTCATCTACGAGCTCTCCGACCACCAGAGTTGCAATGGCGATGGTGACCGGCATAAATGCAAGATCCTGCAGAAGATAGAAAGCCGTTGTCCGCTCATCATGAAAGATCAGAACCTGCAGAAGATAAATAGCTGCTGACAGGACAATGAGAGCCAGCACCACATGGCGGGTCGTTTTTCTGTCCATGAAGGACTCCTCTCTGTATATCTGAAACTACTTCTCATACTGCTGCCATCATTCTATCCTGAGCCTGCCGGTTATTCAAGGCGCCAGGGCGCACAGCTTGTGAAAATACAGCCCGGCATCTCCTGCCGCTTTGTATAAAACGAGATGAAAAAAGCGGCTGCCTTCCCGCCTCTTCCGAGGCTGGAACACAGCCGCTGTGTGAAGCGTCTTTCAGATTGGTCAGACGATCTCCCTTCCGAGTCTTTCACACTCCGCAAGAATATCATCTGTGACCTCACCGTCCGCGACGACACTTGCAGTCTCCAGGATGATGCCTGCACCATGGATATCACGCTCCAGATGGATGATCCAGTTGTCATCCCCGTCCTTGTTCGTGAAAAGCGCAACCTTCTTTCCCTGAAGTTTCGGCTTAAGAGCGTTATACAGGCGGCCAAACCTGCAGTTCAGCGCCTCTCCCTTCTTGATCATCGGCGTTCCGAGTGCAATCCCCGAGTAGGAAACCGCCATGTTGGTGTTAAACTCCTCAGCGGTAAACATATCAACCTTCCCGCCGGCGTCCTCTGCTCCCTTTGCGACCGCATCGGCCATATCCACGATGTCATCTCTGTCTCCGTCATACACGACTGCAATCTTGCCGTACATATCTGATTTCCTTTCCTTTTCCTTCAGCCAGGTTTCTTATGCCCGCCATCATCATCTTCTGTTCGTACCATAACACCGCACCAAACGGGTGTCAATTGCAGAAGCAGCGCCGGGTGCAACCATGCAAGCTCAGTTCCACTTCCGGAGCAGTGCCGACAGATCCAGCCCGCCGTTCTCCTGCCGGCTGCCCCTGCCCGTCCGTTTGTCCGGGCGTTGCCCGCTGCTCTTTCCATCTGCACGTCTGTCATTCTGGTGCTGTATCCCGGTCTTTGCACCGACGCGTCTTCCATTCTGGCGCTGTATCCCGGTCTTTGTACCGACGCGTCTTCCATTCTGGCGCTGTCTGCTGTTCTTGTCGTCTTCGCGGCGGCTGTCCGGACGCTGTTTATCCTGCTTATGGCTGCCGGATGCAGCCCCATCCTGCTTCTTCCCATGAACCGCCGGTTCTCCGAGCTTCATCGACAGGGAGATCCGGCTCCGGCTCAGGTCCACGTCCAGCACCTTCACATCCACAATGTCTCCGACTGAGACGACATCCAGCGGGGATTTGACAAAGCCATGGTCGCTCATCTGGGAGATGTGCACCAGACCGTCCTCGTGGACTCCGATGTCGACAAATGCGCCAAAGTCCACAATGTTCCGGACGGTGCCCTTGAGAATCATGCCCGGCTTCAGATCCTTCATATCCATGACATCCGATCTGAGGACCGGTTTCGGCATATCAGAGCGGGGATCCCTTCCCGGCTTCTCCAGCTCCTTCGCGATATCAGCGAGTGTCTCTTTTCCGACACCGAATTGCTCCGCCAGCTTTCCGATTCCGCCCTCCGAGCGGATGCGGCTGTCAAGATCGCGGATCTGGCCCTTCTCGACGTCCTCCTTGGAATAGCCGAATTCCTTCAGCAGCCTGGCTGCCGCCTCATAGGACTCCGGATGTACCCCGGTCATGTCGAGCGGATTCTTACCGCCCCGGATCCGCAGGAAGCCTGCGCACTGCTCGAAGGCCTTCGGACCGAGCCCGGATACCTTCAGGAGCTGCTTTCTGTCCTCGAACTTCCCGTTCTCCTCCCGGTAGCTGACAATCGACTTTGCCGTCTTTTTGGTGATGCCGGACACGTACAGCAGCAGCGGCCAGGATGCTGTGTTCAGGTCGACGCCAACCTCATTGACACAGTCCTCGACCACGCCTTCCAGTTTCCCACCCAGCTTTTTCTGATCACAGTCATGCTGGTACTGGCCGACTCCGATCGACTTCGGGTCAATCTTGACGAGCTCCGCCAGCGGATCCTGAAGCCGTCTGGCGATGGAGGCCGCACTCCTCTGTCCGACATCGAACATGGGAAATTCCTCCGTCGCCAGCTCGCTTGCCGAGTACACCGAAGCCCCTGCCTCGCTGACAATCGCATAGTGCACCTGCTCCGGCACCTCCGCGATGATCTCCGCGATAATCTTCTCCGACTCCCTGGAGGCTGTTCCATTTCCACAGGATATGAGCGTCACATGATATTTTGAGATGAGTTCTTCAACCTTCTTCTTCGCTGCCGCAATCTTTGCCGGAGTCGTCGGCTCCGTCGGATAGACGACGGTCGTGTCAAGCACCTTGCCGGTTTCGTCGACAACCGCCAGCTTGCACCCTGTCCGGAATGCCGGATCCCAGCCAAGCACAGTCTGCCCCGCAATCGGCGGCTGCATGAGAAGCTGGCGGAGATTCTTCCCGAAGACATCGATCGCTCCGTCCTCTGCCTGCGCTGTCAGGCTGCCGCGCACCTCGCGCTCAATCGCAGGCTCAATCAGCCGGCTGTAGGCATCCTCGCAGACGCGCTCCAGAAGCTTTGCCGATGGAGCATCCGGCCGGGTGATGACAGCATGCCGGATGACCCCCAGGATCTGATCCTCCGGTGCCTGAAGCGAGACGGTCAGAACCTTCTCCTTCTCCCCGCGGTTCAGCGCCAGAATCTGGTGTCCCTTCAGCGCAGATACCTTTCCCTGAAAATGAAAATACTGTGCATACACGGACTGCGGATCGTCCTGGTCCTTTTTCACTTCCGATGTGAGTATCCCCTCCGCCGTCGTAATCTCACGGATCCTGGTCCTCAGATCTGCCCTGTCCGAAATATTCTCTGCGATGATGTCCCCCGCACCGGAGAGGGCTTCCTCCACCGATACTACGCCTTTTTCAGAATCGACGTATGTCGATGCGAGATTCTCAGGCGTGTCATTCGTCTCCTGCTTCAGGAGGATGTCCGCAAGCGGCTGAAGCCCTTTCTCCGCCGCGATGGTCGCGCGGGTTCTGCGCTTTGGCTTGTACGGTCTGTACAGATCCTCCAGCTCGACCATCGTCAGCGCCGCTTCGATCTGCTTTTTCAACGCTTCCGTCAGCTTTCCCTGCTCTTCGATGGAAGAAAGAACCGTTGTCTTCCTGTCCTCGAGCGAGCGGAGATAGGTCAGACGCTCATCCAGCTTGCGCAGCTGCTCGTCATTCAGAGAGCCATGCATCTCCTTTCGGTATCTGGCGATAAACGGGATGGTGTTTCCCTCGTCAATCAGTTTCACGACCGCCTCTACCTGCCAGAGGCCGATGTCCAGTTCCTTCGATATGGTTTCGTTGATGTTCAAGTTCTCTCTCCTGACCTGTCAGCCGGTGCCTGAATCCGCAGCGGCTGTACTTCTGCAACAGACGATCCTTACTTCAGATATGTTTTCTTGATCCAGCCGGACAGAATCTTCCCGGTGTTATCCGTGAATAGCACCGGAATCCAGCTGTCCTTCTCCTTCCGGGAGGTATCCTCCGTCACCTGGCGCCCGCCGGGGATCGTTGTCAGCGCTTCTCCGTCGGTGGATGGTTCTGATCTGAGCCGGACATTTGTTGTCGTTGTGTAAACAGTACCCGCAGTTTCACTTTCCGCCGGCTCTGTCTGCCCGGCTTCGTCCGTTTCTGTGCTTTCTTCCGTTTCCTGCGCACCTGCGGCTGCACCGCTCTCCGAGTCTTCCGTCTTCGCAGCCTCCATCTGACTTCCATCTGTCAGGGCTTCCACATCAAGCCCGTCCAGGTTTTCCTCCCGGTAGAGCTTCTCGTAGGCATCCTCGTAGCCCTCCGATTCCACCTGCGCAATCAGATCCTGGTTGAAGAAATAGAGGGTCCCGCCCATGTATCCGTCCGGATAGAGGCAGGCGCAGTAATCATAATAACGGCTGTCGCTGTCATTCAGAACCGCGCGTCCAAGCACCATAAAGCTTCGTTTATATCCCTTTACCTTCACGACCGATCCGATGGGCAGCCACTCATCGGCAGGGATCCCGTGCTCCTCTTCCGACGTCGCCACCCTGCCGGTCTCGGACATCGCTTCCTCTGTCATCCCCGCCTGAGCTTCCGCACCTTTCGGGGATTCTGCTCCCGCCGCGGCCGTCGTTCCTTCCGCCGCGTATACTGCCGCCGGCCCGGCCACCGCGCTGCCCGCGAGCACACCTGCTGCCAGGACAGCTGCCGCCACTCTGTGTCTTATATCTGAATCTCTGCGTCTCATATTCTTCTCCTGCTGGTATTTCCGCCTGATCTTACTTCAATACTCCCATATACGAACAGCTGTATGGTAACACCTCCCGAAAAGGTGCGTCAAACAGGAAAATGAGCCATTGAGGCCGACTCTTCTGGCGCGGGCTCTCAATGGCTCATTTGAATGTATGGATATATGGAGATGCAGACTGTTGACGGTTCAGTACTGGGACTGACGCTCGCCGGGATTGACGCTTACTCAGGCCTGAACTCCTTCATACTCGTAGTCGGCGTCCTCGACGGCCTGTTTCATCGCTGTCTCATCTGGCTTTGACGTGTAGGTTACAATGGCTTTCCCTGTCCTGTGATCTGCTTTGACGCTGACGATGCCATCTACCGACTTCAGGGCATTCATGACATGCCGCTCACAGTTCTCGCACATCATGCCCCCGATCAGGACGGTCTCTGTCTCCGTTCTGCCCGCTGCCTGACGGTCGTTTGGGCTTGCTGCCGCCATGCCCGTATCCGAAGAGACGGCCTTTGTTTTTGCTTCCGTCCTGACCGGAACCGGGCAGGCTGCCGGATTTCCATTGACTGCGTTGACGGCTGTAGTGACCATCTCTGCCTTCTCCGTCTCCGGAAGCGCCTTCTTTTTCATCGAGCGGTCATGAGCGGCATCGTGCACCTTCGCAAGGTTCAGCCGGAGGGCGTTCATGCAGACTGTGAAGCTTGAAAGCGCCATCGCTGCGGCTCCCCACATTGGATTCAGGTGGATGCCCGGATAGAGACCGGCTGCCATGGGAATCAGGAGCGCGTTGTAGGCGAATGCCCAGAACAGGTTCTCATGGATGTTGCGGATGGTTGCGCGGCTCAGTCTGACTGCGCCTGAGACGTCTGTCAGCTTTGAGTTCATCAGGACGACATCCGCGCTGTCGATGGCGACATCCGTTCCGGCGCCGATTGCGATGCCGATGTCCGCCCTGGTCAGCGCCGGTGCATCGTTGATTCCGTCTCCGACCATGGCAACCTTACCGCGTTTCTGAAGATCTCGAATGACAGCCTCCTTGCCGTCAGGGAGCACTCCGGCGATGATCCGGTTCACTCCGGCCTGCCTGCCAATGGCACGGGCTGTTCGCTCATTGTCCCCGGTCAGCATGACCGTCTCAATTCCCATCTTCTGAAGCTCCCGGATGGCCTGTGCAGAGTCCGGCTTGATGACATCCGCCACCGCGATGATGCCCGCAAGCCTGCCGTCCTGCTCGAAGAACAGAGGCGTTTTCCCCTGCTCCGCAAGTGCATCCGCCTTCTTCTGAAGATCCCCCGGGATCACGGCGATGCTGCCGATATAGCTACCTGAGCCTCCGTGAACGACGGAGGTTCCGATGGACGCGGTCAGTCCATTTCCGGAGAGTGCCTTGAAATCATGGACCTTCTCCGGCTGAAGATGACGCTTCTCTGCCTCCATGACAACCGCCCTTGCAAGCGGATGCTCACTCTGCATCTCCAGCGCATAGGCAAGACTCAGCAAATCAGCCTCTGTCCTTCCGGCTGCAGGAAGCACATCTGTCACCTCCGGCCTCCCCGCTGTGATGGTTCCTGTCTTGTCCAGCGCAACAATCTGAATTCTTCCGGTATTCTCCAGTGCCTCGCTCGTCTTGAACAGGATTCCATTCTTTGCACCCATCCCGTTTCCGACCATGATGGCGACCGGCGTCGCCAGCCCCAGCGCGCACGGGCAGGAGATGACAAGCACGGTGATGGCATGTTCCAGCGAAGCGGCGAGCGGATGCCCTGTCAGAAGCCAGCCAGCCAGGACCACAGCCGCGATCAGAATGACAGTCGGCACGAAGATGCCGGAGACTTTGTCTGCGATCTTGGCAATCGGTGCCTTGGTTGCAGCCGCGTCCGAAACCATCTGCACGATCTGCGAAAAGGTCGTGTCCTCGCCGACCCGGGTTGCCCTTGCGCGGATGAATCCGCTCTGGTTGATGGTCGCCGCGCTGACGGCATCTCCGGATGTCTTATCGACTGGAATCGATTCTCCAGTCAGAGCTGATTCATCGACAGCAGTCGATCCTTCTATGATCACGCCGTCGACAGGGATGGATTCGCCTGGTTTCACGACGAAGATGTCTCCGCTCTCAACCTCGTCAATTCCGATGGTCACCGTCTGACCGTTCCGCTCGACATTGGCTGTCTTCGGTGCCATTTTCATCAGATTCTTCAGCGCATCTGTTGTTCTGCCCTTCGACAGGGACTCCAGTGTCTTTCCGACGGTGATCAGCGCCGGGATCATCGCCGCACTCTCAAAGTAGAGTTGATTGTGATACAGCGGCATCAGGTCCATGTTTGCAGTTCCGCGCGTAACCAGGACTGTCATCCTGTAAAAGATGTAGATGGACCAGCCGAAGGACACGCTCGAGCCGAGTGCCACAAGTGCATCCATGTTCGGCGCCCCGTGAAACAGAGACTTGAAGCCGGAAGTGAAGAAGTCCTTGTTGATGATCATCACGACCGCCGCCAGAAGCATCTGCGTCAGCGCCAGTCCCAGATGATTGTGCGAGAGGAATGCCGGGAGCGGCCATCCCCACATATTGTGTCCCATGGTGATGTACATCAGGACAGCGAGGAAGAAGACGGAATACTCCAGCCGTCTGACCAGCTTCGGCGTCGTGTGATCCTTCAGGGCTTCCTCCTCCGCCCTGAGTCTGGCACTCGCGCTTCTTTCGCTGCTCTTCGCGCTCTCCTCCCTGAGGCTGGCGCCGTAGCCGGCCTTCTCAACCGCCGCGATGACAGCAGCGCTGTCCGCCGTTCCCTCGACGCCCATCGAATTGGTCAGAAGCGAAACCGAAACCGTCTTCACGCCCGGCACCTTCGAAACAGCCTTTTCGACATGAGCCTGGCAGGACGCGCAGCTCATTCCTGTTACTGTATACTGTGTCATAGAAGATCCTTTCCGTCCGCGGAGTCTGCCTCCGTCGCTCTGCGGCAGAGATGCCTGATTCCCGGCAGGCTGCAGACGACATCTGCATCTGCCTCCCGTATTGTATACCCCTCTTGGGTATCCGCTGACAACAGCATGTTATACCCTTAGGGGGTATATGTCAAGGAAATCTTCGATTTTCTGAAACGCAATTTTTGAAAGATGCTCCGAAAAAAGAAAAACCAGCCACCGGGACACCCGGTCCCGGCAGCCGGCAGACTGCAGCCCATACGCTCAAGCCTTCAGATCTTCCAGAAGGACGGCGGCATTGCTGAGTGCACCCTCCTTCGCCGCATACAGAAGGGTGACATTTCCATCCTGAAGCTTTCTTGCTGCCAGCATTCTGAACGACTCCATGTCTGGATTGCCTTTCAGCTCCTCCCGGTACCTTCTGGCAAACTCCCCGAACCGCTCCGGCACATGCCCGTACCAGGCCCGGAGCTCGTTTGTCGGCGCAATGCTCTTCGCCCAGAGGTCCAGTTTCGCCTTTTCCCTGCTGATCCCTCTCGGCCAGAGGCGGTCAACCAGAATCCGATAGCCGTCCTGCTCCTCCGGCGCCTCATAGACTCTCTTCATCTGAAGCATACCCATCGCCCTTTCCTCCTGTTTTTTCTACCAAAGATCCCGCCATCCCGTCCCCGGTCTCCTGTGTGATGTCTGATCCGGCTGGTCTTTGTTATCCCTGATCCAACAGCATCTTTGTTACGTCTGATCCGGATGTGTTTTTTGTTACGTCTGACCCGGCTGTATCTTTGTTACGCCTGATCCGGCTGCGTCTTTGCGGCCTTCAGCGCCTCCGCCTTCATCGAAGCGGCTTCCATGCTGCGGAACTGGCGGAACGCCTCCGTCATATCCTGGATGATTTCCGCCGCGCCAAGGTAGGTTCCTTCCTTGTCACGGACCGCCAGGTAGGTCACCTTCACCGGCCGGTCCGGGTTCGGGATCCAGCGTGTGAAGGAGTCCCTCGCACCGCTCCTGAAATCATCCGTCAGATTCTTCACGACCGCGCGGATCGGCACCGGGTGGCACTGGTAGGTTGACTGTCCAAGCGTCGAGAGCGGTCGTGAGAAAACCTTGTCCCCATTTTTGTAGAAACGGTTGATCATCTGGCCGTCGATGAAGGTGATGTCCAGCGGCAGGATCTTCATCAGACCGCGCAGCTGTGCGACCGTCATCTCGCCGGCAGGGCTCTCAGATCCATTTCCATCGAAATGAACGACTGCCTGTTCAAAATCCGCGCCGGATGCCGGTGTCTTCCTGTTCTCCGCCTCTGCCGCGCTTTTCTCCGCCTGCGCCCGTTCCATGAGCACCTGCTCCCCGTGCGCCCATTTCGGAATCTCCGTGATGAAGACCGGCCCCATCTCCGGAAGATCGCGGTAGACATCCACCCACTCATCGTCCGTGAGGTTTTGCATCGCAATCGGCAGAAGGATGTTCTCATCCTTGTAGATCATCTCGCGCATGCGCTTGATCACCGCAAGAATCGGTTCTTTCAGCTCCTCTGCACTCGTTCTCTGAAGGCCGCGGGCGAGTCTGCCCACCTCCGCCTTGATCTCATCGTCGACGCCCCACATCACCTCGCTCGGACCGGTGATGCCGTAGCGCTCCAGCGGCGCCATGATCAGCTCTTCCTTCTTCCCGTACAAAGCGCGGATTTTCTTCAGGCGGACCATCGCCAGCTGAACCTTGTCATCGTGTCCGCCATTCTCAAGCGCCATCTGAAGATTGTTCAGGATGAGCTCAAGCGCACTGTTCTCGCGGATAAAGTAATCGACCGGGTGACCTTCCGGAAGCTGAAGAAGATCCTGCTTTTTCATCCGCTTCTGCTCGCGGATGACCTCGCCTTCCGTCTTGCCGTGGAAAAGCGCGGAGTGCAGGTCGCAGAGCTTCGTGATCTTTCTGGGATCTGCTCCATCTTTGATCAGCTCCTGCTCCGCCGCCATGATGTCCTTCACCGGGACATCCTTGAATGACTTCACAAAGTCCTCTCTCACAGAAGCCAGGTCTTCACCCGCTCCCAGTCTCTGAAGCATCCCCTTCAGCTGCTGTACATTTCCAAGCTCTGCCATCTCCTGATCCTCCTGACTTCTATCTGACAATATCATGTATCACGTTTTTATACCGCCATTATACGTTGTTATGAAAATGTATCCGTTGCTATAACAACGCTTTGTCATTCCATTCGTTTATATTTACATTGCCTCTGTTTTACACTCTGTTTTACGCCTTTTCAATGGTACAAGGTGGTGATTTGGTCCCTTGCCTGAACACAAAGGATGACTTATGATTACGGTGTCAAAAGTCTGCCACCACGCATGCCTGCATGCGCGCGGCAAAAGGTACTTTCGACACTTATTTCTTAATTTAAAGATTGTAAAGAAAAAGACTTCTCTGCAGTACTGGAAGGGGCTTAGGATGAAAATCTGGATTACCAGGCATGGACAGACAAAGCTGAACAAAGAACATCTGATGCAGGGCCGCACGGATGAGCCGCTCAACGAGACCGGCTTCAGTCAGGCAAAAGCGACAAGAAAGATGATCGGGGATGTCACCTTTGACGCGGTCTACGCCAGTCCGCTCAGACGTGCAGTCGACACAGCTGTCATCATCGGGAATGTCCCGGAAAAAGATGTCATCATCGATCCCAGACTGATCGAGGTGGACTTTGGGAAGTATGAGCTTCGCCCATATCTTCATCTCGGGCTTCCTATGTTCCTGTTCTGGGCGATGCCCGGCATCTTTCCGGCCCCGAAAACCGTGGAGCCCATCTCCTCCCTGGTCAGCCGCACGCATGCCTGCCTGGACGACATCGTGAAAGAGGGGCAGGCGCATCACTGCGAGAATATCCTGATTGCCTGCCACGGCGGGACGATGCGCGCACTCTCCGGCTACATGCTTGATAAGAAGAGCGGCTACATGTGGCGGCCGCGTGCGCACAACTGCGAAATCCGCGTGTTTGATGCGGACCCGGGGCAGCACAGGCTGCTTCAGGATTATAAGCTCTGAGCATGATACACCTATACCGATATCACCTATCGCCCAGGGCGAAGGAGGCCGCCCCACACCCAGGAGCCGCAGACCCCGACATCCGGAAATCCCCCAGGGCGAAGGGAGCTGCTACAGAGAAAAGCAGCAGAAAGGACAAATATGAGCAAATATCTTGAGCGGGCAAAAGCCCTGAGAAATGATCCGAACGTTCACTACAACTGCGCACAGGCTGTGCTGATGGCCTTCTGCGAGGAGAAGGGGCTCAGCAGCCAGATGGCAGCTGATCTGACCGCCAACTTCGGCTCCGGCATGAGAATCGGTGGCGTCTGTGGCGCCATGTCAGGCGGCCTGCTTGTCCTGGGTCTGTACGGTGTCAGTGACACGGGGACAGTCATGTCTTACTGGAAGCAGTTTCAGCAGAGCCACGACGGCATGACGCAGTGCCGCGATCTGCTCCGTGTGAACGCAGAGAAAGGGGCTCCGAAGAAGCAGCACTGCGACAATATGGTCTATGAGGCTGTCCGCATCACGGAAAACCTTCTCCGCGATGCCGGTAAAATTGCCTGATGCTCCTCATACCTCTCCTGTATCAATCCGCATGACTTTATGGCTTTTTGACCTCACGGCTTTCGCCGCGCGCTCATTGAGAAGGCTTGGCCCGACGGTTCAAAAGGGCCACTCTGGCCGTTCGGCGGTCAGTCTCAGGAGATCCCTGAACGGGACCTTCCGGCCGTCCTCCAGCACCAGGTATCTCAGCTCCAGATTGACAGCCCGGAGGGTGCCGGGGATCTCCTCGATCCTGCCGCCCTCCTTTTTCTCATCCTGCACGAAGACCGTCATCCGGATCTTTGGACGTGTGACGGACGGCTGCGCCGTGTCCGACGCCAGTTTCGCAACCATCTCATTCAGCTTTTTCTGTTCTTCCTCCGATAACACCGGCCGCTCGTCAGTGAGCCGCCGTTCCTCCGCGAGCACGTCCCTGTAGTCTCTCAGCGGCTCAAATGAACCGAACTGAGCGGCTCTGGCCGTCCGGGACATCTGCGGATGCCGGGCAGAGACATGGTGCGGCAGATTGATGATATCGCTGTAGTCCGGCTGGTCCTCTCCCGCTGCCCGTTTTTCCCTGTTTCTGGTCTGATCGCTCACGCCTGGATGCCCTCCTGATCTGCCCGCTCCTGCCACCGTCTGACCGGTGCAGGCCGCGCCTGCTCCTGATACCCGCCGATCTGCCCGCTCCATCTGCCCGCTCCTGCTAACGTCTGATCGGCTCAGGTCTCACCTGTTCCGGATGCCCAGATCTGCTCGTTCCGTCTGTCCGCTCCTTCCAACGTCTGACCGGTGCAGGGCTCGCTTATTCCTGATGTCCGCCGATCTGCTCGTTCCGCCTGCGTCCGGTTGCCCCTTCCTCAAAGCTCGTCCCGCGGACAACCGCGTTCTTCCCGAAGCGATTCTTGATCGCAAGCACCGCCTCCTGCATCTTTCTCTCCCGCTCTCTCTTTTCCTGTTCCTGTTTTCTCTGCTTTTCCAGAAGATCATAGTCTGTAAACAGGTCCAGCTGCTCGTACGTCTCCTCTTTTTTCACGGCCGATTCCGGGACGGTATGGCTGGCCGAAAGATTGAATCTTCGTACCATCAGCCTGCGGTCTGTGATCCGGTCGTAAAGACAGACTGCCGCCTGGATGATCTCCTCCGTGGAAGCCGTCTGGGCTGTGAGATTTTCAGACCCATGCGCCGGCCTGGGTACCTTTCTGCCATACCGGTCAAGCGTCACCTTTCCCCGAAGATAAGCGCGAAGATCAGGATTCTCAACGTTATCGATGTCATATCCCACATCCAGCACCAGCTGATCGGTGACAAGACGCCTGGAGAACAGCTCGAGCGACAGCTTCTCCGCCATCTCCCGGATGATGACCCTGCCATGCTCAAAATCGTACGGCTCCAGCAGAACCTGTCCGGATGAAATGCTGCGGTTCTCCGGCCTGTATGCCCTTATATCCGCCAGTGTGCAGGGCTCCCAGCCCCAGGCATGGTCAATCAGAAGCTCCGCGCTGACGCCAAAGAGGTCATAGAGAAGATCTTCATTGTAATAGTCTTCCGGCTTTCCGAGCGAGCACCTGGCGATGTCCCCCATCGTAAAAAGCCCGACCTGCTGCAGCTTCCGTTCCGTTGCCCGTCCGACCCGCCAGAAGTCGGTCAGCGGCCGGTGGCTCCAGAACTGCTGGCGGTATGTCTGTGTGTCCAGCTCCGCAATCCGCACACCATCCCTGTCAGCAGGGATATGCTTGGCCATGATATCCATTGCAACCTTGCAGAGGTACAGGTTCGGACCGATGCCCGCCGTTGCCGTGATGCCGGTCTCGTGCAGGACATTCGCAATCAGCTTCCTGGCAAATTCGTGTGCGGTCAGTCCATATGTGTTCAGATAGGGTGTCGCATCGATGAAGACCTCATCGATCGAATAGACATGCATATCCTCGGGCGCCACGTACTTCAGATAGATTCCGTAGATCCTTGCGCTCGTCTCCATGTAGAGCCGCATTCTGGGCGGAGCCGCGATATAGTCCAGCTCCAGAGCGGGATCTATTTTCAACGCCTCGTCATCGACGGATGTCCCCGAAAATGTCCGTCCGGGCGCCCTGCTCTTCCGCTCTCTGTTGACTGCGGAAACAGCCGAGACCACCTGAAACAGCCTTGCCCGCCCCGGTATCCCGTAGCGTTTCAGCGACGGAGAGACTGCAAGACAGATCGTCTTCTCCGTTTTGGAGACGTCCGCCACCACCAGATTGGTCGTCAACGGGTTCAGTCCTCTGGCTGCGCACTCACAGGAGGCGAAGAACGACTTCAGGTCAATTGCGATATAGACTTTTCCATGATCCTCCGTACTCTGCTCCATACCTTCCTCATGTCCGCACACAGCGCCTCTGACCGACCTTTCCATATGCACAGTCTTCAATCCCAGGGTGCTTGACTGAGACAACGGCGAGCACTGTACGATCCCTGATCCGTAGGCTCTGCATGGTATCCGCAGCCGCTCTGATCCCCTCAGCTCAGCACCTTCAGCGGCTTCCACCTCAGGCAGTCGCCGGAGGCGAGGCTGTACAGAATCCCCTTCTTTCTGCCGCGAATGCTGTCATGGAAGCGTGCCTCGCCGTGGCAGTGCGCATAGATCACCTGCTCGACGTGGTACTGCTCCGCCATCTTCGTAAAGATGCTGTCCCTCTCCATCAGACTGGTCGGCGGATAGTGGAGCAGCATGATGAACCTGCGGTGTCCGTCCCTGACTGCCGCATCAAACGACTTCTGAAGGCGCCCCGCCTCCCGCTCCACCAGGGCCTGCGCGTGGGCGTATGCCTCCTCGTCGTACCCCACAATCTGCCCACCGGGGGACATGTAGAAGGGTCCCTCGAAGCAGTAGCCCTTGGTTCCGACCAGTGCGTAGTCTTTGTAGAGAAAATAGTTGTTCTGCAGAAAATGAAGCCTTCCCTCATACATCTGGTTCAGCTGTTCCGTCTTCTTGACATCCCAGAAATGGTCATGGTTTCCTCTCAGCAGAATCTTTCGTCCGGGCAGCGACTCGATATACTCAAGATCCTTCCGGCAGTATGGCAGTTTGTTTCCCCAGCTGTGGTCCCCCAGCAGGAGAAGGGTATCCGCATCCGTCACCATGGCCCGGCAGTTTTCGAGAAACCGTTCCTCATGTCCCTGCCAGAGCGCACTCTCCCGCTGCGCTGCCGACTTGATTTTTGACTGATAGGAGAGATGAAGATCTCCCAGCGCATACAGTGCCATTGATACCTCCCAGCCCCTGACGGCTGTCCGCTCAAGCCTCTCCCAGGATCAGCCGGATGAGATGCTTGTCGAGCAGGATCGCGCGGTGGTACGGATTCAAAGCCAGCCCCTCCACCTCATCGCTCTGAAGCGCCATCCTCAGCACCTGTCCGATGTCAGACAGGAAGGTCGACATCACCGGCTGAGCGCCTTTCATCTCCTCCTCAAAGCTGGTGTACGCCTCCAGCCACCGCTTTCCTTCATTCTCCAGAATGCGCAGCTCCAGCTTCTGGGTCTTCTCCGGCGACACCGCCACGACAAACTGTCCGCCCTGCTTCATTCTCCGGCGGATCGTGGAAAGCGTCACCGCCAGCATTTCCGGGGACGGCTCCCTCTGGAGCATTCCGATGTGCTCCTCGATTTTCTCATTTTCTTCAAGTCCCTGATCCGTCATACGCTCTCCCGTTCTGCCTTCTGCGGTATTCCGCCTGCCTTTTGTTTTAGTCCAGTATACCATGAAACGCCAGACGCTGCCAAAATGCCGCAGCCGTGCACCATGTTTCAACGTTTTAAATTGAGGCAGCGGTCCAGAAGGCGATCCACGCGGTGATTGTCTGCACCGTCCGGCAGAACAGCCCCATGGACAAAAGCGCCCCGTATGCCCTACAATCATGGAAATGGACGGTTGGGAACCTTTCCGACTGCGTAATGATTTCGTGAGGTGCCAATTTATGCAGGTTACACATGTTTTTCACAGTGGCTTTTTCGTTGAAACGGCGCAGGCGGACTTTCTGTTTGACTGGTGGAAAGGAACGCTTCCCGCGCGCACAGGCCACAGAAAGCCTTTTTATGTGTTTGTCAGCCATTCACACGGCGATCACTACAATCCGGATATCTTCGGGCTGGACGCAGATGCCTGGCTTCTCTCCTGGGACATGAAGCCTCTGATTGATGAACGCTTCCCGGACCTGAAGGACAGCCGCAAACTCTTCTTTCTCCGTCCGCACCAGTCACTGATGTCCGATGCCTTCGCGTCATCTGAAGCCAGCCAGGCATCCATCCTTCAGAATGCTCCCGGTCTGAGCCAGGGTTCGCTTGCACCGTCCACATTATTTTCTGTCTATACGCTGGCTTCCAACGACCGCGGTGTCGCCTTCGTGGTCCGGACACCGGAAGGCAGTCTCTACCATGCGGGTGACCTGAACAACTGGTGGTGGGATGGCGACGCGGATGACCAGCGTCTGGCTCATTTCTATCACGATGAGCTCTCGCGGATCAAGGGCACGCATTTTGCTGCCGCCATGATTCCCTATGACCTGAGGCTGAAGGAGCCGGGGTATGGCATCCGGGATTTTCTCCGGTACTGCAGCACTGACGCCATCTACCCGATGCACGAAAATGCAGACCTTGCATCCGTGAAGCATGTTTTTGCAAACGACCCTCTCATGAAAGGAGTACAGAATGTTTACTTTTAATCATTTCAACTTTAACGTGAAAAACCTGGAAGAGAGCCTGAAGTTTTACCATGACGCCCTCGGGCTCGAGGAGATTTCCAGAAATGACCAGCCGGACTTTACAATCGTCTTTCTCGGAGATGGCAAAACCGGATTCCGGCTGGAGCTGACATACATGAAAGGCCGCACGAAGCCGTATGACCTGGGCGAACAGGAATACCACCTTGCCCTGACCGCCGACAACTTCGAAAAGGCACATGCCTATCACAAGAAGAATGGCTGGATCTGCTTTGAGAACACCGCGATGGGCATCTACTTTCTGGAAGATCCGGACGGATACTGGATCGAGATTGTCCCGGACGGCGCATACATGGCCGCCCGGACGAAGGGGTGAGGCGTGGTCTTGCCGCTGCGGAGCGGCCGCTTTCGCGGATCAGGCGCGCTCAGCCCCCTGCGGCGAGGTCTGCCGCCATGTCGGCGTACTGCCGGGTGTACAGCTCGTAGTAGTAGCCGTGTCTTTGCATCAGCTCGTGGTGTGTCCCCTGCTCCACAATCTTCCCGTCTTTTACAGCGAGGATCACATCCGCTCCGACTATCGTGGACAGCCGGTGCGCCACAACAAAGCTTGTGCGCCCGGCGATGACCGTTCTGATCGCGTCCTGAATCTTATGCTCCGTCATCAGGTCGATCGAGGAGGTCGCCTCATCCAGCACAAGAATCTTCGGATCTGCCAGCAGCGCCCTCGCAAATGAAAGCAGCTGTTTTTCTCCTGTCGAGAGGAGATCTCCGCCTTCTCCAACCTCCGAGTCAAGGCCATTGTCCATCTTGCGGACGACGTCGTCCGCCGACACCAGCTTCAACGCCTTCCAGATCTCATCATCGTCCGCGTCCGGATTCCCGTACCGGAGATTGTCACGAACTGTTCCGGAGAAAAGATGCGGTGTCTGCAGTACGTATCCGATGCTGCTGTGCAGCCACAGAAGCGAACGCTCCCTGGCGTCACGCCCGTCGATCAGCACCCTTCCCCGCGTCGGCTCGTAGAACCGGCAGACAAGATTGACCAGTGTCGACTTGCCCGCCCCTGTCTCGCCGACGATGGCGACATTTGTCCCCTGCGGCACCTTGAGGCAGAAGTCTTTCAGAACGTACTCCTCCCCGTCCGGGTACCGGAAGTCCACATGATCAAACTCGATGTCTCCATGAAGCGGTTCCCAGTTTTCCTTCTTCGGATGAAAAATGTCGCCGTACCTTGCAAGAACCTCCGGGCTGTCTGCCACATCCGGCTTCTCCTCCATCAGCCTGGAGAACCGCTCGATGTTGACCTGAATTCCGATCAGGTGACTGATGGTGACAACGATCTGCTGAATCGGGTCGATCATCGAGAGCGCATAGCTCATGAAGACGGAAAGCGTCCCGATCCGGATGACTCCATCCATCGTGATCTGGCCGCCCTTCCAGAGAACCAGAGCCAGCGCTGTCGATCCCATCAGCGTCACGAGCGAGATGAACATCGCACTGAAGTGTCCGGCTCCGACAGACACGCGGCGCATCTCCTCGGAATCCTTCTCGAAATCCTCCTGCATCCGCTTCTCAACCACAAGCGTCTTGATGCTCCGCGCTCCTGTAATCCCCTCGTTGAAGTTCCCGGTAATGCGCGAATTCAGCTCCCTGATCTTCCGGTTCAGAACAATCAACTTCTTCTGGAAGAGCCAGATCAGGAAGAAATCAATCGGAACCAGAACCAGCAGCCAGAGAAACAGCCTCCGGTTGATGGCGAGCATCAGAATCATCATAAAGATCAGGTAGGAGCCGTTCCACACCAGGTCCATCAGCCTCCAGGCCGTCATCTCCCCGATCTTGCCCGTATCGCTCATCACGCGCGCGTGGATGTATCCGACGTTGTTCTGATTGAAGTAGGAGAAGGACAGCTCCTGCAGATGCCGGAACGAAGCATCGCGCAGATCCCTGTCCACAGACATTTCCACCTTCCCGCTGAAGTAGGTGCTGGTGAAGTTCGTGACCACCTGAACCATCAGGACCAGAACATAGAGCAGGACAAACTGCGGCATCGTGTCCGTTGTCCTTCCCGCCACGAAATGATCCAGCGCATACCGGTTGAACAGCGGGTAGACGGCATCGATCATCGAGACGAAGGCGCCGCACAGCACCATTGTCAGAATCGTGCGTCTGTATGCCCGCACATAGGGGCGGATTTTCAAAAACCCGAAGAGCGGATAGCGAACCTTGTTGTCTTCCTTCATCAGCGCTCCTCCTTTCCCTGCTGTGCCGACTGCGCCTGGACATCTCCCATCTGCCGTCTGTTCAACTGCGCGGACCGCGGCTGTGCCGTCCGCACCTGAACGTCTCCCTCGTTCTGTTCGCTCTGTTCCTTTTGCTCCTGCGGAATCTGCCGGATGCTGGTCGTCTGCTGTCCTTCTGGCTGCGGTTCCTCAGGTCCATTCTCCTGCATCTCCTCTGCACCCTGCAGCTGAAGCTGATAGATTCTCCTGTAGATAGGGCTCTTTTCCAGAAGTTCCCTGTGCGTCCCCTGTGCAGCCACCCTTCCTTTATCAAGGACAAGGATGCTGTCCGCATGCATCAGCGTGCTGATTCTGTGTGAAATCAGGATCACCGTGCTGCCGGCTGTCCGTGTTTTCAGCGCTTCCCGGATCTTCGCATCGGTCTCGGCGTCGACAGCGGACAGCGAATCGTCAAAGATCATGATCTCCGGCTGACGGATCAGCATCTGCGCAATCGCCGTGCGTTGCTTCTGCCCGCCGGAGAGCGTCACACCCCGCTCGCCGACATAAGTATCGTATCCTTTCGTGAAATGATCGATTGTGTCGTCCAGGCTGGCGATCCGGGCTGCCCGGCGCACTTCATCCAGCACCACGCGTTTCTGAGTGATGGCGATGTTCTCTGACAGGGTCCGCGAAAACAGATAAGGTTCCTGCAGAACCATCCCGACATGCTGCCTGAGGTAGGCTGTCTGAATGTTCGAGATATCTGTATCCCCGATCAGGATCCTCCCGCCGCCATCCGGCAGGTCATAAAGTCTGTCCAGAAGGTGCATCAGCGTTGACTTACCGCTTCCGGTTCCGCCAAGGATTCCGAAGACGCTGCCGCCCCTGATCCGGAACGATACATCCCGCAGCACCTCTCCCTGCCCGTTGTCATATGCATAGCTCACATGTTCAAACACAATGTCGCGGTTCATCGGCGGGCAGACAGCCCCCGGCGCATCCTGCTCCACTTCGGCGTTCATAATATATCGAAGTCTATCGATTGATATGCCCGTCTTGGACAGCTCGGCGATGGTTCGGCCAAGGGCACGGATCGGCCAGTTCAGCAGCTCATTGTAAGAGATGAACGCGATCAACTCCCCTGCCGTGATGCGGCCGGTCGCAGCCAGGTACGACCCGTAGACAAGAATGACCAGCGTCTGGAGGTATGACACCAGATCCCCGCTCGTCCAGAACATGGACAGCACCTTCATCAGATGAACCCAGTATCCGGTGTAGATCCGGTTCTGTTCCTCGAAGCGGCGGCGCTCATAGAGCTCCCGTCCGAATGCTCTCACCACGCGTACGCCTGTCAGGTTCTCCTGCGCAATCGTGGACAGCTTTCCCTCCTCCTCGTCGGCCTTCTCAAAAGCCGCACCGATCCGGCTGTGAAAGAACAGGCTGTAGAGAACAATCACCGGGATAAAGACAGCTGCTGCAGCGGCAAGCCTCACATGAATCCGAAACATGAAAAACAGCGACAGCCCCATCAGGATCAGTGTACGAAGCAGCGCCGACAGCTGGTCTGACAGAAACGTTTTTACCGTGTCAACATCACTCGTACAGCGCTGGATAATATCACCGGTCGCATTCTCGCTGTGCCATGCGTAGGGCAGGTGCAGAATGTGCCCGAACAGATCATCCCGCATCGTCTTGACCAGCTTTTCCGCCCCCTTCGTGTTAAAAAACTCAAAGAAATAGCGGAATACCGCCCGCACCGCAGCGACGCCTGCCACCAGAACCGCAATCAGCCACAGATGGCTTCTGATTCCATCAATTCCGCCGGCAGCCTTCACAAAGGCGGACAGCCAGGACGGGACGGAGGTGCTTCCCGTGTCGATCACGGAGTCCACTGTAAAGCCGATGATCTTCGGATTTGCCAGATCAAGCAGGGATACCACGCAGGCGCTGAAAATCGCCGCGGCAAACCATCTCTTTGATCCCCGCAGGAAATGAAGCACCATGCTCCACCTCGTCGGGTACTGCATGGTGCTCAGATTCTGATGTCTCGTTTGTATTGATTGCTTCCTATTATCCATATACAAGTCTTTGTTTTCCTTATGCTCCGACCGATTCCAGAAGCTCCCTCAGGTGTGCGTGGCAGACTTCTAGATCTCTCCTTCCTTCCTCGTCGAGCGTCAGTTCGATCACGCGACTGATTCCATCGCTTCCAATGATACAGGGCATGCTCATCGCGACATCATCGATGCCATACTGCCCGCGGAGCACAGTGGAAACGGGGACGACGCAGCGCTCATTTCGCACGATTGCCCCGATCAGGCGGCAGGCCGCAAGGGACACCCCGGCGCTGGTATACCCCTTCAGCTGGACAATCTCCGGACCGATCACCTTCGTCTCATTCAAAAGCTTCTCCTTGTCGATGGGAACAGCCGGCTGAAACTTCTCCCCGATCTCCTGAAACGGCACCCCAACGATGTTGACCGTGTTCCACGGAATGAAGGACGTCTCCCCGTGCTCACCGAGAACGAACCCGGTCACATTCTTGGCATCGACGCCGCACAGATCGCCCAGCATCTTGTTGAAGCGCGCGGTATCCAGGAGCGTCCCCGTTCCGAAGATCCGGTCTACCGGATAGTTGTATTTCTTCTGGAAATAGTACGTCAGAATATCGAGCGGGTTCGATATGATGATCAGGATGGCTTCCCGCGTGTACCGGGTAATGTTCGCCATGACCCCATTCATCACCTCGATGTTCCGCTTCAGCAGAATGCTCCTGTCGTATTCACCCTTGACAATACTTGGCCCCGCCGTCACCACGATGATCTGCGCATCCGCACAGTCCGGATAGTCGCCAACCCGGATGCTCGTATTGGTGCTGTACTCAAATGCGGTCGTATGACTGGCATCCAGGACCGCTCCCAGTGCCTTGTCCCGGTTTCGGTTGATCACCACGATCTCATCGATGATGCTCAAACGCAGAACCGAATCCAGAACCGCATTTCCAACCTTTCCTGCTCCAACGATCACGAGCTTGCCAGACTTCACAGACATCTCTGTTCCTCCTCTTCAGACAGCCAAATTACGTCTTCTCAGCCGGTATTATAGAACGGTTTCGCAAAACAATCACCCTGCAAACACGGTTCCGTCGAAAAGTGTCTCCAGTTCGAATCCGCTCACCTGCTGCGGCCAGTCAGAGAAGTCGCCGCTCACCCGTGCAATTTTATCCTCTCCTGCTGCAGGCTTCAGATCCACCGTCCCTGCGCCATCCGTCCGCAAAATCGTGAACACAGTACCTTCCGGGTAGGATGCCTTTCCTGTCTGCTCTCCGCTTTCCGAGACGGTCTCAAACTCAGCCGCCTGTTTCAGGGTCAGCCGGATATTATCTGCGTCTGCCTGATAGTATGGATCGCTGCTGACCGGATATCCCGCTTCAGCCGTATAGGCTTTGCAGGCCTGGTAGGTGCTCATGGCATCCATCCGGGTCGAAAGCAGCATGCTGCCCGGATCGGTCAGCGCATTCGTATCATCACTGTATGCGCGCTCATAGCTGCCGCTTTGGCCGATCTCTGCCGTCTCACTCCCGTTATCTGTTTCGGTCGATCTCACGCCGAGATTGTACGGGTCCAGACGCCCCTCGTCTGCAGAAGGCGGCGTCTGCTCAGCCGGTGCTCCATTTCCAAGCGAGAAGACCTTCAGGATCTGGTAATCATTGTCCGACTTGCAGAAAGTGTAAAGCTGATAGCGGCTGTTCGACCTGATGAGATAAAGCTCCGTGCTGTAATATGGAAAATCCGAAAGCGTCAGCGCCTGGTCGTTCACGCTGACGGTAAAATCCTTGTACGCCCCTGTCTCGTCCATCTCGCCGCCGACAGTGATGCGGTCAACTGCCCCATCTCCTGTGACATCCGCCCGGATGCCCGTATCCTGGTCAAATGGAACAACGAATGTCTCCGGAACCTGGCTGTATCTGGAGTGAAACAGACCAGGATCTTCCTCGAAGGAAAGCTGGATCTCCTGCTGCCCCTCCGCATAGCATCCCAGCGTGTAAGGCGGAAAGACAAGGTTCACGCCAAGCGGGGTCAGATACCAGTGAAACAAGACCGACTGATCCTGCCCGGCATCCCTCTGCTTCATGGAAGAGGCCAGCTTTTCCTTCTCCGGCGGGAAGCTCAGTTCCGGATACTCCTGGGAGAGCTTCTGCACAACACGGGCTGCCGCCGCATCGCAGTCCTGCACCACGTCTGTGAAAGCCAGAAGCTGTCCGCTCCTGCTGTCATAGGCTGTCCCGGTTTTCTCATAGTAACCGTGAGCGCCTCCCAGATAGTTGGAGTCGTTCTCCACAATACTGAAAGCGATCCCGTCTGCCCTGGCAATCTTAGCTTCGCATTCCTGGGAACAGGAAACATCCGTATTGCCATCTTGGTGGATTTCTTTTGCGGACTCTGTCAGTGTCTTCAGCGCCTCGAGGGAGGACGCCTTCTTTTCGCTGTTGTATTGAGAGAGCGCACTGCTGAGTGCAGAAAAGCGCGCCTCCTCCATCGGAATATGAATCTCCGGGTATGAAATCTGGGCCAGAAGCTCCTCCCCGCTCTGCTGCCCGCTGGCATACCTGAAGTATCCTCGGATCGTCGGGTGAAGCAGCAGGGCTGTCTCTGACTCCGCATCTTCCTTCGTATCCGTCTCAGATTTTCTCTCAGCGCCGGCCTCCGCGTCTGATTCCGCACCATAGGCTGTCAGCCCTGCGTACGCCAGGATGCCTGCTGCCGGTCCCGTTCCAAAGCTCCAGAACGCCAGTCCTGCACAAAGAACTCCCGCGATCAGGCGGCCCGCACATTTTCTGTCTGCCATCTCCCTTCTCTCCTTTCTTCGATTGCCCTCTGTGAGCAGCCCAGACATCACGCCCGGCCTGTCTCCCATCTCCTCACTTTCTTCCATTCGATACCAGTTTTTCCACTTCCCATCAGCCGACAGAGCAGCCTAATTACCGGATCACTTCCGAGGGCGTATAGATGCAGTCTGGCCTTTTATCATGTTCGCCGGCCGGCACCTTGTCCAGGATCTGGAAGTCGAAGGCGACCGCCGCCGTCTGAAGGTGCGGGTGAAGGTCCAGGTACCGGTCATAGAACCCGCCACCGTATCCGATCCGGCTGCGCCGTCTGTCAAAGGCAACCCCCGGCATGATCATGAGAACAGCCCCATCCGGGTCCGGCGCGCGCCTGGCTCCCTCTTCCTCCGACGGCTCCAGGATCCCCATCACACCGGGCTTCACTTGTCCAAAATGCCTGATTTCGTAAAAGTGGAGCTGTCTTTTCTCCAGGTCGGTCTTCGGCACAGCGACCTTCTTCCCGTCTTCCCAGGCCCGCTGAATCAGTGTCCTGGTCTCTGCCTCCCCGGGAAGGCTCATATAGATGTAAATGACACTGCAGCTTCTGTACGCGCCGCTCCCCAGAACCCTCTGCCAGATTTCCTGACTCCGCTGCCCGATCTCTTCCCGGGTCATCTGCGCGCGAAGCCTGCGGATCTGCGCACGGATGGCCTTCTTCTCCTCATCCATTTCCACTCACGCCCCCTGACATTGCCTGACGCAGGTCTTATTGGCTGCGTGGTCCAATCACAGCCCTGCTGCGCCGGCTTACGCTTCGAAAGTTCTCCGGATCCGCTCCATCGTCTCCTCGAGGGTCGCGCGCTGGCAGGCAGTATTGATCCGCTGAAAGCCTCTTCCGGCACTCCCGAAAATCTTTCCGGAATCCAGCCACAGCTTTGCCTCGTAGATGATCTTCTGGTCTATCTCCCCGGACGACAGCCCTGTCCCGCGAAAATCAAGCCACAGCAGGTAGGTTCCCTCCAGATGGACCACCTTGATCTTTTTGAAATGCTCCTGTGCGTAGCGATACACATAATCGATGTTTCCCTTTACATAGGAAAGCATCGCATGATACCACTCTTCCCCGTGCTCATATGCCGCCTGGCAGGCCGTCAGTCCAAAGGCTGACAGCTGGCTCATTCCTGCTGCGCTGACCTCCCTCAGAAAACGCTTCCGCAGCTGGACGTCCGGAATAAAGATGTTCGACAGCAGCATCGTCGCGAGATTGAAGGTCTTGCTGGGCGCCGTGCAGATGACAGATATCTGCTCGAATTCAGGGCTCAGCGTCGCAAAGACATGGTGTTCCCCCTCGAAAATGAAGTCGTTGTGAATCTCGTCACTGACGACAATCACGTTGTGACGGACGCAGATCTCCCCGATCTTCATCAGCTCATCGCGTGTCCAGACTCTTCCGACCGGATTGTGCGGACTGCACATCAAAAACAGGCCGATGTCATTCTCCTCAATCTTGCGCTCGAAATCATCAAAATCGATGTGGTAGCGGTTGTCCTCCCCCAGGTAGAGATCGCTGCTGACCACATTTCTCCCGTTCTCCAGAATCACCTCGCTGAACGGATAGTAGACGGGCTGCTGAATAAGGACGTTATCGCCTTCCCTTGTATAGGCTCTGACCGCCATCGCCAGAGCGAACACAACACCCGGCGTCTTGATTAGCCACTCCGGATGAATCCCCCAGCCGTGATGGCGCTCCATCCAGCCGGCAACCGCCTGAAAATAAGCCTCCCCGGACTCAGTGTAACCGAACACACCGTTCTTCGCGCGCTCCACCAGCGCATCCTCCACATAGGACGAGGTTCGAAAATCCATGTCTGCGACCCAGAGCGGGAGCACATCCTCCGGCAGCCCCCTGCGCTTTGCGAAGTCATATTTCAGGCAGTCTGTATTTCTGCGGTCAACGTATGTGTCAAAATCGAGATTTCTCTCCGCCATCATCAATCCTCCGTCTGTTCCTGTATGTACCGGCCAATGGTGCAGCCGCCCTTCCTTTCTTTCATCATAACATGGATACTCTTCCCAATGCGCGAAGAAATTGACACAGATTGACATGCCTTGTGCAGAATGTTTCCGCTTTTATTATGTAGCGTGCTACATTTTGGAGCATCTCACAATTTCACCTCGGAAGCATAAGGCATATAATAGGTCTACGTTGAATTGTAGCATGCTACATATATAGGACAATATGAAGCGGATACAGGCTGCATGGGTTCCTGCAGGTTCCATTTCAGAAAGGAGGGCTTTGGCGTGTGTACGATGATATCGGCCACTTGATAAAGATTGTCGGTGAACGACTGAAATACCAGGCGGACATCCGTCTGAAAGAATCCGGGCTGACCATGAGCCAGTTCCAGACTATGTTTTTCATCCATACGCACGGCGGTGCCGTGACGCAGAAGGAAATCGAGACGCATCTCCAGGTTTCACACCCGACGGTCGTCGGCATCATCTCCCGCATGGAGAAAAAAGGATTTCTGACGGTGGAGGTCAACCCGGACGACCACCGCGGACGAATCGTCCGGACAACGGAAAAGTCCGACCGGTTCCGGGACGAGTCCATCCGACAGAAACGGCAGGCCGAGCAGGAGCTTGTGCGCGGATTTACACCCGAGGAGGCTGTCGAGCTCAGGCGCCTTCTGCACAAGCTGCTGGACAATGTATCTGGAAACAATCCTGACACAATTCCGGCAAAAACGATCCGTCCCAATCAGACTCAGAAGGAGGAACAGCTTTGATCAAGACACTGGCAAAAAGCCTTCGGGAATACAAACGGGAATCCATCCTCTCCCCGCTGCTGGTCTCGGGCGAGGTCATCATGGAAGTCATCATCCCGTTCCTGATGGCAAAGCTCATCGACCACATGGGAGAACGGTCCATCCAGCCAGTCGTGTACTACGGTGTGTGGCTGCTGGTCATCTCATTTATCTCCCTGTTCTTCGGAGCAGCAGCCGCAGCAGAGTCCTCGAAGGCCTCCTGCGGGCTGGCAAAGAACCTGCGGCAGGACATCTTTGACCGCGTACAGACCTATTCCTTCCACGACATCAATCGCTTTTCGGAGGCTTCCCTGGTTACCCGCATGACAACCGATGTCACGAACGTCCAGAACGCCTTCGCAATGCTGGTACGCGGGGCTTTTCGTGCGCCACTGATGATCATTTTTTCGGTTGTGATGGCCATTTCCATCAACGGAAAAATGTCGTTGATTTTCCTGGTCATGATTCCGATTCTGGGAATCATTATCTTCGGCATCGCGATCAAGACGCATCCGATCTTCGTCCGCATCTTCAAGCGCTATGATGCGATGAACAATGGCGTGCAGGAGAACATCCAGGGGATGCGCGTGGTCAAGTCCTTCGTACGGGAGGACTATGAGAAGGACAAGTTTCACAAGGAATCGGAGGAGGTTCGGCACGACTTCACCCATGTTGAGAAGATTCTGGCCTTCAACACGCCTTCCATGCAGGCCTGCGTGTTTGCCTCCATCACCCTGATCAGCTATATCGGTGCCCGCCTGATCATCTCCACGAAGGGTTCCGCGCTGACCACAGGCGAACTTTCGTCCCTGATTAACTACGGTGTGCAGATCCTGGTTGCCATCATGATGCTGTCCTTCATCTTCGTGCTGTGTATGATCGCCGAGGAATCGGCGGAACGTATCGCGGAAGTTCTCTCCTACGACGCTACGATCACCTCACCCGAAAATGGACTGACACAGGTCGCCGACGGCCGCGTGGATTTTGACCATGTTTCCTTCAAATACTCAGACCGCAGCAAAAAATATGCGCTGTCCGATGTCAGTCTCCACATTCCGTCCGGATCCACGCTCGGCATCATCGGCGGAACCGGCTCATCAAAATCGTCCCTCGTACAGCTGATCTCCAGACTCTACGATGTGTCTGAGGGATCCGTCAGCGTCGGCGGCGAGGATGTCCGGAAGTACAACCTCACAGTCCTGCGCGATCAGGTTGCCTGCGTTCTGCAGAAAAACGTCCTGTTCTCGGGTACGATCAGCGAGAACCTTCGCTGGGGAGACCCGGATGCCACAGATGAGGAAATCCGCCATGCATGCGAGCTGGCACAGGCTGACAGCTTTATCCAGGAGTTCCCGGACAAGTACCAGACGATGATCGCACAGGGTGGAACCAATGTATCGGGTGGCCAGAAGCAGCGGCTCTGCATCGCCCGGGCGCTTCTGAAAAAGCCGAAGATCCTGATCCTCGATGACTCGACCTCAGCCGTCGATACGAAGACGGACGCACTGATCCGCAAGGCGTTCCGCGAGGAGATTCCGGACACCACGAAGATCATCATTGCGCAGCGCGTCTCCTCCGTCCAGGATGCGGACAACATTATTGTCATGGACGGCGGACGCATCGTTGAGCAGGGTACGCATGAGGAGCTGCTCGCAAAGCATGGCATCTACCGGGAGGTCTACGACTCCCAGACCCGCAGTGCCCAGCAGGACGAGACAGAAACGCAGACAGGGGCACAGAATCAGGAAGAGAGGAATGCGTAAGATGGCAGCAGCACAGAATCAAACAGCCGTTCAGACCCAGGCCGTTCAGGCAGCCACAGCGGCTCAGGCGAAGCCTGAAGCCCTGGCTTCGGATCCGCGCAGCGCAGACAAGGTCCGTTCCGGGAAAAAGCAGCCCTCGGGGCGTCCGCCGGTAAAGCCCGGCACCTTCAGCCGGATGATGAAATATATGTTTCATTTTTACAAATGGCGCCTTGTCATCGTCCTGATCTGCCTCGCCGTCTCCGGGCTTTCAGGCGTCATCGCGTCGGTCTTCCTGCAGACCCTCGTCGACACCGCCATCACGCCCGGCTTGACCAAGGGCCTGCAGGCAGTCTATCCGCAGCTGCTCTCCATCATCGGAACCATGATCGCCGTGTACGCGGCAGGCGTCATTGCCTCCAACATCTATACCCAGATCATGGCGACGGTAACGCAGGGCACGCTGAAGCACATGCGGGATGACATGTTCGACCGCATGGAGACGCTTCCGATCCGCTATTTCGACCAGCACCTGACCGGCGACATCATGTCCACCTACACCAACGACACGGATGCGATCCGGCAGATGATCGGTCAGTCGCTCCCGATGATCTATCAGACCGGCCTTTCCGTCATCGCGATCGTCATCTCCATGCTGAAGTTCTCTGTCTGGATGACCATCGGCGTCGCGTTCTTCATGTACGTCATGAGCCGGATTTCGAAAACCTTCGCGGGACGTTCCGCAAGCGGTATGGTCGATCAGCAGAAATCACTGGCTGCCGAGGAGGGCTTCGTTCAGGAAATCATGAATGGTCAGAAGGTCGTCCAGGTCTTCAACCACGAGGAGGCTGCGAAGGCTGACTTCCGTACCTTTAACCAGAAACTCTTCGAGGACAGTGACCGCGCGAACCGCGCCGGCTTCATGCTGATGCCGATTCTTGGAAATGTCGGAAACATCATGTACATCGCTCTGGCAATCCTGGGCGGCTTTCTCGTGACGCTCAAGGCGCCGAACCTGACACTGACCGGGATCGACACCGTCACAATCGGCGTGATTGTATCATTTCTGGCCATGACCAGGCAGCTGGCGCAGTCCATCGGCCAGGCATCCATGCAGGTCTCTATGATTGCACTCGGCCTTGCAGGTGTCTCGCGTGTCTTTGAGCTGATGGACCAAAAGCCCGAGGAAGACGACGGCTATGTGGAGCTGGTCAATGCAGGGTATGACAAGGACGGAACCATCCATGAGACGGACCATCTGACCGGAAAGTGGGCGTGGAAGCACCCGCATCATGACGGGACGCTTACCTACACGCCGCAGCAGGGTGATGTCCGGATGTTCAACGTCGACTTCGGCTACGTCCCGAACAAGCTGGTGCTTCACGACATCACGCTCTATGCAAAGCCGGGCCAGAAGATTGCCTTTGTCGGCGCCACCGGCGCCGGAAAGACGACGATCACGAATCTGATCAACAGGTTCTACGACATCCCGGACGGAAAGATCCGCTACGACGGCATCAACATCCGCAAGATCAAGAAGCCCGACTTGAGGCGGTCACTGGGCGTCGTGCTTCAGGATGTCAATCTCTTCACCGGTACCGTGATGGACAACATCCGCTACGGCCGCCTGAATGCGACCGACGAGGAATGTATCGCCGCCGCGAAGCTTGCAAACGCCGATGACTTCATCACCCGGCTTCCGGACGGCTATGACACCTTCCTGACCGGAAACGGCGCGCAGCTCTCACAGGGGCAGCGCCAGCTGATCTCCATCGCCCGCGCGGCGGTCGCTGACCCGCCAGTCATGATCCTCGATGAGGCAACCAGCTCCATCGATACCAGAACCGAGGCCCTTGTCCAGAAAGGCATGGACAACCTGATGAAGGGACGCACCGTCTTCGTCATCGCACACAGACTCTCCACCGTTCGCAACGCAGACGCCATCATGGTGCTCGACCACGGAAGAATCATCGAACGCGGCTCGCATGACGAGCTGATCGCCCAGAAGGGCGTCTACTACCAGCTTTATACAGGCGCATTCGAGCTGGAGTAAGGTTCTTCGATGACTTCCAGTTCGTCATCTTCAAAAAAAGCCAGGCGGGGCAGCGCTGCTCCGCCTGGCTTTTTTCTGTATGTTCGTTTCTCTGCAGGCCACGGCATCGGATGCCGGCATCATCTGTCTGTGCATGTATATGCGAAAGCCTTTACCGGCACCATATGTCTCGTGAACGGATCAAGGTCTTGTCCCCTGCACATGCAAAAGCCTGCAGCTGCGCGCCCTGTTATCGGGTTTCGTCTGCTGCGTGTACATGCAAAAGCTCGTGCGCCTTGTCCTTCAGCATGCCCTTGTACAGGTTCTGGACGAGCGGGTTCTCATCGCACTTCCGGACAGATTCATTATTATCGATTCGATAGAGTCCTGCCGTGCGGGCATCCCGCGGCGTGCGCCCGAGGATGACCGGCTGTCCGCCGCCCATGACGCAGCCGCCTCTGCAGGCCATGACCTCAATCAGATCATACTGCACCTCCCCGGCTTTGAGTCTGTCGAGCACGACCCTGGCATTTCCAAGCCCTGAGACGACGCAGATCCTCAGGTCTCTGTCCTTGTAGCTGACCGTGAACTCCCGGATCCACTTCTTCTCGCGGACACCGCAGTCGGCGATGTTGTCCATCAGCTGCTTGCTGTGATTCGGCGCCAGCCTTCTGAGAACCGCCTCGGTCACGCCGCCGCTCGTTCCGAAGATCACGCCACCGCCCGAGCCCAGGCCAAACGGCATGTCACAGGCCTCCGGATCGAGGTCTCCCAGCTCCAGGCCGAAATCGCGGATCATATTGATCAGCTCCGTCGAAGTGATCGCGATATCCGTATCCTGCTGCCCTCTTGTGTAATTTCTCTTCCAGCGGATCTCCATCTTCTTCGCCGTGCACGGCATCACCGAAACGACAACCGTCTTTTTGCCCTGCGAATTTTCCGGATCCCTGTAATATTCCTTCAGGACCGCGCTCATCATGCCCTGCGGACTTCTGCACGTTGAGACATTCTGTTCAAACTCCGGATACTGGTCGTGGCAGAACTTCACCCATGCCGGGCAGCAGGATGTCATCAGCGGCAGATTCCGGTTCTCCGACAGCCGCTCCAGAAACTCCTGCGCCTCCTCCATAATGGTCAGATCCGCCGACAGCGTCACATCGTAAACCTCGTCAAATCCCATCCGGTGCATTGCGTTCACGATCATACCCATCACACCGGCGCCGTCCTTCATGCCGAATGCATCTCCCACAGCGACCCGGACAGCCGGCGCGATCTCCGCGACAACCCGGACCGTCGGATCGCCGATTGCTTCCCAGACCTCATCCACGTTGGAGTGGATCGTGATCGCCCCGGTCGGACAGTACACACGGCACTGCCCGCAGTTCACACAGCTGGTCTGGGCAATCGGGCGGTCGAACGCCGTCGAGACCAGGGCGTCCGCCCCTCTTCTCGTAAACTCCAGAACACCGAGCCCCTGCAGTTCCGAGCAGGCCCTCACGCAGTCACCGCAGAGAATGCACTTGTTCATGTTTCTGACAATCGACGGCGAACTGGTGTCAATCGGGTGCACATCCCGCGTGTCATGGTAAGGCACGGAGGTGATGTTCATTTTATGCGCCAGATCCTGCAGCCGGCAGTCCCCGCTCTGCGCACAGGTCGTGCAGTCCCGGTTATGCGAGCCCAGAAGCAGCTGAATAATCATCTTCCGGTACTTCTGAAGACGGACCGTATTTGTATAAATTGTCATCCCGTCCCTCGGAACCTCCGAGCAGGACGCAAACATCTTTCCCCGCTCGTCCTCCACCATGCAGAGTCTGCAGGCTCCGAAGGTCGACATCTCCGACAGATAGCACAGAGTCGGGATGTTGATCCCCGCTTTGCGGATGACAGACAGCACATTCTTCTCATCTGTGAAGGCAACACGCCTTCCATTGATTGTCATGACCCCCATCTCTCACCCCTCCTCAGTACTCGATATAGATCGCGTCAAACGCACAGTTCTCCTGGCAGCTTCCGCAGCGGATGCAGGCATCCGTGACAATCTTGTGCGGCATCTTCTTCGCGCCGATGATTGCGCCTGCCGGACAGTTGCGCGCGCACTTTCCGCAGCCGACACACTTGTCCGGGTCGATGATGAAGCGGCGCAGCTTCGCGCAGACATGCGCGCGGCATCTCTTGTCCACGATATGCTCCACATACTCATCCCGAAACTGATGAAGCGTGCTGATGACAGGAAGCGGCGCACTCTTTCCAAGACCGCAGAGCGACATGGAACGAACCATCTGCGCCAGATCCTCCAGCTCGTCCAGATCGCTCATCTCTCCTCTTCCGTCGACAATCTTCTGCAGAATCTCCAGCATCCGCTTGGTTCCCTCGCGGCAGGGCGTGCATTTCCCACAGGATTCACGCTGGGTAAACCCCATGAAGAAGCGTGCAACCTCGACCATGCAGGAGCTCTGGTTCAGGACGACCATGCCGCCTGATCCGATGATCGCGTCATACTTCTTAACTGACTCAAAGTCCAGTCCGACGTCCAGCTCCTTCTCCGTCAGACATCCGCCGGACGGGCCGCCGATCTGAACCGCCTTAAAGGTTCCCCCGTCCTTGATACCGCCCCCGATATCATAGATGATCTGCCGCATGGTCGTTCCCATCGGCACCTCGATCAAACCAGTGTTCTGGATCGCGCCGGTCAGGGAGAAGGTCTTCGTCCCGGGGCTGTTCTCAGAACCGATGGAGCGGAACCACCCGGCACCATCGGTGATGATGCGCGGGACATTCGCGTAGGTCTCGACATTATTGAGAACCGTCGGCCTCGCCCACAGCCCGTGCTCGACCGTCCGCGGCGGCTTGACACGCGGCATTCCGCGCTTTCCTTCAATGGAAGCGGTCAGCGCCGACCCTTCTCCGCAGACGAAGGCACCGGCTCCGCGGTTGATATGCAGCCTGAAGGAATATGAACTTCCAAGAATGTTCGATCCCAGAAGCCCTGCCTCCTCCAAGTTCCGGATCGCCTCCCGAAGCCGGGCGACCGACAGCGGATACTCTGCCCGGACATAGATATAGCCCTCCTGGGCGCCGACCGCATAGGCTGCAATCATCATGCCCTCGATCATCTTGTACGGATCGCCTTCCATGACCGATCCGTCCATGAAGGCACCCGGATCGCCCTCATCGCCGTTGCAGACAACATAGCGGACGGGATCCTTCTGGCGGGCAACCTGCGACCACTTGCGCCCGGTGGGAAACCCTGCGCCACCGCGTCCTCTGAGTCCCGAGTTCGAGACCTCCTCGATCACCTGCTGCGGTGTCATATCGAAGAGCGCCTTCTCCAGCGCTGAAAAGCCGCCCGAGTAGATATACTCCGACAGCGAATCCGGTTCGTACTTTCCGCAGTTGGACAGAACGACCCTGGTCTGCTTCGCAATAAAAGGAATATCGTCCGGACTGACATACTGCGCCTGCTGGTGATAGAGCAGGTGGTCGATGACCTCACCGTGCAGAATGGTCCGCATGATGATCGCACTGACGTCTGATGGCTGCACCTTCACATACTGAATAACCTGATCTCCACTCTGGATCCGGACAAGCGGCCCGATCTCGCAGATGCCCTGACAGCCCGTATGACAGACCGCCGCCACTTTCGTATGCTCGTGAGGGGCAAAGGAAAGGGAGATCCCTTCCCGTCCTTCCAGCTGGTTTCTGAACTCCTCATAGACAGCCTCTGACCCCGAGGCTACGCAGCCTGTTCCCGCGCACACCAGCACGCGGACATCCTGTTTCTTCATCTCCCGGTCAGCGTCAAGACGCGCACGCTGAAGATCCTCTCTCGATGCGATCGTCATGATTCCTCACCTCTCAATTCTCTGACCAGCGCGACAGCAGAGTCAGGTGTCATGCGCGGATGAACCTTGCCGTTGACCATCATGGTCGGCGCCAGTCCGCAGGCGCCCAGGCACGAAACCGTCTCCAGCGTAAACAGCATGTCGTCCGTCGTATGCTTATCTTTTCCAAGCCCCAGTTCCTTCTGGAGGGCTTCTATCACGGCGATCCCCTTCTTCACATGACAGGCTGTTCCGTCGCAGCACTTGATCTCGAACTTTCCCTTCGGCTCAAATGAGAAATTCTCATAGAACGTCGCGACGCCGTAGGCCTCCGCCTCGCTGACGCCGATCTTTTCCGCCACGTAGGACAACAGCTCCCCCGGAAGATAGCGCAGCTCATCCTGGATGTCCTCCATCACAGGGATGAGCGAGGATGGCTTTGCTCCATGTTTTGCTATGCACCTGTCCGCCAGGTCATAGCAGGACTGCTCCAGCATATCCGTCTCCTCCTTTTCGTCAGATTTCCGGCTCAGACAGCCGGAAAGCGATCTGATCTTGTTTAAACACTTGAGGAGATTATAACATTATTATCATGTTCTTCGCAATTATTTGGAGAATATACCTTACAAAGAATGAGATGCGTCCTGATGTTGGAATGATTTGTTCAGATATTTCAGATTTGAATCGTCAATTTATCGCAGAATGACGAATCTGCATGCAATGCCGTCCGTCCGCTGTTTCTGACCCCTTCAAAAAGAATCGGGTAAGAAAGCCTGAAAATCGATCACGGACTGCATCCCGGAGGTTTTCCACCTGTCCTGAGGCGCAGGCCCTGCTGAATTTCACGGAAGTCCAAGTATGCGTCTTGCATCTTTCCGGCATCCGGAAAACAGTATAGCCTGCGCCTGTAAAGTCTGTGTCATTCTGACATGGAATGAAAATAAAATGTTGGATAAATGTATTGTGTGATGGTTGTCGTGCTGCCCGCAGGGCCTCCGCCTCTTTCAGATTCGCCTTCGTCAGCACTGCTGTTTTGAACCCGCAGCGCCCGGCCGCATAGCCGGAGGCCACAACTGCGCCTCCAGGCTTTCTGTGTTCTTTTCCTGTGCAGTCTATGTTGATGTCCAGTGAAAGTATGACATTGATGTCATTTCAATATCTGGTAAAATTCAGGTCACCCCTCACTGACCCTTCAGCTGCGGATAGAGCTCCTCAAATACGGCGTTCAGGATCTTCCGCTCTGTGTGGCTCTCTGACATGATCGTAACCACGGCGTCCACATCCTTCATGACGATTACGAACTGACCGTACTTGCCGTCCGCGCGGAAACTGCCATGCGGTCCCATCCAGAACAGGTAGCCGTAGCCGTCCTCCCCGTTGTCCACCTGTTTTCTTCCTGCCTCGCGAACCCAGTCCGACGGAATCAGCTGTTTCCCGTTCCAGCTCCCATCCTGAAGCAGCAGCTGTCCGAACTTTGCCAGCTCATCGATGTTCAGAAACAGTCCGCCCGCCCCATAACTGTTGCCAAGCGGATCCATCTCCCAGGTCGGCAGGTGAATGCCGAGCGGTACAAACAGCCGCGGCATCAGATAGTGGATGAGGTCGCATCCGGACCGCCGCTGCACAAGCATGCCGGCCAGATATGGTCCGGCATTGTTATACAGAAATGTCGTGTCAGGATCACAGACCCACGGCTGGGAGAGCGAGAGCTTTACCCAGTCTGTCTCCTGATAAAATGGGCGGTCAGCGCCCATCAGGAAGGGTTTTCCCTGGCCGAGACACATCGTCAGAAGGTCCCGGACAGCCGCCTTCTCAAGGTGCGGGCTGACAAAATCCGGAAGGTCCTCCGCAAAGGCATCTGTCAGCTTCTCATCCAGCGACAGAAGTCCTTCTCTCTGCGCAATCCCAACCGCTACAGACGTAAAGCTCTTGCTGACAGAGTAGACATCCCGGCGCCTCGCAGCGTCCCACAGCTGCCTTGCGATCTCTTGCCCATGCTGCTGAACCACAACGCCCAGCACGTGATTCTCCTCTGCCTTGCGGCAAAAACCGCTCATATCGATGATGCTCATATTCTTTCTCCTTCTGCGTTCAAGCAGACGACCGCTGCCGATTTCATGTCAGGAACAGTATACGCGATTTACGGGCGGGGTGACAGACCTCCTGGCATCCATTGCCTACGTCGATGCTGCCAGCTGAGAATCAGCCCTGAATCACATGGAACACCAGCCTCTGCTTCACAGAACCTGTCTGATGGCACGTGGATAAGGTCACACAGAAGGGGCTCCTGGGGGTACATCGAGATCTGTCTGCCGCATGGTGCCGCTCATCCGGATATTCTGCCGGCTCTGACCTTCCCCATCTTCCGCAGAATCAGGGTTGTGACAACAACGCCTGCCGACATGCAGGCTGCGAATGCGAGTGTATAAACCGCCAGCCGTCTGCCTTCCTCGCTGTGCCCGTTCATCAATGCATCTGCTGCCCGGTACAGGGACGCTCCTGGAATCAGCGGAACGAAAGCGATCACCGTAAAGACCGTCGCAGGAGCACGAACCTTCCGGGCGATCATTTCCCCGTAGAAGGCCGAAGCCGCTGACCCGACGAAAGCTGCCACATAATCATTCCCAGATGCAGAAAGCATCAAAAGATAGGCCGCCCAGGAGACAGCACCGCCAAAAGACGCAACCAGCCACTCATTGCAGCCGACATGAAACACAATCGCAAATCCAAAGCAGCCCGCCACCGCCGTGACAAACTGCAGCACAATCTTCCAGACTTCCATACAGTTCTTTCACCCTCCTGCGCTTTTCCTGTCCTGCCCTTTCCACGTCCTGCGCTTTCCACATCATGCACTTTTCCCGTTCTGCGCTTCTCCTGTCCTGCCCTTTCCTGTCCTGCCCTTTTCAGCAGACTGCACCCTTCGCATTTCGGAAACACGCTCCTGCTGAGTCCTTTTCACAGCAGTCCGGCCAGAATACGCCCGGCCAGCGTGAAGCCGACCGCAATGATGCCCGCCAGGAGAATCGACTCCATAAACCGGATCAGACCGGTGATGGTATCGCCGACAAACATGTCCCGGATCGAGTTCGTGAAGGCAATTCCGGGGATGAACAGCATGATGTTGCCGATGCTGATGAGGTCTGCATGATGACCCAGCCCTGAAAGGACTGTCAGCTGTGCCAGAAAGCCGCCGATCGTCGACCAGATCAATGCCGTCATCAGGATATTGTCCGTGAACCTTGAAATCAGCCGCTCGATGTAGCAGAGAAGAAATCCGATCAGCACGGAAGCCGCGAAGTCGTTCAGGTCGCCGCCGAAGAACAGGGCAAATGCACCTGATACGATGGCATATCCGATCGGAAGCAGGCAGCTGTTTGCCGGTTTCTCTTCCTGAATCTGCTCGATCCTGTCCCGGATTTCCTCCGGCTTCAGCTTCTTCGCGCAGATATCCCTCGACAGCTGGTTGAGCTCCTCAATCCGCCGCATATTGGTGCGGATCGCATACACCCTCCGCATCTGTGTCAGCGTCTGGAACCCATCCAGGTGCGCAGTCACCGTGATATTCGATGTGATCGAGAACACCTCGACCTTCGGAACGCCGGCTGCCGCCATCACCCGGCTGATTGTGTCCTCGACCCGGTTGACCTCCGCGCCGCTGGCAAGAAGCAGCTGGCCGATATCCAGCGCACAGTACAGGTATTCTTCCGCTTCTTCCCGGTTCATTTTCCATCCCTCTGTGTTTTCTGCCATCATCGCTTCGAGCACAACTATACTCTATCTGGCGGAATAATAATTGCGGGAATTGCTGGAATACTTATATAATTCCGAAATATTTACAGTTATCGTTCCGACAGCTGTTCCGGGCTGCTTACGAAGCCCTTCCGAACCCTGGAAGTGATTCAGGCAGATATCCGGACACAGCTTCCGCTGTGCAAATGCAGTGAATTGCAGATGCGGTGAATTCAATGTTCTCCCGCACAAAAAGTATATGACTTCGTGATATAGTGAATGCAAAACAGGAACAGAAAGGCCGGGTGGGTATCGTGGCGTATATCGAATTTGATCATGTATCGAAGCTGTACGGGACAAGTGAAGTCCCTGTCAGGGCGCTGGATGACGTCTCGTTCAGCATGCAGAAGGGCGAATTCTGCGTGTTGCTGGGATCCTCCGGTGCCGGGAAAACAACCCTGCTCAACCTGCTTGGCGGGATGGACACCATCACGTCGGGAAGTATCTTTGTGGATGGTTCGGAAGTCTCTGCGCTCAATGACCGCAGGCTGGTCGACTACCGCCGGCATGACGTCGGGTTTGTCTTCCAGTTCTACAACCTGATCCCGAATCTCACGGCGCTCGAAAACATCGAAATCGCCGCCCAGCTCTGCAAAGACCCGATCGACGCGACGGCGGCGCTCTCCCTCGTCGGTCTGAAAGACCGGGGCGGACATTTTCCCGCACAGCTTTCCGGCGGCGAGCAGCAGCGCGTCGCCATTGCACGCGCCCTGGCAAAGAATCCGAAGCTCCTGCTCTGCGACGAGCCAACCGGCGCCCTCGACTACGAGACAGGCAAAGGGATTCTGAAGCTGCTTCACCGGCTGAGCCGCGAACACCATACGACCGTCATGATCATCTTCAAAAATGACATTTCGATCGTCAGTGGTATCGCAGATTTATTCCCACTGTTCTTTGCCCTGATCGCCATGCTGGTCTGTGTTACAACCATGACGCGAATGGTCGAGGAGGAGCGTACGCAGATCGGGACGCTCAAGGCACTGGGCTTTTCAACTGCGGAGATCAGCGCGAAGTACCTTCTGTACGCCGGAAGTGCAGCCCACATCGGCTGGGCCGGCGGATATTTTGCCGGTACCCTTCTCATTCCAAAGGTCTTCTGGCTTGCCCTCAGCTCCGTCTATGGCTTTGCCAGGATCCAGTATACCTCCAGCCTGCCGCTTGCAGTCATGACGGGCCTTGTATCGATCACCGGTATTCTGCTCTGCACCTGGCTGTCTGTCCGAAGCGAGCTGTCGATTCGTCCTGCCGAGCTCATCCGCCCAGGCGTCTCAAAAAGTGGGAAACGAATCTGGCTTGAACACGTTACTCCATTTTGGAAACGGCTTTCATTTCTCCACAAAATCACGCTCCGGAACATGCTCCGCTACAAGCAGCGTCTGTTTATGATGCTTGTCGGCATCAGCTGCTACGCAGCACTGGTACTGACAGGCTTTGGCGTCAAAGATTCCCTGATCGGTATCACAGATCTCCAGTACAGGACCATCCAGCGCTACCAGCTTGAAGCGACTGTCACATCGTCAAAAATCGATGATGTGACAGACAGGCTCTTCCGAATCGCCGCAGACTCTGCAGCCTGCTCCTGCAGCCTGTCCCGAGTCAGCGTCAAGGCACACAAAAGCTCCATGTCAGCCATCAATCTCTACAGCACCGACCAGCCGGAGACCTTTATGTCGTTCTGGACACTGAAGACAGCAGACAAGGCATGTCTCTTCCCTCCGTCCGGAGAGGTACTCGTCTGCACAAAAATCGCACAGAAGCTGTCTCTCTCCGTCGGCGACACTCTGATCATAAGGGATGCGGCCCGTCAGGATATCACAGCCACCGTCAGCGGCATCTTTGACAACTATCTTGACAATGCCCTGATTCTGAATGCTGATACGCTGAGGAAGCAGACAGGGGAATGGAAACCCGACACACTGCTGATTCGGACAAGCGGCACTCAGACGACTGCGAAAGATGCTTCTTCTGAAGCAGCAGACGCTGCCCTCGCACAGCAGATTGCCGGGATTCCGGGTGTCCGGCAGGTCAGCAGGCTGTCCCTCTCAAAGGAAACAGCAGATAAGGCACTCTCCTGCGTCTACTATATCGTTCTTCTGCTGATTCTGTTTTCAGGCGCGCTTGAGCTAATCGTCATCTATAACCTGACTTCGATCAATCTGGCTGAGCGCAGCCGTGAGATTGCAACCGTCGAAGTCCTCGGTTTTTACCCAAAGGAAACCGACAGCTACGTTCTCCGGGAGAATCTGATTCTCTCTCTCATTGCCAGTTTCATCGGTCTTCCGCTCGGCATGCTCTTCCACCGCGCTGTGATGAGCCGGATCCTTGTCGACAATATGGTCTTCCTGACACGGATCAGATCGGTCAGCTATATCCTTGCCGTCCTGATCACCAACCTGTTTGCCTACATGGTCAATCTCCTGATGAGAAAGCGCATCCGCGCAATCCCTATGGCCGAATCTCTCAAGGCCGTGGAATAATCTCCCACTAAAAAAACAGGGGACGCTTTCCGCGTCTCCCTGCTTTTCGAGTTATTTCATGGGCACTGCTTTTGATGCGCCAAGCCAGGCGACCAGTTTCCTGCAGCTTAAGCTGCCGCACCTTCTGTCTGCTCCAGCTCTGCTCCAAGAAGCTCCTGCGGAACTCCTGCCGCCTGAAGCTTTTCCAGGAGAGCAGACGGGTCAGCGTCTGCGAGATACTTCTCAAAATCATCGCTGCTCTTCAGCTCCACTGCCCCCGTCGTGTCAAGTTTCTGAACAGAAGACGGATCCGCTGTGCTCACGCTGCCTGTCAGCTTCACAAACATCTCTCCGTTTACGAGGAGGCTTACGCTCTGCCCCTCGGCATCAGAGTATGCAAAGTCAAGGCCGACGGATTCGCCACCAAGCTGCGCAGAGACGCTGCCCATAAGCTTTCCGCTCTTCATGCCTTCGATGTCCCAGTCACTGACCGTCGCCGTCACGTAAGGAGTACCAGCTGCCTGGATGGTAATCGTCTCATTCAGCTTTCCGCCGTCTGTCGTACCCTCCATCAGCAGACCTGTCTTCCCGGATGAAGCGGTATCCTGCGCACCTGTCTCCGTCTCCACGTCGGACTGTCCTTCCCCTGAAGCTGCGCCCAGCAGGGAGGATGCGATCATCTCGCCAAGATCCAGCTCCGTTGCATTCTTCGTTCCGTCAGTGATTGTCACAAATGTGCATACCGGTATCTCGACTCCGGAGTACAGGACTTTCAGATCCATACTCGTGAACTTTCCTTCCGCGTTGTTGCCGATGCTGACAGAGAAGCCCGGGAGGCCTGACAGATTGTCCTTCGCCGAATCCAGCGCGCTCTGATACATCCCGACCAGCTGACTGCCGGTGACATCGCCCGTGCTGTCTGCGCCGGCGTCCGGTGCCTTATCCGCTCCGGATTTCACAGCCATCGATGCCAGATCCGCCGCAAAATCACTTCCGAGTATCTTCAGAACCAGCGGGTCTTCACGGAGTGTTCCGACACTGTCCTTGACAATCCTGTCCATCGCATCCGGCTGAATGGAGACTGTCGTACTGGTGACCGTATCGCTCAGGCTTCCCGCCATCACCTGGCTCTCCCCCTCCTGCTCCGTCTTGACCCCTGCCATGACGGTTCCGGCATATCTGCCGATAAAATCTGTCCACTCATCTGAACTGATCGAGCCGAACAGCTCTGCTGCTTCCTTCTGAAGCCGGGTCATATCCTCCGAAGGGATCCCTGTTTCAAGTCCGGAACCGAATCCAGACTGAAACTCTGATTTCATGCCTGAGAAGATCTTGTTCAGATCCACGGATGCAGGTCCCTTTTTCAGATCCGGGCAGCTGAAATACAGCCTGCCGCTCTCTGCATCGTATTTCGCCTGTACATCGCATACTGCTGTCCCGTTGAGCGAAATCGTCTCATTCGCATCTGCGGTTCCATCCCCGCCCCCGGCGACGACGCCCTCCACGCCGGCCGATTTCAGCCAGCTGACATCTGTTCCGTCTGAGGACATCAGAGAGAGAAGCCCGTCTCCAAACTCCATCGTCCCGGAAAACTTCCAGGCCTCATTCGCCGCATTCAGCACCTCGCCAGCCAGTTCCTGTCCCGCCTGAAGAGCAGACTCGGTCTCAGCCGCCGGAGCTGCCGCCTCAGCGGCAAATCCCGGAGCAGCCCCGGCAAAAGCCAGATTCGCGCACAGCGCCGCTGCTGTCAGCAATCTGATCTGTTTTTTCATGTTTCCTCCATTCCTGCAGTCATCTGCATTGTCTGACACGTCTTCTACCGCCTCACCCCGCGTGTCCCTACCGGTGAAGCCTTTTTCCCCAACTGTCTTTTCTGTGCTATGCTGTCAGAATCATTATACACGATCTGCCAGCCGATGTGTGATTTTCATTATCACTTTCTTATTTTCTGTAAATGGTCTAAAAATTCACTGAAAATTCACTGAAGATCCATCTTATTCCGGAGCACCCAGATGGTTCCGATCAGGAACAGGACGATGTAGACGATGTCCTGCCCGGCTGCAAACCCCATCTGCCTTGCGGTGAACAGTCCGGCTTCCCCGCCGTTCAGCCCAAAAACCATCGAGATTCCGTTGCCCATCAGAGAGTAGCTGATCGACGCGTCCGGTGTCAGATGTGTCAGCCTGTTGCCAATCAAGGTCTGCAGAACCGTCAGCCCGACAAACATCAGAACCGCTCCAAGCCCCCGCTTTGAACGCCAGAGGTTGCCGACGCTGATGGAAACAAAGATCTTTGTGACAATCTGCAGGGCCCCCAGCACAAACAGAATCACGAGCTGAAGAAGCATCATCCAAGGCGACATGCGGTCTCCGAACATCTCATTCATCGTTTGGAAAAATTCTGCCCAGTCCTGCTTCCTCATGATGAACAGAAGCGCTATGGTTCCGGACACAGCTGATGCGGCACCGCCCAGCGCAATCCAGATGAGCCCGTTCAGTGACTTGCTGAGCACCTGGGACTGTGTGGTGACCGGCAGCGTATTCATCAGATAACCGCGGCTTCCAAGCAGGTTGTCCCTGAAGTTCCGGGTTGTCATGACCAGCGTCATAACCGCCATCCCCAGAATCAATGCCCCGTAAACCAGCATCAGGATCAGTGTCACGACGCCCGGCACTGTCGAGGCCACGAAATCCCGCGTTCCTTTCATAATCGAGAACCGCATGGACAGGCCGGCCGCGGCTGCCAGAACCAGCATCGCCGCGTACAGCGGCAGCATCACCATCCCGACTTCCTTCATATCGTATTTCAACAGCTTCCTGAACATTCTTCTCCCCCTCCTCAGCAGGCAAACACTTCCCGGAATACATGGTCGATATCCTTGCCGTTCTCGGCAATCACCTCATCGCTCTGCTTGTGCAGGACAATGTGCCCTTTCTTCAGAAAAACCACCTCATCCAGCACCGTCTCGATGTCCGCAATCAGATGTGTGGAAATGACGACCAGCGCGTCCTCTGCATAATTGCCGATGATTGTCCGGATGATGAAATCCCTCGCTGCCGGATCGACGCCGGCGATCGGTTCATCAAGCAGGTAGATCTTTGCCCGCCTCGACATCGTAAGCACCAGCTGAATCTTTTCCTTGGTTCCCTTTGACATCGCCTTGAGCTTCTGCTTCGGTTCAAACCCGAGACTATCAAGCAGCTTCTCCGCCCTCTCGCGGTCGAAATCCGCAAAGAAATCGCTGTAAAATTCCAGAAGCTGCGTCACATTCATGTAGGGCGGCAGGAAATCCCTGTCCGGCAGATAGGCGACAAGCGACTTTGACTCCGGTCCCGGCGCGCTTCCCGCAATCAGAATCTCCCCGGAGGTTGGCTGAAGCAGGCCGTTGGCCAGCTTGATCATCGTCGTCTTGCCGGAGCCATTCGGCCCCAGAAGTCCGACGATCCGTCCCGGCATCAAAGTCAGATCCACCGCATCGAGCGCCAACGTCTTTCCATACCGCATCGTCAGCTTCCTGCACTCAAAGGCAGGCTGCTGTATCGTATCCATCTCTTTCTTCAACTCTTCCATGACTCCTCCTCGCGTCCTTCCGAACGTATCCGCTATCCTTTTTTCTGCGAAAAACCATCTGCCTGCTGTGCCTTGTGGCACATGCACCGATCGGATCTCCGGCACCGGCAGGTCAGGCTTCCCGGCTCCAGGCATCGACCGCCGCGGTGATTTCCTCCTTCGACATACCGATTCCCTGCAGCTTCCCAAACATCCGTGCTATTTCATCCTCCGCAATCTGCCTCCGAAGAGACCGGATCTTTTCCGGGTCTGAGGCAACATGCCGCCCGGCTGTCCGGTTTGTGTAGAGCACGCCCTCCTGTTCCATCTGGGCAAGTGCCCGCTGCATGGTGTTCGGGTTGACGCCCGCGTCCATCGCCAGCTCCCGTACAGGCGGAAGCCTGTCATCCGGCTGATAGGTGCCCGCAGCAATCTGCATCTTCAGCTCCGTGATAATCTGCTGATAGATCGGAATCCCGTTCTCAAAGCTCCATGCCACATCGAAGCGCCCCCTCTCCCACATCCGCCGTCTCTGCCCTGCGTGTCCCGGCATCTCCCTTATGCTCCACAATCAGGTGCATTCTGATGTGTCTGCTCCGGGTTATCCCTGCTCACCACCATCCTGCGGATGTGTATTTGTGTTGTTGTATTGTTGTGTTGTTGTATTAACTGATTAGTACAATAGCATTCAAAATCATCCCTGTCAACACCTTTTTTGTGTTTCCAGGGATGATTTCTAAAGCTATTTCTAAAACGGATTGTCTGTTCTCAGGACTTCTTCCGGTTTCGGGACTTCTTCCGGATGACCCGGGCTTTTTCAAGCTGCTCCTTCCGCTCTGCCTCCTGCTGGTCAACGAAGGCATTGACCTCCTCGACCTCCATCGCTGTCAGCCTGTGGATCATCAGCTTCCCGGCAAGACTGTTCTCATCACGGGTTTTGACATAGATATAGCCCAGCACACTGAAAACGACAGCTCCGACAAAGTTTACAAACAGATCCTTCATCGTATCAATGATCCCGATGTCAAGATATCCTCCGTTTACCACATAGCTCTTTCCGTCCGCCGTCTCAATCACCGTCCGGACAATGTTCCGGATAACAAAAGGCTTCTGACTGTGCGTCGGATCGAGCGTCACCGAACCAATCGTCTTTACAACAAAATCCTTCTGCATGTCCAGATAGAAGAACTGGTCACAGAAAAACTCAAAGAATTCCCACAGGACGCCAATCGTCATCGAAAAGCAGAAAGCGACAACTGCCAGGTAGAGCGGAGAAAGATTCAGCCTGCTGCTGTGCCGGTTCAGCAAATCGACCATCGCAAATCCGATCGCCGCACACAGAAAGCCATTCAGCGTGTGCAGGATCGTATCCCATCCAGGGATCAGCGTATAGAAATGGTTCACCTCTCCCAGGATTTCCGCTGCAAATATGAAGCAGTAGATGATCCCCTCAAACAGCGGAGGAATCTCGATCTTCAGCTGTTTTTCGAAAAAGGACGGCATCAGGAACAGGATGAGTGACAGAACGCAGAGGGCAGCTGCCTCATAGTTCCGCTGGAGCACGTTCAGAACCAGCGTCAGAATTACCAACGTCCTGAGCACCATAAGCAGCTTGAACGTCTTTTTATTCAGACGCACGCGGTAGCGAAGCCTTCGGATATACCGCAGCACATCCTTTTCTTTCTGAAACATCGCGAGATCCTCCCTTGAAAGTCTATGCTGTCAACAGTATAGCATGACTTCAGAAAATCGGAATAAATGAATGCATATCTGGAATGAATGATGGCAAAACCGGAATGAACTGACAGCATTTTGAAGTTTCAGATATCCTTTTTCCTTCGATTTCGAATATAATAATTGTAGATCAACACCCGATATGGAGGTTCGAAATAAAAAAACAACTGGCAGATGAAGCAATTCGTCTGACTTCTGAATTCATGGAGGCATTCTACAATGGGGATCCCAATCCGGTTTACGCAGTCGCTTCCCCGGACATCACCTGGATCGGTACCCAGCGCGGGCAGTTTGATATCGGCTTCAAGGAATTCCATGACGATATTGAGAAGATACTCCGCGACCTGACTCCGTCTCAACTGACCAATCAGCGTTACCTGATCTCCCAGAATAACGGCTGCATCTGCACAGTCATCGGGACATGCCATGTTGTCATCGTCGATCACACCGGGGCTGCATTTGAGGGCGAGCAGCGCCTGGTTGCAATCTGGCGTCTGGAGAAGGATGGCTTGAAGCTCGTGCACCTATCCAACACCATCCCGATCGGCGAATGGGCTGTGACGAAAGATGAGCAATTCCCCCGGAAGATGAGCTCATTTATCCGGGAATACATCAACCGGCAGGTCAAAGAGAAAACGGCGCCCGGGCTTCTGGTTGTCACAGATACGGAAAAGTCCCGCCATTACCTAAGAGAACCTGAGATTTTCTCGTTGGAATCTGAGAACAAGTATACAGTGATTTATCTGAAGGACACTGTCATCCGCACAAAGGAGCTTCTGAAGACCTTTGAACCGAAGCTCAGCTCGGTCTTTCTGCGTATCAGCCGGTTCAACATCATCAATATGAGCAAGATCGCCCACTTCAAGGAACAGGAACTTATCCTGACGAACGGACAGCACATCCTGATCCCATCCAGAAAAATTCCGGATATCCACAAGGCGGTATACCGGTTCTTTGACTGCAAAGAGGGTCATGATCATACAGGATCCTGATTTTGTCCGCAAGGTTCCAGAAAGCGTCTGTTTTTATTCCACCAGCATGGCTCTCACATCCGGCTGCCTTCTTGCCGCGCTTTTTCTCCTTCCGCGCCCTTGTAGACTGTCTGAGCATTCAGATCCCACACAGACTCCCGGTACACCGGCGCGCTCTCAAACAGATAATTGCCGTCAAAATCCGGCTTCCGGAACAGTTCCATCAGATTCTCGGCGACCTTCCTGCCGAGCATTTCCTTCGGATGCGGAAAGGACGTCAGCTGCACCTTTCCCATCCCGGCCAGGTAGGAGTCATCAATTCCGACAATGGACAGTTCCTGCGGCACGCGCAGTCCGCGCTTCAGTGCAAGATTGATCACCTGGTAGGCGACCTCATCGTTGTAGCACATCACCGCTGAGCACCCTTCGATCCGCTGGAACAGGTAATCCTCAATCGCCCCAAGGTTCGTGGTCATCGGGGTGTCAACCCAGACGACATGCCGCTGGTGGACTTCCCCGCCTCCACTCATCATGGCATCCAGGTACCCCGCATACCGGAACGCACCCTGCCGGTCGTCCGTCTTGAAGATTGCTCCAATCTTCCGGTGCCCCGCATCGAGCAGAAGCTGTGTCGCCCTCTGGGCAACCGCCTGGTCGTCAATCCGCACACAGGGCGCGTCGATCTGCGGATAGCTGGCATTAAAAAAGATGATGGGGATATTCCGCTCCTGAATCTCCCGATACAAGTCCATGTTCGGGTTCGGCAGCGCACTCTTGGCCGGTTCCACAATCAGGCCGTCAATGTTCCCCTTCTCAAGAATCTGCCGGAGCATCTCGCGTTCCCGCGTGACCCGGTTGTCCGTAAATGAAACCTGCATCGAGAATCCGTTCTTTGAAAGGACACGCTCGATCCCCTTGAGGGTCGGCGGAAAGATGTAGCTTTCATAGAACGTGCTCAGCACGGCGACGCTCATGTACCTCGGCTCATAGACCAGCTGGCGGACACCGCCGATGTACGTCCCGCTTCCCTGCACCCTGGAGACAATGTGCTGTGCCTCCAGCTCGCCGGTTGCATGCCGGACGGTCTGCCTGCTGAGACCAAAACGCTCGCTCAACTCCTTCTCGCTCGGAAGCTTGTCCCCGCTTCTCAGTGACCCGTCCGCGATTTCCTGTCTGACCCAGTTGATGATTTTCTGATATTTCGCTTCCTGTCCGGCCATCTGCCCTACCCTGTCCTGTTGTTTTCCTCTGTCTGACGACGGGTATTCCTTCTGCTCACACCTGCGCAGCTGCAGTCATCTTGCCATCCGTCCGCAGCTGGCAAGTCTGCTGTCCCGTCGTCCTGCTGCATGGCGGCATGCCGCGTCAAATACCACTGCATGCCGCCTGCTGTTTCCTGCTGCTTATATCTTTTCCAGATCTGCCTCTGTCGTATCGTCGCCGATTGTCACAAGCTCTGTCCCGGTCAGCTTCGCGAACAGCGCGATGTCCTCCCGCTTCAGTGCTGTCGAGACCACGGAGTGGTGCGCGCCGCCTGCGTAGCACCATGCTGCGGTTCCGATCTCGAAGTTCGGCTTGTGGCGGTACATGATCCGGGCCACCGGCAGCTTCGGCATCGGCTGCGGCTGCTTCACCAGCTCGATGTCCGCGCAGATGATCCGGAAATGATCACCCAGGTCAATCAGCGTGCACTGGATGCCGTCTCCTGTCACGCCGTCAAAGACCAGACGTGCCGGTTCGTCCTTGCCGCCGATTCCGAGCGGATGCACCTGGATCTCCGGCTTTGCCGCCGCGAAGGATGCCGGCACCTCCAGCATATGGGAGGCAAGCTCCAGCTCCTGTCCCGGTGTCAGATCATAGGTGTAATCCTCGATGAAGCCGGTCGCCCCTTTTCTTCCTTCCGCCATTTTCATAAGAACAGAGGAGAACGCACTGATCTTGTAGTCGCCCTCCGGTCCGAACCCGATGCCCTTTGCCATCAGATCCTGCGCCGCAAGCCCCGGCAGCTGGCTGAGACCGTGCAGATCCTGGAAGTTGTCGGTGAAAGCCGTCACACCATTCGCGGCGATGAACTTCTCGAATGCGATCTGATAACGCGCCTGCGTGCGGACCGCCTCTACATTGTCGGTCGCCATCGTGTAGCGGCTCTCATAATCCGCCATCTTCGCGTCGATCTCGGCTTTGGTCACCTGTTCGGCCAGATCCGCGATCTCACCGATGCCCCAGTACTTGACCTCCCAGCCGTACTTGATCTCGCATTCGAGCCGGTTGCCGTCTGTGACCGCGACATCGCGCATATTGTTTCCGAATGTCGCGACTCGTGTTCTGCGCGAGAGACCGATTGCCTTCGCGACCTGTGCGAAGCGGCGGATCTTCTCCAGAACCGCTTCATGCTGATAATAGCCTGCAGCCACCTCATGACGAATTCCGAGCTTTGCCAGGATGAAGCCGAACTCGCGGTCACCGTGCGCCGCCTGATTCAGGTTCATGAAGTCCATGTCAATGGAATCATACGGCAGCTTCTCGTTGGCCTGCGTGTGAAGATGCAGGAGCGGCTTCTGAAGAAGCTGAAGTCCCTTGATCCACATTTTCGCCGGGGAAAATGTATGCATCCAGGTGATAACGCCAACGCAGTCATCGTCGACCATAACCTTTTTCATATCCTCGACGCAGATCTCCGACGTCTCAACGGTCGGCAGAAGCTCGATCCGGATCACATCCCCCAGCTTCTCATTCAGAAAATCTGTCATCTTCTGGCAGTCTTCCCTGACGGACTTAAGGCACTCTCTGCCATAAAGATCCTGGCTTCCCGGGATAAAATATAATTTTTCCATGTAAAATCTCCTCGTATCCGATTTACTTGATAACCTGCAGCGACTGTCTGTCCGCAAAGACGGTGACAAAGATCAGGAACACAACACCCTGAACCAGCTGCATTGCCTGTGTGGTCAGTCCCATCATATTCAGACCCGAAATCAGGACGGTGTAGAGCAGCGATCCGATGATGACATTCAGGAAGCTGGACTTTGCGCCGCCTGAGATCGGCATCCCGCCGAGGACCAGCGCGATCAGGATCTGAGTCTCGAGCTGGTTGCCGCCGGAAGCGGTGACCGAGCCAACCTTGATTGCGTTGATAAACGCCGCAAATCCTGTGATGGCGCCTGCCAGCACATAGACCAGGAACTTCATCCGGTCTGTCCGGATGCCGGCGTACTTCGCCGCCTTCTCACCGGCTCCGATCGCCTTGAGGTGAATTCCGAACTTTGTGAAGCGGAAGGCCAGAAGGCCGAGCACGATGACAACCAGCGTGCAGATCATTTTCAGGGTCTCGTTCATGCCAAGCATCGTCAGCTTGATGTCCCCCATGACCGGGGAATTCGAGGTCATGTACTTGATGATCCCGCGGAAGAGGAACATCGTGCAAATTGTGACGATAAAGGACTTGATCTTCCGATTGACATAAAAGAATCCGTTCATCGCCCCGATCGCCGCGCCGGTACCGATTCCCGCAAGGATCGACAGCGGAATGCTGACCTTCGAGACCATGCAGACCACAATGGACGCCATGCCCAGGATCGAGCCCTGGGAGAAGTCCAGCCCGCCCATCGTCATGATGAAGAAGACGCCGGTGGAGGCAATCATGGTCACGTAAACCTGGGACATGACCAGGCTGAACTTGGAGACCATCCTGCCCTTCGTCAGGATATTGAAGACGATGAAGACCGCGACAAGCCCCACAGCCGGGAGCAGCTGGCGCATCAGCATCGCTCTGGATACCTTCTTCAGCTCCTCCTCGCGGGAAGCTGTTTTTGCTATGCTTTTTTCAGCCATGACTCTCCTCCTTACACCATCTTCTCAATCAGGCTGTTCTCATCGAGATCCTGATTGCGCTCCAGTTCACCGCTGATCTTCCCGTCCTTCATGATCAGGATCCGGTCGCACATGCCGATCAGCTCCATCAGCTCCTCGGAGATCATGATGATCGACTTGCCTTCCTTTCTCATCTGGTCCATCAGCTGGTAGATATCCTGCTTGACCTTGATGTCGATGCCTCTCGTCGGACTGTCGAGCACCAGGATATCCGAATCTTTTCCGATCCACCTGGCCAGGACAACCTTCTGCTTGTTCCCGCCCGACAGATCCGAGACAAACTGGTCTGTGTTGACCATCTTGACGGACATCTCCTTCGCATACTTGTTCGCGAAGTTCTTCATCTTTTTACCGCTCAGGAAACATCCCACCGATCTGAGCGCGTCCAGCGACGGCAGGCAGATGTTGTCGCCGATGCTCTGGTTCATGACCACTGATTCGTTGTCGCGGTCCTTCGAGGTATAGGCGATGCTGTGGGAAATCGCTGCCGGAATGCTGTTGATCGGCGTTCCATCCGCAAGCGTCACAGAGCCTGTCCTGTCAAATGAAGCCCCGAAGCATGCCTTTCCGACTTCGTGCATGCCTGACTCTGACAGGCCGCCGAACCCGAGGATCTCGCCCTTGTGCAGGTCGAACGAGACATGCTCGATCTGGCCCGGAACGGTGACATCCTTGACGGAAAGCACGACCTCCTTGCTGACCGCCTCGCCATAATCCGCACGGTAGTAGTTTCCGGTCACCTCACGGCCGACCATCAGGCGCTTGAGATCCTCCTCGGAAACCTGGCTTGCGGCCACCGTGTCGATGTACACGCCGTCACGCAGAATCGTGATGGTATCAGAGAGCCTGAGCACTTCCTCGAGGTCATGGGATATGAAGATGATTGTCCCGCCCTCGCCGCGGATGCGCTTCATCACCTTGTACAGCTCCTCACGGCCTTCCTGAGACAGTGCTGTCGTCGTCTCGTCGACAACTACGATCTTTGGCTTGAAGTATGTTGCCTTGACGATCTCAACCAGCTTGCGGTCCTCAAAGTTGTAATCATCCACCATGTCGCCGGCCTTGATGCGCCCGAACCCGTAATCATCCAGCAGCTTCTGCGCCTCCCGGTTCATTGCGTTGGTGTTCTTGATGCCCATGTGCACAAACCGGTCCTCATGTCCGAGGAAGATGTTCTCGGCGACCGTCAGGCCGGAAAGCGTTCCGAGCTCCTGTACGATGATCGAGACGCCCTCGTCGTTGGCCGCGACCTGGTTCTTCGGGTGAATCTCCTTCCCGTCCAGGATGAAATGCCCGCTGTCGATGGAATAGATGCCCGTCAGCATGTTCGTCAGGGTCGACTTGCCGGAACCATTTTCTCCGATCAGTGCATGAATCTCACCCTTGTTGATTGTAAATGAAACATCCTGCACCGCTTTCGTGATTCCGAAGGTCTTCGAAAGATGCTGGATCTGTAATCTGACTTCACTCATGTCCTTCTCCTCCTTCGATCACTTGACAATCTCGCCCTTGCCGACCTTGGTTGTCAGCGTGACGATAATCAGCAGCGCCAGACCTGAGATGACATCGTTGACGGCCGTCGGCGCACCGAGCGCCACAAAGCCGTAATAGATGATCTGCAGGAAGAACTCACCGATGATGATCGCCGGGATCGGGATCCCGTATTTCTTCAGTGCAAGGCCGAGGAAGCAGCCCATTGTCGGATAGAAGTTGCGGCTCATGGACGCCATGCCCGTCTCCGCGACCATCGAGGACCCGTAGCTGATCGTCAGAATCGCCTCGATTCCAAAGAATGCTCCGGAAATGACGAACGCGATGACCTTGTAGAGATTGACATTGATGCCCATATTCTTTGCGACAAACTCATTGGAACCGATGGCGTACGTATAGGTTCCGATCTTTGTATAGTTCAGAAGAAGGTACGCCACCAGGAATGCGATGACCGCCAGAATCAGGTCGCCCGGCATTGCCCCGAGTTTTCTGAGGTCGGACGGAAGCGTCGCTGACTGACCGCCCGCGATGTAGCTGGCGATGGACTCGTAGATCAGCGCAAGCCCGGTCGTGACGATCATCGACGGAATGTGAAGCTTTACATAGAAGAATCCGTTCAGGAGCCCGACAATCGCCCCCGTCAGGATGCAGCCGACGATCAGCCCGAAATATCCCATATTGAAACGGGATGCCAGCGTCGTTCCCACGATGGCGGAAAGCATGATGTTGGCGCCGATGGAGAAATCGAACATCCCCATGACCATGACAAAATAGAACCCGGCAGCGCCAGCTGAAATCATCAGCGATGATTCAAAGTAGCTGAGCAGATTCTTCGGCGAACCGAAGTTGCCGGGCGTGATGACCTTGAAAACCGCCCAGGAGGCGACGACCAGAAGGACCAGGATGAGAAATCCCATCGTCCTGCCCGAGAGCTTCCCGCCTTTCTTAACACGTTCAGTTGAACCCATACCAATACCTCATTTCCCGACAAGTTGTACTTGACAAGTCATCCTGAAAGAGAGGCCGGTATCACCGAATGATACCGGCCCGGTCATTTCTGTTGGAAAGCGGTCATGAACCATCCGCTTTGCTTTCAGTTTTGGTGCGCAGGCAGCCTGGCCTTTCGGCCTGTGCTGCGCTCAGCTCAGGTGCGGCTGACTCAGCCTTCACAGCCGTCCGCCGTCCGGAGAGCGTTCTCAGCCTGCCTCTGTTGCGGACTCTGTAGCCACCTCAGCCTCGGTAGAAGCCGCTGCTCCGCCTGCACGTGCTGCAGCATCTTCGATGGACAGTGCCTCAGCCGACTTGGTCAGATCCTCGAAGCTCTCATTGGAGAGATCCACGATCTCCTGATCGGTGTACGGAAGCTGATCAACGAAGTACTTCTCATATGCCTTGTAATCGTCAGCAGAGGAGACATACAGGTACGGGAAGTTGATCTCGTTGAAGGTTCCTGCGAAGTCTGTGTAGTTGCCCTTGATGGCGTTGTAAACCATCAGGAATGCGAACAGCGGATCGCAGTAATGCCCGCCGGACTCACCAGCCATGGAACCGTTCTCAAGTCTCTCTCCGAGATCTGGAAGGAAGTCTGTGGATACAATCGAGATATCCTTGGTCTTGCCGGCAGCCTCAACCGCAGAGATTGCGCCCTGCAGAGGCTCTCCGCCGCCACCTGCCGGAATCAGTGCATCCAGCTTCGGATCCGCGCTCATCAGTGCGTTGGCTGCCTTTGCGCCGCCCTCGGAAGTGGTTCCTGCATACTGCGGTTCGGAAAGGGCTGCCTGATCATCCGGATGATCCTTGTTCCACTTGTCAACACCGGCCTTGTAGCCTTCCCATCTGCCGAGCCATGTCGCATCACCCTGCTCCCAGCCGATCAGACCGATGTCTCTGCAGCCCTTGTCAAGCAGGATGTTGACCAGCTTCTCGCCGTTCTCCGGCTCGTTCTCATGAACAGCGCCGACATAGTAATCGGAAGCCTTAGCCAGATCATAGATATCCTTGCTGTTCTCCTCGCTGATGACGCGGAAGAACTGAGCCAGATAAACCTGGTTCGCGTTGCAGGTCGCGATTGCGGACTGCATCTCGGAATCTGCGGAGTTGCAGATGATGATGCCCTGGCAGCCTGCTGCGCACAGCTGCTCGACGGAAGCCGTAACCTTCTCGGATACATGTCCCTGGTCGACATACTGGACATTGACGCCAAGCGCCTTTGCGGCCTCATCCAGAATCTTCTTACACTGAGAACCAAGCACGTCCGTGGAGCTCCAGATGGAGACACCGATCGTGATGTCCTTGTTGTCGATGGTATCTGCCTGAGCAACGGTTGCCCCTGCCATCATCGATCCGATCATAGCGGCGCTGAGCACAGCGCTGACAAGTCTGCGTTTCATGATGATTCCTCCTTCAAATGGATATTGCCTGCTTTTCCCTGCTGGATTCGGAAGCCGGATCTGAGCCTTTTTCCGTCTGCCGGCCATCTGTCCCTTAAACACTGCGTTCCGGAGCCGCGGTGTTTAAGTTGTACACATACATCATGTCAGCCATCCACACAGGATTGTCTGTAACAGATGAAAACGGGATTTCATTTGTTGATTTCATCATGTTTTCACTGATTTCATCAAAATCTTTCGTCGTTTTTCATCTTGTTTCACTGTGTTCAGTATAGTCATGTCGTATACCATCGTCAATAGGTAAACACATCTTTGTCATAGTTGTCCAGTTTATATGCATAAAAATTGGCAAATCTGACCGTCAGTATTTACGATTCTTGACAGATTTACCAATTTTAAAAAGTGAAAATTATACATTTGTATAGTTGTCAGTTTGAATGTCCTTAAGTTGTAAAGTACATGTTAAGAATTCTCTTTACATATTCACCGAGGTCAATGGAGCCATCTTCATAAAAAGCAAGACGGCTGCCTTCCGGGGAGTTGTTCACAATCATGCCCTTCACGCCAGCGCCGCCCTTTTGCAAAAAAACGGAGGCGGCTGCCTTCCAGGGAGCTGTTAAGCTCCCTGGAGATGCAGCTGCCTCCTCAACCAGGGGGTGGGCAGCGCAGGATGACGTTCCGGTGTCCTCCGGGTGTTTTCGGCAGGTAACGCCCCGAAAGACGTTGCCCGTCCGCCAGCCCGCGCATTATGTCAATCTGAAACGGACCCGTCAGACGGAGCCGTCCTTGTCATATCTGCGTCTCCATGCAATCAGGCCGATTCCGCCCGCCGCAATCAGAAGCAGTATCAGATAAAGCTCTGGCTGTGCCGAATCTCCGGTCTTCGCTGCGCTCCGGGATGCGGACGTCACCGTCTGCTGCGTCCCGGATGACTTTTTCACTTCTGCCTTCACCGCTCCGCCGTCGCTGTTCTGCTTCGGTGCTTCAGTATCAGGGTTCTCCGTCTCCTCAGGTTTTGTAATACCCTTCACCTGTCCTTCATTCGGATCACCCGGAATGGTACTGTCCACCGCCTCGCCCGGTGTCACGCCCGGATTGTTTCCGCCCGGATCTTTCCCGTCAGCGACTGCAACATTCGTCACTTTTCCGGCTGCGATGTCAGCTTCCTTTACGACGTAGACAGCTTCAAAGCTTCTGCTTTCTCCCGGCGTCAGCAAGTCGAGCTTCCACAGGTCGCCGGTCAGCGCATCCGTCACCTCAACTGCTGCAATGGCGACATTGCCATCGTTCACAACCTCGATCTGGTAGTGGATCTCTTCGCCAAGTGTGTATCCCCTCGCATCCTTTGGAAGACTGATCGCCTTCTTCGTCACAGTCAGGTGGGAGATGCCTTCAATTGTCTTGTCCTCGGTCTTGCCCGGTGTCACATCCGGCTTGTCTCCGCCTGGATCCCTGCCGTCCGCGGCTGCGATGTTCTTCACGCTGCCTGCAAGCATATCCTTCTCTGTCACTGTGTAACGGGTCTCAAATGTTCTGACTTCGCCTGGCTTCAGGTCACCCTCAATTCTCCAGCTGTCACCTGTCAGCTCATCGGTCACCTCCACATCTGACAGAACCGTGTTGCCATTGTTGAGGACTTTGATCGTATAATGGATCACATCCCCTGCAGCGACCAGTATTCCCTCGCTCACATCAGATGTCTTCTCCACATAGAGACTGGAGTCCGATGCCTCAACCGGAACCTGAACCGTCGGCGGCGTCGGGATCACATCGTTCTCATTTGCTCCCGGCCTCTTTGCATTTCCGACCGCTTCATTTTCCACAAAGCCCTTCTCGACATCCTCATCTGTCACAATGTAAGATGTCTCGAAGCTTGCCTCCTCCTTCGGATCTAATGTTTCAACCTGCCACTTGTCTTCTGTCAGCTTATCCTCAATGTTCAGGTCGGTAAGCGTCACCGTTCCGTCATTGACTGCCGTGATCCTGTAGCGGATGGTCTCGCCCTTCACATATGCCAATCCATTCCCAGGCTCGCTTGTCACGATCTTCTTCAGCGTCAGGTGTGCAAACTGGTCTTCCTCATCTGTTCCTTCCCACGGTTTTCCAGCCTCCTTGAAGGCCACCTTCACCGTGTTGCTGTAGCTTCCGGCTGCGATGTCGGCCTCCGTCACCACATGATACGCACTGGTTGTCACCGTCTCCCCGGGTTTTACACCTTCAAATGTCTGCTTCCCGGTGAATGTCACATCGTTTTGCTCCGTCAGCACAATCGTCTGAACCGAATCGTAGATGTTTGTCACCTTGATGCTAAAGACGATCTGTTCGCCCAGTCTGTAGGACTTTCCATCATGTGTCTTGGTAACGACATTCCCCGCATCGGTGTCATCTGTTACGGTCAGATCACCAAACTCAAGACTGATGCTGTAGTTCGATTCCAGTGTGAACGGCTCCCTCAGTCTGCCGTCCTCTGTCATAGCCTGATCGCTCAGCTGCAGGGTGGCCAGGCGTCCGGTCTCCTCACCAGCACTTCCCCCATGCATTGTCTGGATCGTGCTGCGTTCTTTCTCCAGGATCTTGCAGGTGAAGGTGTTTTTACTGGTTCCCACATAGGTCTGGCTTCCGGTAAAGAGATAGCTGATCGTATGATTCTCTGCCAGGCCATCTCCGCTGATCGTTGCCTCCTTCTTCTCCAGCGGTTTGCGGTCGAACTTCTTCTCGGCACTCGCACTTGTCAGCGTGATCTTTCTCTGTATGATGGTCAGTGTGCCGGCCTCCTTCGCGATACCGGTGAACCATTCCGTCACATCCTTTCCAGTCTTGTCGGTTATCCTCACAGATGCAACCGGATTGTTGCCCGCCATCGTCTCCATGACGTTGGTGATCCGTCCGTCCGCCATACCCTCTGCGGTGAATCCGTCTGGCAGTCCTGTCACCTTGACTCCCGGAGCCGTCAGCGGGGTTCCATCATAAGTTTTATGTGCGCTGTCTGCCGTGAAAGTGATCTTAGCAGAGTTGTTCTTCGTGATGGAAAGTGTCCCCTCCTCCGTTGTGATTACATAGTTCTCCGGAATGAAATCCTCCGCTGTGTCATATGCAATCGTGTTCGGAACAGGATCCGTTGTCACATCCGTCACACTTCCGACTGCCCGAAGATTGTAGATCTGCGGCTGTCCGCCCGTCTCCACAATGGTTCCCTTCACGGTCACCTCAGGTTTTACAAGCGAGGTTCCATCATATTCCTTCGATCCTGAATCCGATGTCAGAGAGACCTGCCGCTTCTCGATGGTCAGTGTGCCATCCACCTTTGTGATCCTCGCGAACTGACTGGTCACATCCTGTCCATCCTTCAGGATCCGAACCGACTGAACCCTGTTGTTCCCAGGCTTCGAATCTGCCACATTTGTCGCGGTGCCCCCGACCTTCACCTCCGCCGTAAAACCTTCCGGAAGCCCGACCGTGCTGCTTTCGCCCTTTGTCAGCGCTGTCCCGTCGTAGACCTTGCTGCCGCTTGCAGCCGTGACGGTGATCGCTGTCTGATTCTGCATGATCTGCAGCGTTCCAGTCTGTTTCCGGATCGTGTAATTGCGCTCATCGAACGTCTTTCCTGCTGTCCAGGTGATCGTGTTTGGCACGATGCCGTCATCCGTTGTCAGTGCAGAGCCTGTTGCTCTGATTTCTGACACTTCTCCGCCGACAAAGCTCTTCTCACTGACAACCGTCACCTGCGGTTCGGTCAGCGGCGTACCATCATACGGTTTTGTCCGGCTTTCAGATCTCAGCTCAACGCTGCGCGGCGTCACCTTGAGGATTCCGGGCACCGTCAGGATCTGGTCCTCGTTGAACTGATCCGTCACATCCTCTCCGCTTGCAGTCTTCTTGATCACGTAGGATGCGACAACATTCTCCACATCGCCCTCAGCGACATTCTTCACAGAGCCCTCGACAACTGCCTCAACCTTGTACTCGCTCTCATATCCTTCTGAAATCCATCTGACGGTCACGTGATTCCCCGTGCTGTGTGCGGTTCCGTCATATTCCCAGGATCCGTCCGGGGCCGTGATCTCAAGCTGTGCATTCGCCTTTGTCACGGTCAGTATTCCGGTGTTCAGTGTGATCTTGTAGTTCTCTTCCTTGAATTTCGCTCCTTTCTGATAGGTGATGGTATTCGGCACATAACCAGCTTTTGTGATCGTTCCGATCGCTTTTATGTCGGTCACCTCTCCGTCTGCAAATCCATCCTCAGTGATCTTTACGTCCGGTCTGGTCAGCGGCCTGGTGTCGAACTCTTTGGAGGCTGACTCAGATGTCAGTGTGACCGACCGCGGCTTAATGCGGATGGTTCCGGAAACAAGAGTGATTTTCTCTGAATCAAAATTCTTTGTCACATCCGTGCCGTCCGCATTCAGAATCTGATAGGATGTAATGCGGTTTGCGACATCGCCCTCGCTGACATCTTTCACAGATCCTTCCACCGTCGCGGCAACTGTGTACTTTTCTCCCGCTTTCGCCGGAGACCATCTGACCGTTATGCCGGCACTGCCTGTAGTGTGTGCCGTTCCGTCATAGGTAAATGTCTGAGACGGTGCCGTGATCACCAGGGTCACATCAGCCTTCGCAATTGTCAGTTTTCCAAGTACCTCTGTGATCTGGTAATTCTTCTCTTTGAAAGCGGCATTCTTCGTGTATTCAATCGGGTTGTCGATTGTTCCTTCTTCAATGATGCTTCCGGTCGCCCTGACGTCTGATACCTCACCATCCACAAAACCATCGCCGGTGATGTCCACCTTTGGCTCAGTCAGGGCGATTCCGTCATAAGCTTTTGTTGCCCCCAACGACGTCAGGGTAACGGTTCTTTTCTGTATGACAAGTGAACCGTCTGTCACCTGTATGGTAATGCTGTACTTTTCCAGGTCGCTTCCGCTTATCGTGAAGTCTTCCGCCGCAAGCCCCATCCAGTACGTATCCGCGTCCTTTCCGGATGCTGTCTTCCCTTTCGCTTGTGTCTCATTCAGCTGCAGATTTATTGGAAGAGCGGTGACCTCCTTCCCATCTACAGTGATGGCCGTCGTATACCCTTCGACTTTATGTGTCATTCCGTCATAAGGAAGGGTTTCTGTATTCCCATCTACTTTCAGGACAACTGCCTGTTTTCTGCCCCACTTTGCAAAGAGGATATTCGGCGTATCCCCCTCTCCCGCAACATCGACCAGAATACTCTGTCCAGCTGCCACGTCCTTCCCGTTTCCGCCCGCACTGGTATTCCAGCCGTCGAAATAGTAGCCATCTGGAACGCTGAAACCTGCTCCGCCTTCACCCGTCGGCGAAAGCGCCTGGAACGAAACGTTGTTCTGAAGCGTCTCCGACCCGTTAACAGACTGCTTCTTTAACTGTTCTGCAACTCTGTAGTCCGACGGATAGTTGGAGTTGTACGTCAGGCTTGTCGTTTCCGACGGGTCGCCATAAACCGCATACAGCTTCAGGTTTCCTGTGATCTGAATCCGGTCGCCCGGGTAATAGGTGGATCCGGTACCATCTGCGTTGTATGCCCAGTACAGGAAGGCTGTCTTTCCGTCCGGCGCATTCATACTCTCACCGGACTGGATATCCGCCCAGGCACCGCTGGCGTACTTCTTCGGATCCGTCACAGCGCCGGTACCATGGTTTGCATCATACTTCACCGAGTACTCCGCCTTGTTCACATAGTACGGATACAGCGTGATATCACTGTAGATCTTTGTTGCAAAGTTGAAGGTTGTATACTGCGTTCCGTTCTTCGTCGCCCAGCCGATCCAGTCCACATCCTTCGGAAGCTGCACGGAATTGCTGCCACCTCCCTCGAAGATGATCTTTCTGTCTGCATCCTTAACGGTCGGCATCTTCGACTCACTGATGACCGTGCCATAACCGATTTTCAGGCTGATTGAAGTTCCGCTTCCGTCCATGGACAGATGAACGGTGCCGCTGTAGATTGGCTCCGCCCACTTTGCGTAGAGCGTCACGCCGCCCGCCGGCATGGTTTCATTGAAGTCAAACGCCTGCGTACACTCCGGATCCTTGTACCATCCCTGGAAGGTAAACTCTCCCGGAAGTCCGTCGGGGTGGCCTGGCTCAAAGGAAGCGTAGGACCTCAGAGGAGCTTCATAGAGCACCGATTCCGTTTTCAACATCTTGTTATAATTATAGAAGGAAAGATCATATGAGTTCCTTTTATAACGGATGTACAGGTTTGAACGATACTCGACGCTGCTTCCTGCAGATGTATCAACCCAATTGGACTTGTCTGTCGGTGTACTCGAACTTTTATAATAGCTGTTGATCGTAAAGCCATTGTATTTATTGGGGGGTGCGGACATTTTCTTGAACCATTTACCAATCAATGTCCACTACAGATCAAGCAGCTATGAGTCCTAGACTTCTTCGATATTGAAGTGGGCTCATGGATGGTTATAAATTTCCCGATGGTGACATCTTTCCAGGACCGCCCATAGAACATCTCGTTTTTAAGACGTCCGAAGAAGCCTTCGCAGGCGGAATTGTCTGGAGAACAGCCCTTTTTTGACATTGATCTTGTAAGGCCTGCATTCTCCATCCTTTCGATCCAGCCTGACCAACGGTAGTGCGCACCTCGATCGGAATGGATAATGGGGTGATCGTTTCCCTTAAGGGTTCCGATAGCGTTATCAAGCATAGTATTGACCAGTTCGGCATCGGGAGAAGTTCCTATAGTCCAGGAAACAGGTAACCCATCAAAACAGTCAATAATCGGAGAAAGATAGATTTTTCCTGCCGGTATATGAAACTCTGTGATATCAGTGAGCCATTTCATATTTGGCTGTTCTGCATGGAAATTTCGTTCGATCACGTTCGGAACAGCCGGGGTTATCTCTCCTTTATAGGAATTGTACTTCTTACGCTTAACGTTTGGCACAATAAGCTTTTCTTCCTGCATGAGTTTACGGATCACCTTCTCGGACACTGTGAATTCATCATTTTTGAGAGAGCTATGAATTCGACGGTAGCCGTATCTGCCGGAAGATTCATCGAATACAGTACGGATCTTTAAACGGAGATCAGCATATTTATCTGGAGCATTCAGCACAGCCTGCTGGTAGCAATAGCTGCTCTTTGCCATATGGAAGACATCCAGAAGTTCAGGAAGCTTATATTTACTGCGAAGGGCGCCAATCACGACTGCTTTTTCACGGTTGGTCAGCTTTTCGAGACTGACGCCCTCATCTTTTTTTAAGATTTCGGCTGCCTTTTCAAGGACATCTTTTTCCAACTGCAGACGGTAAACCTGACGCTTGAGGTCTTCCGCTTCATTATGGAGGTTTTCGATTTCCTGTTTAAGAGTATCCACTGTGTCTTGAGCGACAGTAGTGGTATCAGGCTTTTTCCTGGGCATGGAGGATACATTTCCTTTCCCGAGAAGGTTCCAGGCCCAATTATATACGGAGTACCTGCTGACATTATATTTATCAGCGATTTCCTGCGCGCTTCCATCTCTGGTACATAACTCGATAGCAACCTGTTCCTTCTGTTCTTTCGATAAAGGTACCAACGATTGTCCTTTAGCGCAAGGGTGAACCTCATCAGGGAGATCCTGTTTGAGCCATTCCGTCAGCTGTTGCCGGGTTGGATAACCAAGAGCTTTAACTGTTCTGGATTTGCTTCGCCCATGCTCAATATAGTACTGAACGGCTGCCTTCCGCTGTTCATCACTATACTTACTGTGACTGCTGTAGGACTTATGCAGACCTCCGGTTTCTTCATACTCTTTATACCAAAGTTTTATGGAGTGTGAAGATGGTGGATATCCAAGCTCTCTGAAAACCGACGCATAGCTCTTGTCATACTGGATATAAAGCTGAACGGCCTTCAATCGTTCTTCGTAGGAATACATGTGCGTGACCTCCTCCTGTTAATGACCTCATTTGGTCCAGGATTTCGTCCGCACCCCCGT
>CACWKX010000009.1 GCA_902761585.1 uncultured Lachnospiraceae bacterium
GCTCTTTCCAGATGCTGTCAGAGAAGTACAAATGTGACCAGCCGGGGAAAACAGAATTCCTTGTGGCTCCCCTTGACAATGGTCACTTCATAACAGGTGAAACACGGAAGGAGTGAGAGTGTTCTTATGCTCGAAGCAGATATCGCAAAACATTTACGGGAAGCTGAGATGGTTCTGATTGGTCTGGGCGAAGAGCTGCGGTCGGATGGGACATCTCACAGAAGCGATCGGATTGTGAAGGCGCTCAATACGCTTCCGCCATTTTTGAGGGGAAAGACGTACTTTGTAGTGTCACAGAATTCAGACGATCTTGTCTTCCAATCCAACCTGCTTCCATTTTTCATTGCAGAACCGTATGGGCCGAAGGAAAACAGCGCATGCAGCGAAGAGCAGTGGAATACTTATCTCAGATGGATATCCGGGACGCTTGGTCATCGATTGCTTATTCTTGAATTGGGTGTAGGGTTTGCTTCACCGGAGCTGATTCGATGGCCGTTTGAGAAGATTACACAGATCAATATGAAGAGCAGCCTGATTCGTGTGAATGCTTCCTTTCCACAGCTTCCGAAAGAGTTGGCTGAGACAGGACGTGCATACTCGGTTCAATGTAATTCGATTGAATGGCTCGAAAAACTAGAACAATGGGTTAAGAGGGTTGATCAGAAGGAGGATGCATGATTGCAATTGTAGATTACGATGCCGGGAATATCATGAGTGTTCAGAAGGCTTGTGCTTATCTGGGATATCAGACAATTCTCACCAGAGACAGAGCTGAGATTCTTCAGGCTGATCATGTGATCCTTCCGGGCGTTGGAGCATTTGCAGATGCGATGGAGAAGCTTGTTGATTTTGGACTGGATGAAACGTTGCGGGAGACCGTAAAGCGTGGAATCCCACTGCTTGGAATATGCCTCGGACTCCAGCTCCTTTTTGATCGCAGCGATGAGTCTCTTATGTTGCAGGACGCGGAGGATGTCAGGGGACTATGCCTGCTGGATGGCGAGATTCTGAAGATAGACGACCAGAATGGCTTATTGAAAGTACCGCACATGGGATGGAATCAGCTTTCATTTCCAAGAGAAAGCCGGCTGTATCAGGGAATTCCGGAAGGGACGGAGGTTTACTTTGTCCATTCTTATTACCTGAAGGCAGGAAATCCTTCTATCGTAACGGCAACCTGTGAATATGGGACGCAGATAGACGTTGGGGTTGAAAGCGATAACCTGTTCGCCTGCCAATTTCACCCGGAGAAAAGCGGCAAATGGGGACTGAGAATCCTGGAAAATTTCCTGAACATCTGATTTCAGCTCATGTATGGAATCAGCCGTAAACTTGTTGGGACAGAAGGCTGGAGGACAGTATCAGAATGCTTACAAAAAGAATCATACCTTGCCTTGACGTGAAAGACGGAAGGGTTGTAAAAGGGGTACAGTTCGTGAAACTTCGGGATGCCGGGGACCCGGTAGAAGCCGCGGCTGCTTATGATGAAGCGGGCGCAGATGAGCTGACATTTCTGGATATTACAGCAACAAGCGACCACAGGGAGACTGTGATCGACATGGTCAGGAGGGTGGCAGAGAGAGTCTTTATTCCATTCACGGTTGGAGGAGGGGTCAGAACCTGTGAGGATTTTCGTGCGATCCTGAGAGCAGGTGCAGATAAGGTTGCCGTTAATTCAGCGGCTGTCAGAAATCCGGAATTAATCTCACAGGCAGCTGATAAGTTTGGCGCTCAGTGTGTCGTTGTCGCGATCGATGCCAGAAAAAGGCCGGATGGGACAGGCTGGAATGTCTATACAGCAGGCGGACGGCAGGATACGGGAATCAATGCTGTTGAATGGGCAAGGAGAGCGTTCAGCCTTGGTGCGGGGGAGATTCTCCTGACAAGCATGGATCGCGACGGTACGAAAGCCGGCTATGATCTCGATCTGACCCGGAAGATTGCAGAGTCTGTCCGGATACCGGTCATCGCTTCCGGCGGAGCGGGCAGGGTAGAGGATTTCTACGATGCGCTGACAGAGGGGAAGGCAGATGCAGCGCTTGCTGCTTCTCTTTTTCATTACAAGGAACTAGAAATTCGTCAGGTGAAGGAATACTTGAAGGAGCATGGAGTTCCGGTGAGACTTTCATAAGCAGGTGTTGTCAGGAAAGGAAAACTGAGATGGATGCAATGGGAAACGATTGGATGCAATCGCTCAGGGCAGAGTTCAGCAAGCCATATTACGCAAGACTTTATCAGACGATCAATGAGGAGTACAAAACACAAACGGTTTACCCGCCTGCAGGAGATATCCTGCGGGCATTCAGTCTGACTCCACTTTCAAAGGTAAAGGTTGTGATTCTGGGGCAGGATCCCTATCATGAGCCGGGACAGGCAAACGGTTTGTCCTTCTCGGTTCATCCGGGCGTTGCGATTCCACCGTCGCTTGTGAATATTTATCAGGAGCTTCACGACGATATCGGATGCAGGATTCCGAATAACGGTGACCTTACAAAATGGGCGAGGCAGGGTGTCCTGATGTTGAATACGGTACTTACGGTTCGTGCCCATCACGCCTTTTCTCACAGAGGACTTGGATGGGAACAGTTTACGGATGCTGCGATCACGGCGGTCAACAGTCAGACGCGGCCAATTGTGTTTATTCTCTGGGGAAAGGCAGCACAGGCGAAATGTAGCATGCTCGACAATCCCGAGCACCTTGTTCTGAAATCGCCGCACCCAAGTCCGCTTTCTGCCTATCATGGATTTTTTGGAAGCAAACCTTTTTCGCAGACCAATCGGTTTCTGGAGGCACATGGTGTTACACCGATTGACTGGCAGATCGAGGATGTATGAGAAACATACACTCTGTGCAGAACATTATTTGTCAGTAATTTGCGATAAAATATAAATAAAAAACTGATTACTGAATTCAATCAGAAAAGTTGATGTTTTGACTTGACGGCAGGAAAGCCTTATGTTAGTCTTCTTTCAAGACGATACAGGAATTCTTTCCTGCCGGTTCTTATATCTTCTTTTAAGGTTTCATTTCTTATTATCATCACGTTTTTCACTTTTATTCTCCTTTTTCATTTCTATCGATTTCGTGCATGCCGTCGTCTGATGCCGCAGCACGGACATTTCTTCTGGAACGGCACCAGTCTGTCTGCCGTAGAAAGGAATTATGGATTACAGTACATTCAAAAAAGAGGTCCCGGAGCTGATCAGCCAGAAGCTTGGTGCTGAGTACAAAGTGCGTCTGTTTGAACTTCGAAAATCCAATGGAATTGTTCAGGATAATCTTTCCATCCAGAAGAAGGATACATCCATAAGTCCATGCATTGATCTGAGGTATTACTTTCAGAAATATATCCAGGGAACAGTGATCGAGGATATCGCGAACGCGATTATTGCATATTATATAAGATCAATGCCGGAGCAACTTGAGCCGGACAACCTGCTGGATCCCGGATATGTCAGAAACCAAATCGTATGCAGTCTGGTCAATACAGATCGAAGTCAGGAATTTCTGAAAGAATGCCCGCATTTTCCATTTCTGAATTTATCGGTCGTATTTTATCTGCTGATTGATGATGTCAGAATTGGTACGGGAACGGTTATGATTCGAAACGTTCATATGCAGCAGCTGAAGTTAAAGAAGGAAGAGCTCCTCGGACTGGCCATGAAGAATATGGGCAGGCTGCTTCCTGCAGATTTCATGACAACAGAACAGTTAATATCGGAACTTCGGGCAGGCAGCATGGAAACGGATGCTGGAATTGCAGAATGCAGAGATGGACATTCTGACACGGAAGCGATGGACAAAAAGCTTCAGCTCTTTGTTCTGACCAATTCCAGGAGAAGTTATGGGGCAGTCTGGATGATGGATATGGAAGTACTGCGAAGGGTTGCTGATCAGCTGAAGGATGACTTTTATGTGATCCCGAGTTCGATCCATGAATGCATGGTTCTTCCGGCAGGGTACCATCTGAAGACGGAGTCCATCAGCCGGATCGTACGGAGGATCAATCGGACAAAGGTAGCTCCGGAGGAATTGCTTGCCGATAGTGTCTACCGGTATGACAGAGCCAGAGGACGGCTCATCATTGCAGCATGAGGAGGGTATGGCATGAAAAAAATACAAGCCCTCCTGTCACTGCTTTGTGTCATAGGATTTCTTTTCTTTTCAGGGGAGCTGCGGACCTCTCTTGCCGCTCCAGGATGGGGAATCACAGGTTTTGATGGAATGATTCGAGAAGGCTGCACTGGACTTATGGCGGCAGAGTTTCCCGCGTTTGAAACAGTGCAGAATAGGAAGTCAGAGGAAGCGGTAACTGAACCGGAGACAGAAAGAAAGCACCCGCCCAGTTCTGCAGAAAGCAGTGCCGGTCAATCGGAGAAAGCTGCAGCAGGGCAGCCAGCACCCGAACAGCAGGCTCAGGCGGATAAAAACAGAGATCAGGGACAGAGGGACATCCAGACAGAGGGACAGCTCCTTATGACAACGGAAGGCTATATGCAGGCTGAAGCTGATCCCGGAGTGCAGCAGCCTGAAGGGGCTGGTATCGGATCGAATGTCGGGAATCTGTCTCCGCAAGAAAAGGACAGGAATCTTGCAGACACGGAGGATGAACTATATCTGGAGGAGGCAGATGAGAAAGAACTCTATGCAATGGCTGATCCCCAGAAGATTTCCAGACCTTATGTACAGATTACAGACAAGCCGGATACTACCCTGGCATTATTCGGTGGCGGACCAGGGACAAGAGTTTTTCAGGTTCAAATATTCGGAGACGGAAGTGGAAGTAAAACAGTTACCGCCTTCTGCATCAATCCCTATAAAAACGACCCGTTGGGAAATACGACACCTCTCAGCAAGGTGAAAACGCTCTCCAACTCCCACCTCCTTGCGATCGCGATGTATTACCTGCCGGAAGATGCACCTGGGTATGGAACTGACTCTGCGATCATGAACATTTATAAGGAAATCGGGGCAGTAGGAGGGAGCAACGCATATGCATTTACGCATTACATTCTGGGGGCAATCTATGAAGGAAAGCCGGTTTCTCATTATATGAGGAAGGAAGCCGCTGCAAATGCGGGGGAACGTGTCCTTGCCAGATTAAAAAAGCTTTCGATTCCCTCAGGCAGACTTAGCAGTACTCAACTTTCCGGAAAGTATAGCCGCGGGAGATATGTTTCGGATCCGGTTTCTTACGAAGGCCAGTCAGGAGCGCGTGCAGAGATCACGCGTGTGGAGCCATCGGGTGCATATGTTGAGGAAGCAGCAACCGGAAAACGTGCCAAGGTGATGGAAACTGGAAAGAGCTATCTGGTCGTATCCGATACTTTCAAGGAGACAGTGAAGATCGGGCTTAGGGATAAATCTGCTGTCGGCTTCCAAACATATGTGATCAAATCTGGTAATGCAGATCAGGATGTATCATATGCGCTGTGGGGGAGCGGCAAAAACCTGGAGTTTTCCGCTTCATTTCAGAAGCGGCAGTTAACGGTTCAGGTTCGTAAAAGACTGGCGGGGGCTTCTTCCATGAGTATGGGCGGAGCGGCATTTTCTCTTGATGATGGGAAAGGAAACCGCTACGCACTGGAATGCGGGCCCGATGGAAGCAGCAGCCAGATCCAGGTATTACCAGGTACGTATCGGATTACTGAGACAAAGGCACCTGCCGGGTGCCTCATCAATCAGTCGATTCCGGACCTTGTCGTTCCGGAAGATGCAGAAGACGGGGCCATATTCACGATTGATGTTTCGGATGAACCTGCTTATGCAGGAATCAGGTTCAGAAAAAAGTCTGCCCAGCTGGGGGATATTCCGGATGGAGATGCAGGTTTTGAAGGAGCGGAGTTCCAGATTCGGAATGTCAGTGGATATTCTGTCGGGCTGAAAACAGATCCGTCGACCGTCTGGAAGAACAACGAGATCATTGTACTTTCCATCAGATCCGGACGCGATGGCAGCGCAACAGTCCCACCGGTTCTGCAGGCGGGTACCTACGAGCTGTTTGAAAGCAAAGCACCTGCAGGGTATGAGCGCTCAAGCCAGACAGAACGCTTCACAATAACTGAACAGGATGATGGGAAGATACTGGATTTTTCTGATCGGATTGTATTTTGGGAGGAAGTGATCAGAGGCGGATTCCGATTCCATAAAATTGATTCGGAGATTGCAAGTCGGCACTGTATCCTGGATGAGAAGAAAGACGGAACGGCAGTCTTTGAAGCGGCACATGGAAGCGGTGGAAAAGCAAGACAAGGGGATGCGCAGCTGGAGGGTGCAGTTTTTGAACTTGTGAATCAAAGCCTCTCAGCGGTAAAAGCATATGGAAAGACAGCGGAGCCTGGAGAAGTCCTTACACAGCTGACCTGTACCGATCTGGGAGAATGGATCGGATATGAATCTCCCGGGGATGCGCTGCCATATGGGACCTATCAGCTTCGGGAAGTCACGCCGCCGGAAGGATACAATCTTCGGGGAAACCAGATTGATCAGACGTTTGAGATCCGGGAAAAGAACACGATCGTCATGCTGGAAAAACCTTTCGATGACGATGTGATCCGTTTTGATATTGAGATACAGAAGTTCCGTGATACGGAAGACCCGGATGAGACAGGGGATGATATGATTCCCGTCAAAGGAGTTGTATTCGATATCTGCCTGGCTTCTGAACCGGACAAGGTAGTGCTCTCCATTGAGACGGATGAAAAAGGGACAGCCACGACCAATCACCCGGCCTATGCACATGGAAGACTGCCATACGGGATTTACCAGGTCAGTGAGCGTAAGAGTACGGTGCCCTCCGGTCTGATTCCGGTGAAAGACTTCCTGGTGAACGGAACAAAAAGCGGAGGTGTCTTTGACGGAAGGGTATATAAGGGCATCTATAAAAATGACCGGCCGATCGGTGAGTGGCTTTGCCTCAGAAAGGCGGACCGGACAACGGGAAAAACGATCCCGCTTTCAGGGACAGTATTCCAGATTCTGGACGAAAGGAAGAAGCCGGTTGCTTTCCGGGAAAGTTCGCCGGTGCACCGGTCGGTGACAGAATTTACGACCGGAGATGATGGAATGGTTACACTGCCTGAACGGCTGCGTGCCGGAACGTATTATCTGCATGAGGTACATGCGCCGACAGGCTATGTCATAGGACAGGATGTCCGCTTTGAGGTGACATCGCGCAACAACTGGGAACATGTCATCACCTGGACCATGGAGAATCAGCCAGCGATGGGAATGCTTCTTCTTGAGAAAACGGATCGGGATAGTGGAGCCAGTCTTCGTGGAGCTGTCTACGAGATATATGCGGCGGAAGACATCGTAACACCAGATGGAACCAATCGTGCCAAAAAGGGAGATATTGTAGACATCTTTACAACGGATGAAAAGGGTGTGGGCAGATCTGAAAAGTTGTTTTTAGGGAGATACGAGGCATTGGAACGGGAAGCCCCTGAAGGATATCGAAGAGATCCGGAACCTGTTCCATTTTCAATTCTATATCAGGATGAGCATACAGAAGTTGTCAGAGTCAGCCTGAAGACATCCAACCAGCCAACAACGATGAAACTGCTGAAGACAGAGCAGAAGCTGGATGATGGCGAATGGTCTGAGCAAGACGGGAAACCGCTGGCTGGAGTGACCTTCAGGATTGCCAGGATCGGAGACTTTAAAGGAAAGAAAAGTGAGCGATATGTCGGAAACAAACTTTTTTCAGACGGAGACTATCTGACGGATGAAGATGGCTGGATCATTGCAGACAGGATCGCGACAGGAATTTACTCCGTGAAGGAGACAGCGGCCAGACCGGGATATCTGCCTGATGAGACAGAAAGCTGGTTTTCAGTGGACGGGGAAGGTAATATCTTTGAGTCTGACAAGGAGGGAAACAGGGCTGAAGAGGCTTTGGAGAAGATAAAAAACGCGAGTCCTTCGGGTGACGGACGAGTGGAAGAGCAGAAGAAAGGAGGCGGGCAGGGTACACTGAAAATCGTCCGGCGGAACCTGTATACCAGATGGCAGTTCGACAAAACAGATTATGCCGGGAAAGGATTGCATGGCACACAACTGAAAATCACGGATTATGACGGGAACACTGTGAAGTATGAAGATGATCAGGGGAATATCGCAGACGCGGAGTGGATTTCAGACGGAAAACCGCACCTGATAAAACGGCTTCCGGCGGGAAAGTATCTTCTTCAGGAAACTGCAGCCCCTGAAGGGTACACAGTTGCGAAAGCAATTCCGTTTGAGGTTCAGCTGACGGAGGAGCTTCAGCGGCTCACGATGACGGATAAGAAGCTGATGATCAGAAAAACAGATACACTGGGCAGGGACATAGAAGGGGCCGGCCTTGCGGTTTATGAGATCTCCGGGGAAGGTAACGGTCAGATTTCACCCATGCCGATTCTGAGATGGACGACAGATGGCCAGCCATACGCTGCTGAGGGGCTGGTGGTTGGAAGCCGCTATCGCCTGGTAGAAGAAAAGGTTCCTTCTGGATTTATTGGTGCGGATCCGATGGATTTCATGATTCTGGATGATGGTACAGACCAGACGGTTATGATGATTGATAAAAGGGTGTTTGCATTCAAGACAGACACGCGAATCGATGGCCTGGCAGGGGCCCGGCTGGAAATCAGAGATTCGGAAGGGACAGTCGTGGACTTCTGGCTTTCGGATGGAGAAGCGCATGCAGTGTCCGGACTCCGAAAAGGAGAAACATATACGCTTGCAGAGACGGAGGCACCGAAAGGATACGTTCTCTCTCAGCCAATCTCATTTACAGTGTCTGAGGATGCAGTCGATGATACATTGAAGCTGATCAATAAACAACTTCTTATTACTAAGACAGAGCTTACGGGCGGGAAAGAGGTCGAAGGTGCTCTTCTTGAAGTGAAGGATAAAGAGAGTGGGGAAGTAAAGGACAGCTGGCTGTCGGGAAACGAGCCGCATCCGGTGAATGGTCTGGAGACCGGAAAAACGTATATCCTGTCTGAGCGGAAACCGGCAGACGGATATGTAACGGCTGAACAGATTGAATTTACAGTCCAGAATGACTTTACAGATCAGTGTCATGTCATGCGGGATGATGTCACAAAGGTGAGAATCTCAAAACAGGATTTTACAACCGGCAGGGAGCTGGAAGGAGCTGAGCTTGTCGTGCGGGATGAGTCAGGAAAGGAGGTAGAAAGGTGGATCTCCGGGAAGAAACCGCACGATATTGAGATGCTTCCGATCGGATCCTATACGCTCACGGAGCTTCGGGCACCTGATGGGTATGAGAAAGCCGAGACCGTTGCTTTTGAGGTGCCGGACAGCGGAGAAATAACGAAGGTTGTCATGAAAGATAAAGCGGATAAAACACCGCCTTCCGATTCTGTCAGAACAGGGGATCAATCTCCTTTGAAACGGTGGATGATGGCAGCAGGAGTCAGCGCTATGCTGCTGGCAGTATGCATCATGAGGATACGAAGAGAAAACATGAGAAAAAGGAGGCAGACAGAGAAAACAGGACAGAAAACAGGATGACAATCGGATTTATTTGACTTTATCGGTCTGCTATGCTAAGATGATCACTGTTTTCAGAACCAATTTGGTTTTGAATCTGCATCTGTAGCTCAGCGGATAGAGCAGCGGTTTCCGGTACCGCGTGTCGGGGGTTCGAGTCCCTTCAGATGCGTGATTGATACGGCAATCCTGGCCGATCATAAATTCAGGCATGATCTGGAGGGAGCTTATGGATAATTTCAGAGAGTGGCTTTCTGACAATCTGCGGTACATCCTTCTTGGGATTGCTGTCTGCCTGGTGGTTGTCATTGTTGTCTGTGTTGTCAGACTTGTGGGCGGTTCATCCGGGAACAGTAAAGAGACAGATGCACAGGCTGTCGAGCAGGTGACAGAAGCTTCGCAGAATACGGCAGTATCTTCAAAAGCAACGGAAGCCTCCTCAAGCTTGAAGAAAGATGACGCCTCAATCCTGGAACTGGTAAAAAAGTATTATACAGCTGTCGCGGCGAAGGATGCTGCCACGCTTGCCACAATTGTAAGTCCGTGGACGGATGATATGCAGAACAGCATTCTTTCGAACACGATGATCGAGAGCTACGACAATATATCCACGTATTCGAAGGCAGGCCCGTCGGATGGAACCTATGTTGTCTATGCTTATTACGATGGAAAGATTAAAGATATCAGTACGGAAGCGCCGAGCCTGGCTCTCTTATATGTGGTGACGGATGACTCAGGCAATCTTGTTGTAGGAGACCGGAATGCGTCGACTGAGGTCGCGGATTTTATCAGCAAAGCAACAGCTGCCTCTGATGTTCAGGCATTGAAGAATGATGTCAACCAGAAGCTTCTCGAGGCGGAGAATTCCGACCCTGATCTGAAGGCCTTCCTTGACAGTCAGTCTTCCGGAGCATCGGGAGAGACGGAGGAAGCTACGGAGTCTGATGCTTCTTCTGGAAACACTGCTTCCGGAGAAACAGCAACGACGACAGCTGGTGTCAACATCCGGGCGAAGGCGAGCGCGGACGCGCAGATTGTCGCAGTCACATACGCCGGGGCGGAAGTGAAGGTCATCGAGCGCGGAGATCAGTGGACACACATCAATTTCGATTACCAGGGAACAACATATGATGGGTATGTGTCGACACAGTATCTTCAGTTTGGAGACTCTGGTACGGCGCAGACAGGTCAGACATCTGGTTCGGGGGCAGCATCAGGCACGCAGGCCGGTGAGACTTCCAGCGCAGGTACTGCAGGTACTGCGTCAGGTGGAAGCGCGTCAGGCGGAGCCGTGTAAGAGGGCTGGGAGACCAGTCGGGTCAGAAGGACTCAAAAGAAAAAGGATATAGACGTAGTGTAACAGAGCTGCTGCATGAATGCGGCAGCTCTTTCTGTATCTGTCAGGGGAGATGGAGATGCGGCTGAATAAGTATCTGGCACAATGCGGTGTATGCAGCCGAAGAGAGGCCGACCGTCTGGTTGAACAAGGCCGGATCCGGATAAACGGCCAGACGGCAAAGGTGGGAATGGAGGTCGGACCTCAGGATGATGTGACGGCAGACGGAAAAAAGATCACAATACAGGAAAGGGAAATCTTTCTGGCTGTGAACAAACCCAGGGGAGTCGTTGTCACAACAGACCGCACACATGGAGACAGGCTGCTGGAGGATCTGATTGATATTCCTCAGAGAGTGTTTCCAGTCGGGCGGCTGGATAAGGAATCAGAGGGATTGATTCTGATGACAAACAATGGGGATGTGTCCAACAGGATTCAGAAAGCACGTGGCTGTCATGAAAAGGAATACCTGGTTACAATAGATAAACCTGTATCAGATCTGCTGGTCTCTTCGCTGGCGGCTGGGGTAAGGCTTCCAGAGCTTGACCGAACAACAAGACCTTGCCGTGTCAGAAAAACAGGGACTAATTCTTTCGATATCATTCTCACGGAGGGGATGAACAGGCAGATTCGACGGATGTGCGGAGTGTTCGACTGCAGGGTACAAAAACTAGAACGGATTCGTGTTATGAATATCCGCCTTGGAAATCTGAAAACAGGGATGTACCGGGAACTGACGAGACAGGAAGTGGAAGAACTGAAGCGCCTGACCGGAGCTTCAGATGAAAGGTTGCAAACCGGATAAAAAGGAGAACACTTATGGATGACAGCAGAATTGCACGAATGAAAGAGCTTGTCAGTATCCTGAACCGGGCAGGGAAGGCTTACTATGTGGAAAACCAGGAGATTATGAGTAACCTGGAGTATGACCGTCTGTATGATGAACTCCTTTCCCTGGAAAAAGAAACCGGAACGGTGCTCTCGTCGAGTCCGACGCAGCATGTAGGTTATGAGGCGGTAGACAGGCTTCCGAAGGAACGTCACGAAAAGCCGATGCTCTCTCTCGATAAGACGAAGGACAGAGAAGCGCTCAGGGCATTCATTGGGGACAGGAAGACTCTGGTCTCGTGGAAACTGGATGGGCTGACGGTTGTCCTGACCTACGAGGACGGAAGCCTTGCAAAAGCAGTGACACGCGGAAATGGAATCATCGGGGAAGTGATCACACCGAATGCCAGAGTGTTTGAGAACATTCCGCTGAAGATTCCTTACAAGGGAGAGCTGATCCTTCGGGGGGAAGCGGTCATATCCTATCCGGATTTCAAGAAGATCAACGAATCATTCGGCGCGGACAGCCAGTACAAAAATCCGCGAAATCTTTGCAGCGGGTCTGTCAGGCAGCTGGACAGCAGGATCACAGCAAAACGACATGTCCGGCTTTACGCATTTGCGCTTGTCAAAGCAGATGGGGTGGATTTTCATAACTCACGGCTTGAGCAGTTTCGTTTTCTGCAGCAGCAGGGGTTCGAGGTGGTTGAGCATGTTGTGACATATGCGGATACCCTGGATCAGACGATGGACTATTTTGAGAAGAAAATTCGCCATTTTGAGATTCCTTCTGACGGACTGGTAGCCTTGTATGATGACATCGCGTATGGGGAATCCCTGGGAGAGACAGCGAAGTACCCGAGAAATGCTTATGCATTCAAGTGGAAGGATGAGGAGGCGGTCACTCGTCTCCGGAGGGTAGAATGGAGCGCTTCAAGAACCGGTCTGATCAATCCGGTTGCAGTTTTTGATCCCGTCCAGCTGGAAGGAACAACTGTCACAAGGGCTTCCGTGCACAATGTCAGCATTCTGAAAGAGCTCAGGTTGGGAATCGGAGATGAAATAAAGGTTTACAAGGCCAATATGATCATTCCACAGATTGCCGAAAATCTGACAAAATCAGGTACGGTACAGATCCCGGAGAAATGCCCTGTCTGTGGAGGACGAACGGAGATTCATCAGGCGCTGGATGTCCAGACGCTTTTCTGTGAAAACCCGGATTGCCCAGCGAAAAAAATCAAGTCATTTACACAATTTGTGTCTAGGGATGCGATGAACATTGACGGGCTTTCTGAGATGACACTGGAAAAGCTGATCGGACGGGGATTGATTCATACATTTGGAGACCTGTTCCGGCTGCGGCAGCACAGAGACGTGATTGTCAACATGGAGGGATTCGGGGAAAAGTCTTGTGACAAGCTTGATGAGAGCATCGAGAAGGCACGGACAACGACACTGCCGCGGCTTCTGTTTGCGCTAGGGGTTCCGGGTGTCGGAGTCGCCAATGCAAAAGGAATCAGCCGAGCGTTTGGAGATGATCTCAGGCAGCTTCGGAAGGCGGACCTGAACCAGCTGACCGCTGTGAACGGTGTTGGGGACGTTATGGCTCAGTCCATCGTAAGATGGTTTTCAGATCCGGGAAACAAATTGATGCTCGATGATTTGCTGAGAGAGATCCGGCTGGAAAAGCCGGACAGTGCAGGCGGTGAGGGAGAAGGCAGTCCTTCCGGAAACAGGATTTTTGAAGGAAAGACATTCGTGATTACGGGCAGTGTTTCCCATTATTCGTCCAGAAGACAGCTGAAGGAGGAGATTGAGCGTCTGGGTGGCAAGGTTGCCGGTTCCGTTTCCTCAAAGACAAGCTTTCTGATCAACAATGATGCGCTTTCCGGATCATCAAAAAACCGCGCCGCGAGGGAACTCGGGATTCCGGTCATCACAGAGCAGCAGTACTTGGATATGAAGCAGCATCCGGAAGAGATACCGGAAACACCGGGTAGGTAAACCAGATGCAAGAAGAAAAATGCAGCAAAGGGGAAGAGGCTGCAGCCGGATCACAGGAGGAGGAATACAATGCCGATTCGAATTCAATCAGACTTACCTGCGGGGGAAGTCCTTGACAGAGAGAATATTTTCGTGATGGAAGAGGGGCAGGCAGATCTGCAGAACATCCGTCCGCTTGAGATTCTCATCCTGAATCTGATGCCACTGAAGGAAGATACAGAACTGCAGCTGCTGAGATCGCTTTCCAATACGCCGCTGCAGCTGAATATCACATTTCTCACCGTCACAACACACCATGCAAAAAATACGAAAGCGGGTCATCTGAACCAGTTTTACCAGGAATTCTCGGATATCAGAGCGTCATTTTTTGACGGTATGATCATTACCGGAGCTCCGGTTGAACTGATGAAATTCGAAGAAGTTGATTATTGGAATGAACTTTGTGAGATTTTAGACTGGACGACGGATCATGTTACGAGCACACTCCATCTGTGCTGGGGCGCTCAGGCGGCTTTATATCATCACTATGGGTTGTCGAAGAGGGACCTTGGCTATAAGCTGTTCGGCGTTTATCGACACCGGGTAAAGAACAAGAAGATTCCGCTGGTACGAGGGTTCGATGACTTTTTCTTTGCTCCGCATTCCCGGTGGACTGAAGTTTCAAGAGATGAGATTATGAAATGTGATGATCTGGTCATTCTGTCTGAGTCAGACGAAGCTGGCGTATTTCTTGTCATGTCGAGAAATGGGCGGCGTATTTTCGTGATGGGACACCCGGAATATGACAGGCTCACACTGGACCAGGAATATCAGAGGGATAAAAAGAAGGGAATTCCGATCAGAATGCCTGTGAACTATTACCCGGATGATGACCCGGATAATAAGCCAAAGCTGAGCTGGCGTGCGCATGCGAATACATTGTATACAAACTGGATCAATTACTATTGCTATCAGCTGACACCATACAGTCTTGGGACACGCGTATACACGTACGAAAATCTGCACTGAGCGGATCAGTCATTGGAGAGCAGAACATGGCGGCAAGGGTTGATTTAATCACCGGATTTCTGGGATCCGGAAAGACAACATTTATCCAGACGTATGCCAGATACCTGATGAGACAAGGGCAGAGGGTTGGGATTATTGAGAATGACTATGGCTCTGTGAATGTCGATCTGATGCTTCTTCAGGATCTTGAGAGAGAGGGAGCGGTCACGGAGATGGTCATTGGCGGGGATCTTTCCTGCTACAGGAGAAGGTTCCGGACAAAACTGATCACCATGGGCATGCAGAATCTGGACCGTGTCCTGGTTGAGCCCTCAGGTGTTTTCGATGTTGATGAATTTTTTGATGCAATGTATGAGGATACGATCAGCAGTCTTTGCGGAATCGGAAGTGTCATTTCGATTGTAGATGCTTCGATGGCGTATCCTTTGGACCGCGATGCAGCCTATCTTCTGGTTTCAGAGGTGGCTGATGCCGGAATGGTCCTGCTCAGTCACGCAGAGAGAAGGAAGGATGGAGCCAGTGACAGACAGGCGGATGAGACAGTCCGGTATCTCAACCAGGCGATGCAGCAGTTCGGATGCAGCAGAAGGTTTGTGGAACAGTATGATCAGAAGACGTTTGGCTATGGGAAGGATATACTCGTGAAAGATTGGAGCAGCCTGACAGATGCTGATTTTGAGCGCATCAGTGAGGCCTCCTACCGGTCATTTGATCATGTAAAGCTTCAGACAGAGCAGGCATTTCAGACCCTTTACTATATGAACCTGGGGAAGGAAAAGGAAGAGCTGATGTCAGCGGCTTCAGAACTGCTGGGAAAGGGCGGTGGAGAAAAAGAAAACCGTTATGGACAAGTCCTCCGGATCAAAGGCTTTTTCCGGGAAGGAGGAAAGTGGTATGAGCTGAATGCCACGCGCACAGGTCTGAATATCCGGGCGCTTTCGGAGGGGCAGGATGTTCTGATTGTCATCGGTGAGCATCTGGATACGAAGGCCATTGATGAGAGAATTGGAGCAAGGCATATCTGAGAGAGGGCTGCCTGAGGGACTGGATTCATCCGTGCATGATGAGCCGCTGGCGGGAGGCTGGAGCAGTCAGTTTTCGAGCCCTTTTTAGAAATGGAGATGCATATACATGAAAATACCGCTGCACTACCAGATGTCGGAATATGACTGCGGTCCCACGACGATGCTTAATGCCATCAGCTATCTGTTTGAGGTGGAGGAAATTCCGCCGGAGGTTATCCGCAACATCATGCTGTACAGCCTCGATTGCTACAATGACGAGGGACGTCTTGGCGAGATGGGGACAAGCAGGAGTGCGATGATGTTCCTTTGCAACTGGCTCAATGGGTTTGGAAGGCTGGATCGAATTCCTGTGAGCGGGCAGTATCTGAGTGGGAAGATGGTTACCATGTCCCCGGAAGGGCGGATTGTCCATGCGCTCCGCTGTCATGGTGTGGTCGTTCTGAGAGTGATTATTGATGTCTGGCACTATATCCTGGTGACCGGGGTGGAGGAGGATCCCACTGGGAAGGGAGACCTGGTCTTCCAGGTATTTGATCCCTACTATGATGCAGATTCGAAGGAATTCTCCGGCCCTGGCATTGAGTTCGTGGAGGATCATCCAAAGGAATACAACAAGCGGATTGCGCGAGACTGTTTCTCGGGCAATGGACTGTATACACTTGGTCAGGATGAGGAAAGGGAGGCTGTTCTTCTGTATAATGGAAAGACCGAGCTTACCGAGGAGAAGACCATCGAATACTATATCTGACACGATATCTGAAAGCGAGGTACAGGGACATGAAGAGCATTCTGATTCGGGATACAACCAGGCAGGAGCGGGAGGAGATTGTAAGGCAGTCTCTGAGCTGGTGCGGGGGCGGCTGCGAAAACTGTTCCTCCTGCTGGCTCGGAGGTGGGAAAGCAGAGGACATTTATCAGCCTTACATTGACGGAGAGAAGGAAATATCGGAGATTAACCAGGAGTACCAGGCCAGCTATCAGCACGGGACTGCCTGAGGAAAGTGCCTGCAAGAGCTGCAGCAGCGTCTGCAGCGTCTGTCAGGAACGGGACGGACATTGACGATACTTGACATTCCTTCTGTTGCGGATATAATCGACTCAACGGAAGTAGTTGTACCTGTAATCTGAACAAGTTTGACAGCGTACAGATATCTTCCGCGTCAGGCGAAGTAGGAATAAGCGCGTGAAGTTTTCAGTGGATGGGGAGTTGCCCTGAACCGAAGATCCCGCCCTGCGGCAGGGGTCGCGGTGCTTATTCTGCACCCGTTGCCGCATATAGAAGATCAGGGAAGCCTCTATGTGTGGACGGAACTCATGGAGGTTTTTTTATGCGTAAAAGAGAGAATCATACGATCTGGTGTACGTACACCTTTGTCTCTATCGGGATGCTGGCTGCTGTACAGCTTCTTCTTTCCCGCTTTCTGTCCATACCGGTAGGCGGATTCGGAAGAATCTCGCTCAGCCCGATTGCCACGATGATGGCAGGACTCTGGCTTGGACCACTGGCCGGCGGCCTGACCGGATTGATCGCGGATATTCTGGGCTGTCTGATCCAGGGTTACACCGTCAATCCCATCATTACACTGAGCGCGGTCATGTGGGGCGTTATTCCAGCCCTTTTCATTCCGGAAAGTGGAAAAAGGGGAAAAAAGATCCTGATGCTTAGCGTTTCCGTCGTTCTGACGGCTGTTGTATGTTCTCTTGGACTGACGACAGCAGGCCTTGTCCTGATCAATGGTTTCAATCTGTATTCGATTCTGCTGACGCGGCTGACTCAGTTTACTGTAACCGTTCCGGTATACTGCCTGTTAATCAACCTTCTGTATTTCAGCCCGGTCACGTCCATGGTCCGGCAGGCACTCCGTACAAGATTGCGTCATAGTCCGCAGAAGCAGTAACAGCCGGTAAGTCACGGCATAAAAATATCTGGCCTCTTTCATGAACAGAGGATCAGCAGGAGCAGGGAAGGGGAAGCAGATGGACTGGAAACCACTTGTAAAAGAAATCAGCAATCTTGATCGAACAGTCATTCCTCATTCCAGGCTTGAAGAAGATGGAATGGTGTTTTCAGCAGAAGCGCCGGAGGGAGAGCCGCTGGAACTGATCCTGTATGACAGGGATAGCGGGGAGGAAAAGGCGATCGTCCCATTCCCCGATAAACCTTGCATCGGCAATATCCGCGTTCTGAAGGTTTCCGGAATTCCGGCCGAAAAGGTATCATACAATTTCAAGTGTGGGAAGGAGATTCTGCAGGATCCCTGGGCGCAGCGCATCTACGGCGCGGAGGTGTATGGGGAGAAACGCAGCGGCAAGATCCGCTGTGGCTTTCTGACAGATTCATTTGAATGGGGAGAGGCCATTCCGCGGGAGGGAATCCCGTTCAGGGACTCCGTCTTTTACGAAATGAATGTCCGGGGGTTTACGAAGGGCAGAAGAAGCGGTGTCCGCCAGAAGGGAACATTTGAGGGCATCATCGAAAAAATACCATATCTGAAGTCACTGGGGATTACAGCAATTGTCCTGATGCCGTGCTATGAGTTTGATGAGACGGAAACCTTCCGGAGGGTCCAGATCGGAGCTCCTGAAGGTTCTCAGGATGAGCAGCGGGTAATTGTCCCGGAAACGATCCAGCAGCCGCTAAAGTCGGAAAGTGTGAACCTCTGGGGATTTGGTCCTGGATTCCTGTTGACACCGAAGGCGTCGTATTCGGCTTCGGGGGATCCGTACCAGTCTTTCTGTGAAATGGTCCGGGCACTCCATCATGCAGGGCTGGAAGTCCTCATGGAGATGGATTTTTCCGGCAGTGTGACAGCGGAGATGATGCTGTCAGCACTGGTCTGGTGGAGAAGCGTATACCATGTGGACGGCTTCTTCCTGTTTGGTGATCAAAAGTGCCTCGATGCCGTGTGCAGAAATCCTGCCCTGACAGGCTGCAAACTCATCTCGGAGTATTTTTCTGCGCCGGACATGTACCCGGATGGAAGAAAGACGGCCTTCCGGAATCTGGCAGAATGCAACAGAGGGTTTCAGAATGACGCGCGCAGGTTCCTGAAGGGAGATGAAGGCTCTCTTCAGCCATTTCTGGGCAGAGCCCGCTATAATCCAAGGGATACGGCGGTGGTCAATGAGATCACAACGCATGATGGATTCACACTTATGGATCTGGTTTCATACAATGACCAGCACAATGGTGCCAGGGAAGGACAGGGCGCTTCTCAGTATTCCTGGAACTGTGGTGCAGAGGGGCCTACTAGGAGGAAGGAAGTTCTGAAGCTCCGCCTCCAGCAAATCCGTAATGCGCTGGCAATGCTGTTCCTGTCTCAGGGGACGCCTATGATTCTGGCTGGGGATGAGATGGGCAATACACAGAAGGGAAACAGCAATGCCTGGTGCTTTGACTCGGAGCTGTCCTGGGTAGACTGGTCTTCCTCATCCATGTCAAATGCAATCCTGGAATACATGCAGACACTGGTCCGGTTTCGGAAAAGTCATTCACTGCTTCATCAGGAGCGGGAGCTGAGCAACTGTGCGATGGGAGATTATTTCCCTCAGTATTCATGTCATGGAGAGAATGCCTGGTTTGCGCCTCAGACAGCTCAGGACAGAAGCGTGGGACTGATGTACAGTATGAAGGGCGAAGCCTGCCTGTATGTTGCGTATAATTTCCACTGGGAGGAAAAAAAGCTGGCACTTCCGGATCTCCCCGGAAAGAGAGCGTGGAAGGTTGTCCTGAGCACATCCGATCAAAAAAATAAAGTGGGGCGGACCATTTCGGTTCCGGCGCGCAGCGTTGTTGTGCTGGAGGGTTGACGGCAGACAGATCTGGATAGAAGGAGACGGCAGTGACTAGAAAAGCAGACTGGTATCAGGAAGGCTGGGAAAAATGCCCCGGGCAGGGAACTGGTTCGCTGAAGGAGAGACCGAATGCAGCAGGCTCTGTCCCCGGACGATATGCTGGCCTTCCCTCAGATGGGAAGATTACGCCGGATAAACTATTTGGTCATTTGAAGACGGTTACCATGCATCGAATGCTGGTGGCGCAGGGCTGCTTTCAGATCGGACTTTACTGGCAGGGGCTGACGCACGACCTGTCAAAGTTCAGCCCGGTTGAATTCTGGAACAGCGTCCGGTATTACCAGTATGGAAAGCAGAGCCCGAACAATGGAGAGCGGGTGGCAAAGGGATTCTCGGAGTCCTGGATACACCACAAGGGTCACAATATGCATCATTATGAGCATTGGACGGATTACAATGTCGAGGCAGCGAAGAGAGGCGAGTTCCCGATCCGGCCGGTACAGATGCCGAGACGGTATGTGGCGGAGATGCTGATGGACCGCATTGCGGCATCCAAGACCTATATGAAGGAGCACTATACGCAGCATGAACCGCTGAAATATTATATTCGCGGCAAGGCAGGCGATCTGATGCATCCTCAGACGGCGAAAGAGCTGGAGGGGATGCTGCGGATCCTCGATGTGAGAGGAGAGGCGGCCTGCTTCCGCTATGTGAAGAACTATTATTTGAAGGGGTATCCGGTTGTCAGAAGAGTCACATTGTCTCCTGAGGCTGCTCCGATGCGGAGAAGCTCGCCCACATAATGGCGGGCCAGCTCCGTCAGCTCTGTCCGTGACTTCTGAAGGTATCCGATGGTCATGCGGTTTTCGCCCGTCAGCGGGACAGCAACATAATCGCTTCCGTTGAGATCCTCCGTGATGATGCCGGAGCAGAGTGTGTAGGCATTCAGACCGACCATAAGGTTTAACAGCGTTGCCCGGTCATCAGCCTTGATGATCTTGGGGTACTCGCAGGTGCTGAGCACCTCCTCTGCAAAATAGAAGGAATTATAATCTCCCTGCTCGAAGGACAGCACCGGATAGGGCTGAAGCTGCTCGATCGAGATTTCCTTCTGATGGGCGAGCGGATGATTTTTCCACAGATACACGGAGACATCACAATCAAAGAGCGGATGGAACTCCAGGTCGTATTCATGGAACAGTTTCGTCAGGGCATCCCGGTTGAAGTCATTCAGATACAGTACGCCGATCTCGCTTTTCATATTCCGCACGTGTGTCATGACATCGTGTGTCTTTGTCTCGTGGATGGCAAATTCGTAGTGATCGAGACCGTACACATGGACCGTCTCGATGAAAGCTTTCACAGCGAAAGAATAGTGCTGTGCAGAGACGCTGAACTTGGTTTTCCGCTGTGAGTGGTCGAGAAAACGATCCTCAAGGAGGCTGTACTGCTCCATCAGCTGACGGGCATAGCCCAGAAATTCTTCCCCCTCCTGCGTGATGGAAATTCCACGATTGGAGCGGATAAAGAGGGTCAGTCCCAGCTCTTTTTCCAGGTCTTTGATGGTGCTTGAGAGTGATGGCTGGGTAATGAACAGCCGGTGCGCCGCTTCATTCATGCTCCCACTGTCTGCGATGGTGACGGCGTAGCGAAGCTGCTGAAGTGTCATGCCAGATGCTCCTTTCCATGAAAATCCCCATTTCCTGTATCAGCCCAGAGTGTAGCACAGATTACAGAGAATTGCTATAAGCCAGGCCTATAACCGGTTCAAGAAAAATGAGAAGGCTGGTCGTGCAGGCAGAGGCATTTTCGAGGCGTCTGCCGAATGTTTTTATGATACAATCGAAAAGCTGACTGCAAATGACTCGCCGGATGGCGCGGTATAAGCGGCTTGTCTGCGTTTGCAGCCAAGTTTCAGATCGGGAAGAGGGGACTGTATGAGTGAGATCGAAGTTAGGCATCTGTCGAAAACCTTCGCACAGAAGGATTTAAAGGTCGATGCCCTGAGCGATATCAACCTGACCGTAGAGAAGGGGGATATCTATGGAATTATCGGAATGTCAGGGGCAGGAAAAAGCACACTGGTGCGCTGCCTGAACTTCCTGGAGAAGCCCACAGAGGGACAGGTGTTCATCGAGGGCCGGGAACTGGGGACCATGGATGAGAAGCAGCTGCGGAAGCAGCGGATGAAGATCGCGATGATCTTCCAGAATTTCAACCTGCTTGGACAGAAGAATTCCATTGAGAATATCTGTTTTCCGCTGACCATCCAGGGCAAACCGAAAAAAGAAGCCAGGAAAAGGGCGCAGGAGCTGCTCGAGACTGTCGGCCTGGCAGAGAAGGCGAAGAGTTATCCGAGCCAGCTGTCAGGAGGTCAGAAGCAGAGGGTGGCCATCGCCAGAGCGCTGGCCTGTGACCCCAGCATTCTGCTCTGCGACGAGGCAACCTCTGCGCTTGACCCTCAGACAACGGAGTCCATTCTGGGCCTTCTGAAGGAGATCAACGAGAAGCTTGGAATAACAATTGTGATCATTACCCATCAGATGGCCGTGATCCAGAAGATCTGCAACCGTGTCGCCATCATTGAAAATGGACATCTGGTAGAAAACGGGCTTGTCACGGATATCTTTGCACACCCGAAATCTCATGCCGCAAGGGAGCTGATTCTTAGGGATGCCAGGGGAGAGGTTTCTTCTGCTGCGGCTCAGGTTGATGAGATTACGGAAGGACAGAAGATCCGGATTGTGTTCAGCGAGAATTCGGCATTTGAGCCGGTGATCGCCAACATGATTCTGCAGTTCGGGCACCCGGTCAATATCCTGCTGGCGAATACCAGGAATGTCGGAGGCGTTGCGAAGGGAGAGATGGTCCTGCAGCTGCCGGATGACCGGGATCTTCGTTTCAAGATGGAAAATTACCTGAAGGACAGAGGGCTTGAACTCGAGGAGGTGGATGACTGATGAATCAGATGAATGCTCAGCTCTGGAACCTGCTTGCCACAGATACCGGGGCGACAATTTATATGACCCTGGTATCCACCCTGTTTGGATACCTGATCGGGCTGCCGCTTGGAATTATCCTGACGGTTACAGACAAGGACGGTATTTCTCCACACTCGGTGATCTACAGGATCATCGACGTGGTCACGAATATTATGAGAAGTATTCCGTTCATCATCCTTCTGATGATTCTGATCCCGTTTACAAGATGGCTGATCGGAAAGAGTTATGGCCCGACCGCGACGATTATTCCGCTTGTCATCTCAGCGGCACCGTACATTTCCAGGATGGTTGAATCTTCTCTTGATGAGGTCGACAAGGGAGTTGTGGAGGCTGCCCGCTCAATGGGGGCCAATAACTGGACGATTATCTTTCGTGTCCTGCTTCCGGAAGCCAAGACCTCGCTGATCGTTGGAGCAACGATCACGCTTGGAACAGTGCTTGGATATACGGCGATGGCTGGCACGATCGGCGGCGGAGGACTCGGTGCAGACGCGAAGATGTACGGATACCAGAGAGGCAACATGGTCTTCCTCGGGTGGACAATTGTCATCCTTGTTGTGCTGTTTCAGATCTTCCAGATGATTGGGATGAAGGTGGCACAGAAGACGGATCACCGTAAGTAAAAACATGATGGATATAGAAGATTCCTATACCTGATAATAGCTATCAGGTATTAACACTTTCGGACATGCTGTGGTATGATCACACCATCACCGAAACAAATCAAAGAATTCCTATAAGATATGTCAACATTTCAAGACAGCATATTTTCGAATCGGGAATTCATCACAGGAAAGAAAAGAGGAGGAGAGAATTATGAAAAAATCCGTTATCGCAGCTGTTCTGGCAGGCGCCCTTGCGCTGGGAGCACTTCCGTTTGCATCATTTGCAGGGGAGACAGAGGTTTCAACAGAGGCTGCATCCGGAGAGCTCGAGAAGATTACCGTTGCAGCGTCCTCCACGCCGCATGCAGAGATCCTGGAGTTTGCAAAGCCGCTGCTGAAGGCGAAGGGATACGATCTTGAGTACACAGTATTCGATGATTATATTCAGCCGAACAATGTGGTGGAGAGCGGAGAGTTTGATGCAAACTACTTCCAGCACATCAATTATCTGAATGCTTTTAACAAAGAGCACGGAACCCACCTGGTCGATGCAGGCGACATCCACTACGAGCCGTTCGGCATCTATCCGGGAACAAAGTCCAGCCTTGACGATGTGGCGGACGGAGATGTGATTGCAGTCCCGAACGATACAACAAATGAGGCAAGAGCTCTGCTCCTCCTGGAGGCGAATGGCCTGATCAAGCTGAAGGACGGTGTCACCATCAATGCGACAAAGCTTGATATTGCGGAGAACCCGCACAACCTTGACATTGAGGAATTCGATGCGGAGTCCGTTTCTGAGCATACTGGCGATGCAGCGTTTGTTGTTCTGAACGGCAACTATGCGCTCCAGGCAGGACTGAATGCAGGCAGTGATGCACTTGCTGTCGAGGCAGCAGATTCCGCAGCCATCCAGCAGTATGTCAACATCATCGCGGTGAAGGAAGGCAGCGAGAACGAACCGAAGATCAAGGCACTGGTCGATGTCCTGAAGGGTGATGAGGTGAAGAAGTATATCGAGGATACCTACAAGGGAGCGGTTGTCCCGTTTGAGGGATCTGTTGAGGCTTCGACAGAGGCGGAGACAGAGGCAGCTACAGAGGCAGAGTAATAAGTGATAGAAGGCAGAGTCTTCCAATAAACACAGTCAAAAAGGAGCTGCAGGCGAAAAGCCTGCAGCTCCTTTTCATGGTGGCGACCGTTTATCATCGGGTGTGGAGCATGAGATATGACGGAAAATGTGCAATGCAAACCAGCCATATGAACCCTGAAGTCAGCAATCAGAGATGAAGAGCCCTGTTGACAGGACGTGATCCAGCATTGCCGAAGCATGCTCGTGAACGGCTTGGGACGGAAGCCCGCTCTTCAGATCCTCGCGGATCATGCTGCCAAGTCCGCCGGCCAGAAAGCTCGCGGTTTCGGTCAGCGTCAGGGGACTTGCAATCTGGCCGGAATGCTCTTTCATCAGTTCTGTTACCTTCTGCATGACAACTGTATTGAAGCGGGAATAGAGAAACTGGTCTTCCCTTCCGGAGTCGATGAACAGGTGAGAGGCGAATTCATGATACTCGCTGGCCAGATAGAAAATCGTCTCCAGAAGCGCATGGCAATCTGTTTTGACGGAGCTGACGGAAGAATCATTCCTGAACTGGGAGAAATAGTGCATGCCCTCGTTCACAATATCCTGGAAGCAGTCATTCAGAAGCGTGTCTTTTCCATCATACCACAGATAAAAGGTAACACGTGACAGCTTCGCCTCCCTGCAGATCTCTGCGACGGAGATCTTTGAGAATGCTTCTTTTGAAAGCAGGCCTCTGAAGGCCTGTTTGATTCTGATACGGGCTGGTTCCATATCCTTCTCGCCCTCCCTGAATGTGACGTTTTCTGCTTCCCCTATGATACGTTTACAGTGTCAAAAGTCCGCCACCACGCATGATTGCATGCGAGTGGTGGCTGGGACTGATTGACACTCATATCATTATACAACTTTACAGGCGTACCACAACGGTCATTCACAACTGTAAAGAAAAAGATGAGCAAAGGCTGCGCATGTCCTCAGGAATCGGACATTCAAAATGAAGCTTCTGTCTGGTGATCGGATGGCAGAATTCCAGAACTCTCGAGTGAAGCGCCTGCCTTCCGATCAGATCGTCTGCTGTGCCATACATCCCGTCACCGGCGACCGGATGGCCGATCGCTGCCATATGAACGCGGATCTGGTGAGTCCTGCCTGTTTCCAGGCGGATTCGGAGCGCAGTGGTATCAGTCTCTGCATCATACAGGACAGCCTTGAAATGGGTCACCGCGCGTTTTCCGCCTGTGAAACTGACCATCCGCATGATTGTCGAACCGGGGATTCTCGCGATCGGCAGATCGATGATACCTGGAAACGCCGGCCAGACGGCAGGTGCGGTCTGATCATTGTCTGCAGGGTTGGGCGGGATTACACAGGTGCTGTCGGGCAGACGGCCATGAACGATGGAGAAGTATTCCCTGTGAATCTCCCTGTGCTTCATGGCATCGTAGAGGATGGCAGCGCTTGCCATGTTTTTCGCGATCAGCACCAGTCCGCTGGTGTTTTTGTCAAGCCGGTTGATACAGCGGTAGACAAATGAAAACCCCTGCTCCTCATAGTAGGCGGTTACACCATTCCCGAGGGTCCACTCACGATGTCCGAGGGAGGGCTGTACGGGGAGATAGGGCGGTTTGTTGATGACAAGGATATCCTCATCCTCGTGGACGATGTCAAGCTTCATATGGTTTGGGACAATGTGCAGTCCGGATTCTGAGACATCATCATCTGAAAAGAGGACGCGCAGCTCGTCTCCTGCCTTCAGGGGATGGTTTGTGAATGCATCCGTTTTATTGACATACAGTGTATGGGGGTGATGTCGGAGATAGGTCATCAGGTGCCGGGAGTAACCAAGACTTCTGAGATACTCCGACGCCGTTGCAGGCCGCCCAAGGGTGAGTGGCTGACTGGTGATATGATAGATGATTTCTCGTCTCATCGGACATCCTTTCTGAAAACAGCCTGCAGCTCAGCGGACCAGAGAATATGGCCTGATCCGCTGCGGATATCAACAGGAAGAAGGGCAGGCAGCACAGGCACTGGTGCGGCGGGCAGGAAGAAAGCCGGACAATTCTGTCCGGCTTTCCGAGAAGGACAAGGGGCTGACCGAAGCTCAGCTTGATTTGACCTTCTCCCAGTATTTGTTGTAAAGTGCATCTCCGTCTTCCCCAAGGTAGGTGTAGACCTCGGAATTCTTCAGCATTTCAGCCGTCGGGAAGGCAACGGTAGAATTCCGGATATCTTCATCCTGAATCAGGTCTCTTGCCGCTTTGTTCGGAGTCGAGTAGGTGATGTATTCAAAGTTCTTTTCAGCAACATCCCCCCTGCAGAGGTAGTTGAGAAACTTTTCAGCATTCTCGACATTCTTGGCATTCTTCGGAATTACCCAGGAGTCGATCCAGACATTGGTACCCTCCTTCGGAATGACATATTCAAGATCCGGATTTTCACGTTTTGTGTAGATCGCTTCGCCGGAATAGATGACGCCGAGCGCTGCCTCGCCGCCGATCATCTTGTCCCGAACCTGGTCAATGACATAAGCCTGTACGAGCGGCTTCTGTTTGATCAGCAGGTCTGCTGCCTTGGAGACTTCATCTTCCTTTGTCGTGTTCATGTCATATCCGAGAATCTTCTCCGCGACCATGAACGCATCGCGGACAGAGTCCTGCATCAGAATATTGTCCTTGTATTTTTCATCCCAGAGAATATTCCAGGAATCCACTTTTTCATTGACCATGGATGTGTTGTAGAGAATACCGACGGTACCCCAGCAGTAGGGGATGGAATATTTGTTGCCAGGATCAAAACCCTGGGACTGCTTCATATAGGTTTCATCAATGTTCTTGACATTCGGGACATGGTCAAAGTTAATCGGCTGCAGAAGATCGTTCTCGATCATCTTGGAGATCATGTAGTCGGAGGGGCAGATCAAATCATAGGTGGCGGCACCGGCAGCTACTTTCGGATACATGATCTCATTTGTCTCAAACTCGTCATAGACAACCTTGATACCGGTTTCCTTCTCAAAATCCTTCGGGACCTCCGGGTCCATGTACTCACCCCAGTTATAGACATAGACAACACCGGACCCGGTCTGCGTGGGAGCATCTGCATCGGAGGCACTCTCTGTGCCGGATGTGGAAGATTCCGTCCCGGAACCGGCTTCCGAAGAAGCCGTATTTTCAGAATGGGCGGAGGAAGCAGCGGTCTCAGCAGCCGGAGTGGCTTTCTGAGCACTTTCGGTGTCATCCACCTTCTGAAGGCAGCCGGTTGTCAGGCCGCAGGCGAGTACGCCGATCAGGATGGGGGCAAGCACTTTGTTTCTTGGCTTCATGGCAAAAATCTCCTTCAAAGAATCAGTATGCAGGTTTGCGGTTTTTATTGCGTGCTCCCTTTCCTTTTTCAACAACGATCAGCAGCAGAAGGACACCCAGAAAAAGAAGGGTGGAGAGCGCATACATTTCCGGCTTGATTCCTTTTCGAACCTCTGTGTAGATCTTCGTCGAGAGGGTGTCAAAGCCGGGACCTTTCACAAAGTGAGTGATCACGAAGTCATCGAGCGACAGCGTGAAGGCGAGCAGGAACCCGGAAAGGATACCGGGCAGGATGTCCGGAAAGACAACCTTCCGGAATGCCTGGGACGGACTTGCCCCGAGGTCCAGCGCGGCCTCATAGGTGCTCGGATTGATCGCCGAAACTCTTGGCAGAATCGACATGACCGTGTACGGAATGTTGAACGTAATATGACCGACCAGGACGGTTCCGAAACCAAAGACGATGGTGTAGCCGTAATGAGTGAGGAACTGCCCGAACGCAATGAAGATCAGCATCAGTGAGATGCCGGTCACGATGTCGGCGTTCAGCATCGGAATATTGAGGACGCTGAGCATAACGGTCCGGTTTCGTCTCTTCATCCTGTTCAGGGACAGGGAAGCCATCAGACCAAGGATGGTTGCGATGGTTGCAGACAGAAGCGCAAGAATCAGTGTATTGCGCAGCGCCCCCATGATCTCGGCATCCTGGAACATCTGAAGGTACCATTTGAAGGTAAAACCGCCCCATTTGGCCCGTGTTCTGGAATTGTTGAAGCTGAAGGCAATCAGGACAGCGATCGGCGCGTACAATAGGATGAAGACAAATATCACATAGATGCGGGAAATCGTTTTCTTCATAGGATGCTTCCTGCTGCCTCCTCGTCGGTATCGAAATGCTGCATAACGGCCATCGAAACCAGGATAAAGACCATCAGGACAAGGGAAAGCCCGGAGCCTGCATTCCAGTTTCCAACCTGGGTAAACTGCTGGTCGATGATATTTCCGATCAGAAGAACCTTTGAACCGCCTAAGAAATCGCTGATGACGAACGTTGTCAGAGCCGGAACGAATACCATGGTGATGCCGGATACGATGCCGGGCATTGTCAGCGGTACAATCACGCGGAAGAAGGTCTGTCTGCCATTCGCCCCCAGGTCATAGGCTGCATTGACAACATTCCAGTCCAGCTTCGTCAGAGAATTGTAGATCGGAAGAAGCATGAATGGAAGGTAGTCATAAATCATGCCGAGCGCGATGGCCGCCGGGGTGTTGATCAGGTGCTGAGGCGGCAGATGAAGGAAGGCGAGCAGCTGATTGATGACACCGTTCCGTTCCAGGAGCGTCTGCCAGGCGAAGATGCGAAGCAGGGAATTCATCCACATCGGGATGATGAAGATGGTCGTGATGATCGCTGAGGCACCGCTCTTCATCCGCGACAGGATCATCGCCAGCGGATAGGCCATGATAAGGCAGACTGCCGTTGCAAGTGCCGAGAGCAGGAGGGAGAGCAGGAGCGCCTTCAGCGTCACCGGATCAGTGATCCGGCTGAGGTTATCCAGCGTGAACCTGTGGTTTTCATCCGTGAATCCATAATAGACAATCAGGATCAGGGGGATGACAATAAATGCAACAGTCCATATCAGATACGGGCCAGTCAGAAGCGCATTGTTTTTTTTCTTCATATCGTTCACCTGCTGCAAACAAGAAGCCTTCTGTGTAGGAATAGATTCGGAATCAGGCTGAGCTTACAGATCGGCCGAACTGACCGCCTGTTCGTCCTCAGACTCCGGCTTGTTCATGATCTGGATATTGAACGGGTCCAGGTTCATCAGAACCCTGCTGCCGACCGGGAAGAGCTTTGTGGAATGTACCAGCCAGGTATAGCCGTTCGCCTCGACATCCATCTCGTAGTGGACGCCCTTGAAGATCAGGTCGGTCACGGTTCCCTCAAGAAAACCGGGGTTCAGCTCCCGAGCCTTGTCAGCAACCTTCTCATATTCCGGAGAGTCTGCCGTGACACCATCGGGAAGTGCGTACAGCTCCAGATCCTCCGGCCGGATGACAACGTCAACGGGCTTGTTGCTGCCGAAGCCTGTGTCGACACAGGCAAAACGGGTGCCGAAGATCTCCACCAGCTTATCCTTCACCATTGTGGCATCGACAATGTTGGAATCTCCGATAAAGTCCGCGACAAACGCATTCGTCGGCTCGTTGTAGATATCCTCTGGTGTTCCGATCTGCTGGATATAGCCCTGATTCATGACGACGATCGTGTCAGACATGGTCAGCGCTTCTTCCTGGTCATGGGTGACATAGACGAAGGTAATCCCAAGCTCATTCTTAAGGCGGATCAGTTCATACTGCATATCCTTTCGGAGCTTGAGATCGAGTGCCCCGAGCGGTTCGTCAAGCAGAAGCACCTTCGGCTCATTCACGATAGCGCGCGCAATTGCGATCCGCTGCTGCTGGCCGCCGGACAGGGAATCCGGCATGCGGTTCTCAAATCCCTCCAGGTTTACGAGCCGCAGTGCATATTTGACTTTTTCCCGGATATAGTCCTCTGATTTTTTTCGGATCCGGAGCCCGAACGCAATGTTGTCCGCGATGTTCATATGCGTAAAGAGCGCATACTTCTGGAAGACGGTGTTCAGCTGCCGTTTGTTCGGCGCAAGCGTGGTGATGTCCTTTCCGTCAAAGATGACCTTCCCGCTGTCAGGCTGCTCAAAGCCTCCGATGATCCGTAGCGTTGTGGTTTTCCCGCAGCCTGAAGGACCCAGAAGTGTCAGGAACTCGTTCTCACGAATATACAGGTTCAAGTCATCCAGGACCATCTGTCCGTCAAATGATTTTGTGATATGCTGCAGGTCAATCAGTCTGTTGCTCATGATGGAATCCTCTTATTTTTCTCATAGGGTTTTCTCTGACCCGGAATCAATGTGAGTTCATTCAAATTCATTCAGAATTCAGGGGGAGTAGACACCCAGATCAGTGTTGCTTGATTTTTCCCTCTGTTTTCAATGTAGTGAGGCGCAGAGGAACGGAAGTAAAACGTCTCTCCTTTTCTGGCCCGGCAGGACTGCTGCCCGATATGGATTGTGATGATACCGGACAGTACATATCCGAATTCCTCACCCTCGTGCGGGTTATCAAGATCGGTTCGCCCGCCCGGCTCCAGTGTCACGCGGATAGGCTCCATCCGGTTCTTCTGGGCATTCGGAATGATCCATTCGGTCCGGTTCTTCAGTTCATCGTCAACCTTTTCGAAAAAATCAGCATTTCGGAAAACAATCTGGCTGTCCGTTTCATCATTGAAGAAGTCTCTCAGGTTCGTTCCAAGGGCCTGCAGGATGTCGACGAGCGTTGCAATGGAGGGGGAAGTTTGTTCCCGCTCTACCTGAGAGATGAAACTCTTTGACAATTCCGTCCGGTCTGCCAGTTCCTCCTGCGTCAGGTTTTTCTCAAGGCGCAGGCGGCGTATTTTTTTCCCGATATCCATGAGTGCCCCTCGTCCATCTGATGTAAACTCAAAATCCAGTAAAACTGGATTTCAGATGCCTTAACCGATTATACGGAATTTACGCGCAGTGTCAATGGAATCTGTGTAAAATTTTACGAAGACAGAACATTTACACTGGTATGGCGGAATGGTATCATGGACGCAGCAGGAGGGCTTCCATGATGAACAACGAAAAGAAGTATGTTGCGTATGTCGGAACCTACACGCACGGATCGAGCATTGGAATTCATGTCTATGACATTGACAATGAAACAAGGCGCCTGACAGAGCGGAATGTCGTTCCAGTGCACAATTCATCCTATATTACCAAGTCCCGGCGGGGAAACTATCTCTATTCAATTGCGGATGAAGGGGTGGAGGTGCTGAAAATCGAGCAGGACGGCGGACTGACGCCGATTAACAAGGTCGATATTGACGGGATGAGGGGCTGCTATCTCTCGACGGATGTGTCTGGAAAGTTCCTCTTTGTCGGCGGATACCATGACGGGAAGGTGACGGTTGTTCACACCCACAGGGATGGACGGCTCGGCTCTGTGCTGGACGGCGTGTTTCACCAGGGACTGGGATCTGTCGCCGAACGTTCTTTCCGCCCGCACGTCAGTTGTGTCATTCCGACACCGGATGACCGTTACCTTGTCGCGGTAGACAACGGGATTGACCAGGCGAAGATATATAAGGTTACACCAGTGACAGGAAAGCTGCACCTGTACGATATTCTGCGGTTCCCTCTTGACTCCGGGCCGAGACTGATGTGTTTCTCAAAGGACGGACGCTTTGCGTATGTCAACTGTGAGATTCTGAATCAGATTCTGGTTTATTCCTACAAGGGGGATGCCAATCCGATGTTCGAGCTGATCCAGCGTGTGACAAGCATCATGGACGACAAGGATGTATCGAGTGCCAGCTGCGCACTGAAAGTTTCTCCGAGTGGAAAGTATCTGTATACGTCGAGCGCGGGTGAGAACACGGTCGGTATTTTCCGCATTGACCAGGAGACAGGCATGCTTTCCAGGGTGCTGATTCTTCCGATTTCCGGCGGGTATCCGAAGGACATCGACGTGCTGCCGGATGAGAAGACGCTGATTGTCCTCTGCCATGAGTCGAACTATATGCGGTTCTTTACGGTTGACTATGAGAAAGGAACGCTGGTCATGAGAGGAAAGCAGCAGTACGTGGAGACGCCGAACTGCATCATGATCTCAGAGACGCCGCAGTCTGCCGGGAACACACCAGGTGAGCAGGGGGAAAGCTGAATGGCAGGTTCGACATTTGGAACGCTGTACAGGGTCACAACCTGGGGCGAGAGCCACGGAGCCGGGATTGGCTGTGTGATTGACGGCTGCCCGGCCGGACTGCAGCTCGGGGAACAGGATATCCAGAAGTATCTGGACCGGAGAAAGCCGGGTCAGAGCCGTTTTACGACAAGCCGGAGCGAGGCGGACAGGGTCCGGATTCTGTCTGGCGTCTTTGAAGGTCAGACAGAGGGAACGCCGATCGCTCTTTTCGTTGAGAATACAGACCAGCATTCAAAGGACTATTCAAATCTGAAGGATGTCTACCGGCCAGGACACGCAGATCTTGGATTTGACCGAAAGTTTGGCTTTCGGGACTACAGAGGAGGCGGACGCTCCTCCGGAAGAGAGACAATCGCAAGGGTGATGGCCGGAGCGGTCGCCGCAAAGGTCCTCTCAGAGCTGGGCGTCTCACTCCGGGCCTATGTCAGATCCATCGGGCCTGTGGTCTGCAGCCCGGAGAGAATGGATATGGCACATCTTCCGGAGAGCCCGCTCCAGATGCCCGATGCAGAGGCGGAGAAGCAGGCGGAAGCCTATTTGAACGACTGCATGAGCAGACTTGATTCTGCAGGGGGCGTTGTGGAATGCCGGGTGGACGGGCTTCCTGCCGGGATCGGAGAACCGGTGTTTGACAAGCTGGACGGCCTTCTGGGGCATGCGCTGTTCTCAATCGGAGCCGTGAAGGCTGTGGAGATCGGGGATGGTACTGCGGTGTCTTCCCTGGCGGGGCATGAGGACAATGATCAGTTCGGGATTGCGGAAGACGGTACAGTGCGCAGGCTGACCAACCACGCAGGCGGCATTCTGGGCGGAATGAGTGATGGAGGACAGGTGATCCTCAGGGCATTTTTCAAACCGACTCCATCGATTGCCAGAGAGCAGCAGGCGCTGGGAAAGGATGGGGAGGTCCATGCTCTGCAGATCAGAGGGCGTCACGATCCGGTCATCGTCCCGCGGGCTGCGGTCGTAGTTGAATGCATGACGGCGATAACCATCCTCGATCTGATGCTGCGAAACATGGGCGCAAGGATGTCCAGTTTGAAGGATGTTTATCGGTAATATGTGTTTATTCTGTGTAAAGAGCGGCGGGCTGCTTTTCATCCCGCCGTTTTTTATTATAATGGCGTAAGAGTTTTGTAAAAAGAAATGGAGTCAGACAGATGAAGCTTCTCAGAAAGATGGAGCGAAGGTTCGGCCGGTATGCGATCCGAAACCTTTCGCTGGTTGTCATTGCAACGTATGTATTCGGATACCTCTGCCAGTTTGTCGCCCCGCGGGTCCTTTCATACTTCACACTGGATCCGGCAATGATTTTTCAGCACGGTCAGGTCTGGCGTCTGGTAACCTGGATTCTGATCCCGCCGGAGTCGCTTGATTTCTTCACCATCATCATGCTGTTCTTTTACTATAGCATTGCAAAGGTGCTGGAACGAACCTGGGGAGATTTCCTCTTCAATGTCTACATATTCGGCGGGTTGATTCTGACGGTGGCCGGAGCCTGTGTGATGTATGGGGTGCTGATGGCGGTGGGAAGTCCGTCGGCACTGCTGAATATCCAGGCAATTCCATATTACTGCAGTACTTATTATGTCAATATGTCTATTTTCCTGGCCTTTGCCCTGACGTACCCGGATATGGAGGTGCTGCTGTACTTCTTTATCCCGATTCGTATGAAATGGATGGGATGGCTGTATGGAGCTTTCCTGATTTACCAGTTTTATAAGACGCCGCTCTGGTCGGGGAGAATCCTGATGATCATTTCCCTGCTGAATTTCCTGATTTATTTTCTTGCGACTAAAAATATGAGGTCGCTCTCCCCACAGGAATTTCGAAGGAGGGCGAGTTTTCGGAAAAACAGCGGGGTAAAACCACAAAAACGGCGGGACGTTTCGAAAACATCTCATGGGGTTCACTGGAACAAGACCGCGGAAGGCGGGCGGCAGACCGGTACTTCTGAGCAGACGCAGGCGGAGGTCCGAAGGCCAGCAGAGGGTTTCAGGAAGATTGCGCCGGGTGGTGCAAGGCACGTCTGTGCGATCTGCGGCAGGACGGAGCTTACCAATCCAGAGCTGGAGTTCAGATACTGCTCCAGGTGTGAGGGTAATTATGAATATTGCCAGGATCATCTGTTTACGCATGTCCATGTGAAGAACGGAAGCAAGCCGCATCTGGCAGAAGAGGAGAAGCAGTGAGCAGCCCGCGGAGAGATCGGAATAAAGATGCGGACGCAGAGATGAAAGGGAGGCTATTGTGAATCAGCAGCAGCAAGCCGGGACAGGCCGGCTGAAAAGAGGAGCCCTGATCAGGGCAGTGATTCTGACGGGTGTGTTTCTGATCCTGTCGTTTATGGCGCATGGGGCAGAGCAGAGATCGGAAAGCTGGTACTTCCCGGTCTCCATCTTTCTGTCGTTTCTTCTGGGGCTGTTTTTGTACGCAGGGCTCCCGAAAAGCCGTCTGTTTCAGACCATCTATGATGTCTCGATTGCGGTCACAGCCCCCTTCGTGGCCTTTGTGCTGGTTCAGTCTTATGACACGGGGTTCTGGCATGTCGGGGCAGCACTGTCCTATGAGACGGCGCAGCCTCCCTACAAGATGATCTACCTGAACCTGTTATTTTATTACCTGATCTTCCTTGCCTTCACGTTTCTGATCGGAAGCTTCAGCTGGGGCTACAGTGCAGCATCCTGTGTTTTTATGGCCCTGAGCATCGTCAACTTTTATGTTGTGAAGTTCCGTGGAAGCCCGATTGTCCCCTGGGATATTCTGTCGCTCAGGACGGCGGGCAACGTTGCGTCAAACTATGACTATGTCATCTACTGGCATATGCTGTTTTCCACGTTCGGCTTTGCATTTGTGATGCTTGGAACCGGGAAGATGAAGAGCCGGATTCGCCTGAAACGAGTCCGCTTTCCGTTCCTGGCGGCAGCCGTCCTGTCCCTGATTCTGCTGACGAATTCCATCCAGAACGAGGATGTAAAGACATTCTGGGGGATGGATACAACCCTGTTTACGCCGAACGTGCGTTACCGGAAAAACGGACTTCTGGTTGCCTACCTGGCGAATCTGAACCTGATCCACATCAACAAGCCGGATGGATACTCGGTGTCGAAGGTGAAAGAGATCGAGGGACAGATCAGAGAGACAGAGACTGAGTATGATCAGATCGATTATCCGGACAAGAATGAGAGCGTCCAGGAAGAAGACGATACAGCGTTTCAAGGCACGAATCTGAAAGCGCTGGCGGCGGATGCGCAGTCTGCGCCGAGCCAGACGGAGACGGAAAAGCAGCAGGCGATTTCCACCGGAGACGGTAAAAGCTCGACGGAGAAGTCGGACTTTGATCTCAGCCAGGCCCCGAATATCATCGTTATCATGAACGAGGCGTTCTCGGACCTTTCTGTAATTGGAAACTTCGAGACGTCGGAGGACTACATGCCCTTCTTCCACAGCATGATGGACCAGTACACGGGCGGTCATCTGATGGTTTCTGTCAAGGGCGGCAATACAGCAAACACAGAGTATGAATTCTTGTCAGGCGACTCGATGGCATTCCTTCCACAGGGAAGTGTTGTGTACCAGCAGTACATTTCCTCGAAAATACCGACACTGGCCTCTTATCTTGGCTCGCTCGGGTATTCGACAGAGGGCCTTCACCCCTATCTTGGAAGCGGCTGGGACAGGGAGCGGGTGTATCCGCTGCTCGGCTTTGACGAGTTCAAGGACGTCGATTATTTCACTGGAGCGAAGACGATCCGGAAGTTTGTCAGCGATGAGTCTGCGTTCGACAAGATTATTGAGGAGTTCCAGAACAAGGGCAGTCAGAAGAAATTTATATTCGAGGTCACCATGCAGAACCACTCTGGCTATATGGCAAACCCTGCGACCGACAATGGTTTTACGCAGGAGCTGACACTGACCGGCCTTCCGTATGAGAATGCAAACACGGTCGCGGCAGAACGGTATCTGACGCTGATAAAAAAGTCGGATGAGGCGTATGAAAAGCTGATTACATGGTTTGAGCAGAATGTCACCGAGCCGACGATCATTGTGACGTTCGGGGACCATGAGCCCAGCGACTATGTGACAGATGTGATTGATGGACTGACAGGCTATGACTCGAATACAACGGATCTCGAGGAGGTTCAGAAGCATTATCAGGTTCCGTTCTTTATCTGGAACAACATGGGAATCGGCAAGGATCAGTCTGTGAATCTGATGAGTGTGAATTATCTGGCGGCCTATATCATGAAGGAAGCAGGGCTTCCGATGACAGACTATCAGCAGTTCCTGACACAGCTTCAGAAGCAGGTTCCAGTGGTGTGCGCGAACACTTATATTGATGCGGACGGGACCTACCACGACTGGAAGGACTTGAGCAGCGATACGCAGAACAAGGATGCAGTGAATGCGTACAACATACTGGCCTATAACCATCTGGTTGATGTCCGGCATCGGGTAGACCAGCTGTTCGCCGAACCGGCAGACACTCAGATCCTCAGCTCGCTCCAGAAGCAGACAGAGCTTCTGAAGGATGCAGCCGGCTGAGACACATACCGTCGGAGGGAACAGGGGAGAAGAGCCGGAGCAGAAATATGAGGAAGTTTCCAGTATGAAAAAAAGGGGTTATGTTGAGATGCGGTACTACGATGTTCCGCAGAAGGAATGGGTGCTGGCGCTTCTCGGTCAGGAATGGGTGCGCGCCTACGGCGAGGGCATCAGGTATCTTCATTTTCACAATCTGTTCGAGCTCGGAATCTGCAGAGAGGGGACAGGGGTGCTTGTCCTGGACAGAAAAAACTGCCCGTACCATCCGGGAATGATCTCCCTGATCCCAAAGAATTATCCGCATACGACGACAAGCACGGAAGGAACGCAGTCAGCATGGGAATATTTGTTTTTTGAGCCGGAGACCATTCTTGGAAGCGTCTTTGGTGAGAACAGGCTTCAGATCAGCAGATGTATGGCTGCGCTCAGCTCCGGAGCCCTGTTCGGAGAAGTCGGAACGTTCAAAACACTGACGGAAACGGCGAATCTGATCATGGATGAGATGCGGAGAAGGGAGCGGTATTACATCGAACGGGTTCATGGTCTGATGACAGCCCTGCTTTTTGAACTGCTCCGGATCTGCAACAGTGAGGAAGGGCGGGCAGGAGAAAACGGCGGCCGCAATCAGATTCAGAATGCGCTGCAGTATATGGACAGCCACTATGCCGAGCACATCCGGATCGATGATCTTGCAAAGGCATGCAGCATCTCCGAAACGCATTTCCGGAGGCTGTTCTCGGAATCCTTCAGCATTTCGCCGGGCGAGTATCTGAACATGATCCGCGTCATCCATGCCTGTGAGCTGATGAGAAGCTGCAATGAGCCGATGACAGCTGTCGCGGTGAAGAGCGGGTTTCAGACCGTCTCGACGCTGGACCGGAATTTCCGCAATGTACTGGGCGTGACGCCGTATCAGTGGAAAAAGGATCCGAAAAATTATGAAAGCCGCCTGCTGGAGGTCAATGTGGCGATCCGAAAAGGCTGGTAAGTGAAAATAACCTGTGATAATCATCAAAATATGCGCATATGAAACCATGAGATCGGTGAATCTGACGTAAATGGTCGAATATGCGCATTTTTTAGTCGAAAATCACGACACATATTTAAACAACCTGTGTACAATGGAATCAACAGTTCCGGGAAGCGGAACAAATTGAGAAGGTTGAATGGGAGGAAATGACATGAAAAAGAAAACTGTATCTGTCCTGCTTGCTTCGGCAATGGCAGCATCCATGCTGATGCCGGTATCTGCGATTGCGGGAGAGACGGAGGCATCGACCGAGGCGCCGACTGCCAATGTTGCGGGGGAGGATGAGCACACCCTTTCCGTCTATGCGTGGGACGCAAACTTCAATATTCCGGCGCTGAAGGCTGCTGAGGCAGATTATCAGAAGAACGTGGATCCGGACTTTAAGCTGAATGTGATCACTCAGTCAGGATCCTCAGATGTGGAGAACGCAGTCACGCTGGCAGCCAATGCTGGTGATTACAGTACGCTGCCGGATATCGTTCTGTTCCAGGATCACTATTTCCAGCAGTTCCATACCAACTACCCGGATGCATGGAAGGATCTTTCCGGTGCCAAGGATGTAGACTGGGATGACTTCGGCGCTGAGAAGCTATCCTTCAGCACAATCGACGATGTCCACTATGGAGCACCGGTCGACAACGGAACCGCGGTGATGGCATATCGCACAGACCTTCTGAAGGAAGCAGGCTACTCCATCGACGACATGACAGGCTGCACCTGGGACAAATTCATAGAAGTCGGCAAGGCTGTCCAGGAGAAGACCGGCAAGTATCTGCTCTGCATGGATGGTTCCGGCAATGATCTTCCGTACATGATGCTTCAGGCAGAGGGAGAGTCTCAGTTTACGGACGGTGAGCCGACCTTTGCGGAGAATGACAAGTATGTTCAGATCATTTCCAAGCTGGTGGAGATGGCTGACGAGAAGATCCTGTATCTGGCAGACTCCTGGACCGATTACACAGATCAGGCCATCATGGGCGATATGGTTGCAGGTGTTATGAACGGAAACTGGATTATTCCGACGATTGAGCAGGTTGCTGACAACTCCGGCAAGTGGGAGATCACTTCTCTTCCGACACTGGAAGGCGGCGAAGGATATGCTTCCAACGGCGGGTCTTCCCTGTATATCACGGCAAATTGCAGCAAGCCGGACCTTGCTACAGATTTCCTTGCGAAAACGTTCCTGGCAGGCTCTGTAGAGACATACGATGCAGCGCTTCAGAACGGCGGTGTAATTACCTGCTCTCTGAAGGCAGGCGCTTCCGATGTCTATCAGAAGGGTGTTGCATTCTTCAATGATCAGCCGATCTACACCAAGATCGTTGAGATGGGATCAAAGGTCAAGCCGGTTGAGCAGTCTGATTATCACTACCAGGCAAGAAACTACGTCGGAACAGCAATCCAGAACCTTGTTGAGGCACAGGATTCCTCTGAGGACAGCGTGAAGGCAGCTCTTTCAGATGCGGAAGAACAGCTGAAGTTTGAGATGGAAGGCTGAGAAAACCGGAGGATACAGACGGCAGAGACCGTGCTGTGACCGGAAGAACATCAGAGAAGTCGAAGGAGGCGGAGAGAGCAACCAGATCTCCGCCTCTTCCTGATGAGGAAACAATCCGGAAGAACGAGGAGGGGAAAACGTGAGACACTCTTCACTGAAAGCAAAGCAGGACCGGGCAGGCTGGCTGTTCCTGCTCCCGGCGACAATCATGATTCTGATCATGAGCTTCTGGCCGATGCTGCAGGCTCTGATAACGTCATTCAAAAAAGGACCGAGTACCAGGATGGTGTGGGCGGATCCGTGGTACAACAACTACGCCAGAATTCTGAAAGATAAAATCTTTCAGACTGCGATGGGAAACACCTTTTTCTACCTGATCATTCAGGTTCCGATTATGCTGGTGCTGGCGATGCTGCTGGCGCAGATCCTGAACAACAGACAGCTGAAGTGCAGAGGGCTGTTCCGCACAATGGTTTTTCTTCCCTGTGCAACCTCCCTCGTCTCCTACGCGCTGATCTTCAAGTCGCTCTTCGCGACGCAGGGGCTTGTCAACAAGGTCCTGATGAATCTCCATATCATCAATGAAAACATCAACTGGCTCGGCAAGGCTGGAACAGCCAAGTTTGTCATCATCCTGGCACTGATCTGGAGATGGACCGGCTACAACATGGTCTTTTTCCTTGCAGGACTGCAGACCATTGACTACCAGGTCTATGAGGCGGCCAAGATCGACGGGGCTTCAAGCTGGAAGACATTCTGGTCCATCACGGTACCGCTTCTGCGGCCGGTCATTGTCATGACGACCATCATGTCCATCAACGGGACGCTCCAGCTGTTTGATGAATCTGTCAACCTGACAAATGGAGGGCCGGCAAACAGTACGATCACGATGTCCCATTATATATACAATATGTCCTTCGGGCAGGGCGTCGGGAAGTTCGGCTATGCCTCTGCCATGTCCTTTGTAGTTCTGATCCTGGTCGCAATTCTCGCTGCGATCAGCATGAAAGCAGGTGACAAACGTGACTAAGTCCAAGAAGAGAAAAACCATGGGAAGTATTCAGCGGCGACTGATTCCCTCCTACATCTTTCTGATTATATGGTGCCTGTTCTCGGTGTTCCCGCTGTACTGGATGGTAACAGCCGCGACAAACACGACGGTCGAGGTGGCACGGGGGAAGGTCTGGTTCGGCCTTCACGCAGCTGAAAATCTGAAGAATCTGATGGCGGCGCAGCCGCTCTGGAGAGCAATGGGAAATTCCTTCCTTTACGCCATTTTCCAGACGATCTTCTGCCTTTTTGTCTGTTCGCTTGCGGGATTTGGATTTGAACTGTATGCAGACAAAGCCAAGGACAGACTGTTTGCCTTCCTGCTTCTGGCGATGATGATCCCGGGCGTTGCGACGATGATTCCCCTGTTTGTTCTGATTTCAAGGCTGAAGCTTCTGAACTCTGTCTGGGGATTCATCCTGCCTCAGGTTGCGACACCGTTCATGATCATGATGTTCCGGCAGAATTCCAGAAACTTTCCGCCTGCGATTCTGGAAGCCGCAAGGCTTGACGGCCAGACAGAGATCGGCATCTTTTTCAGACAGTATTTGCCGATTATGAGATCAACCTACGCGGCGGCAGCGGTCGTGACATTTATGAACGCCTGGAATGCATATCTGTGGCCGAAGGTTGTCATGCTGGATAACCGCGCCGAGAATATGCCGATGCTGATTGCAAATCTGTCCAACGGCTATAAAGTGGATTATGGTATGCTGATGATGGGCGTCCTGTTCTGTTCTTTGCCGACCATGATCGTGTTCTTTGTGCTGCAGAAGCAATTCGCTGAGGGCATCACGGGTTCTGTCAAATAGCAGAGGAGAGACATCTATGACTGAGTTTGATTACAAAATTGTAAAGGATCCGCAGGTCTATGCACAGAATACACTGCCGCCCCACTCGGATCATATTGCGTTTGCCCCGGAGGACAGGCCGGAGAATATGCAGACAAGTTTCAGACGTTCCCTGAATGGGATGTGGCGGTTTCACTATGCTGAGAATTACCGCAGTGCGCCGGATGGATTCTGGAAGGATGATTTTGATGTGAGCGGCTGGACGGAAATCTCTGTTCCGTCCAACATGCAGATGGAGGGCTACGACAAGCCGGCCTATGTGAACATGCAGTATCCCTGGGACGGACTGGAGCCGATTGAGCCCGGACAGATACCGGAGCGTCATAACCCCGTCGGGCAATATGTCCGGACCTTCCGGCTGCCTGACGACTGGAAGCAGGACAGCGTCCGGATTTCCTTCCAGGGCGTGGAGTCCGGCTTTGCGCTCTGGCTCAATGGACGCTATGTCGGCTATGCGGAGGATTCCTTCACGCCTTCGGAGTTTGACCTGACTCCGTTCCTTCAGGATGGAGAGAACAGAGTCGCTGTCCTTGTCTTCAAATGGACGGCGGGAAGCTGGTGTGAGGACCAGGATATGTACCGCTTCAGCGGCATCTTCCGCGATGTGTATCTCGAGCGGATCCCGAAGGTTCACCTCAGGGATGTGAAGATTCTGGCAGATTATCAGGCAGAGGAGCGTTCAGGTTTTCTGGATGTGACGCTGAAGCTGATCGGAAGCGCCTCCGGAGCAGTTGTCGGATACAGGCTGGAGAAGCTTGGCGTGCTGGAGAGCCTTGAGGATCAGAAGGAAGGAGAAGAGATCAAAACCGGGAGGGTATGCGCTGCCGGGGAGGAAATACATCTTTTCACCGGGGAGCAGCCGCTGGAGCTGCATATTCGGGAGAAGCTGGACGATCCTCTCGCATGGAGCGCGGAGATCCCGAATTTATACCGGCTGACGCTCACACTGGAAAAGGATGGTGAGCTGTTCGAGACTGTCCGGGAGCTTGTCGGCTTCAGACACTTTGAGATGAAAGACGGACTGATGTGCCTGAATGGAAAACGGGTTGTCTTTCGCGGTGTCAACCGGCACGAATTCTCCTGTGACACAGGCAGAAAGCCCAATCCGGATGAAATTCTCCGGGCAGTCATCATCATGAAGCAGAACCATATCAATGCGGTCCGGACCTGCCACTATCCGGATGCCTCTGTGCTCTACCGGCTCTGCGATATCTTCGGCATCTACATGATCGCCGAGAACAATATGGAAACGCACGGAATGTGGGATCGCGTCGGCAGGCATAAGATCGGCATTGAGCAGGCGCTGCCGGGAGACCGTACGGAATGGGAGCCAATGATGATCAGCCGGATCCGGTCGATGGTGGAGCTGGATAAGAATCATCCCGCGATCCTGATCTGGTCCTGCGGCAATGAGTCCTTCGGCGGCTCTGTCATCTGGCATATGGCGCAGGAACTCCGCAGACTCGACAGCAGCCGGCTGGTCCATTATGAAGGAATCCACACCGACCGCCGCTACCCGGATACATCAGACATGGAATCTCAGATGTATACGCCGGTGAGGGAGGTGGAGGCCTTTCTGAAGGAACATCCGGAAAAGCCGTTTATCCTGTGCGAGTATTCGCATTCGATGGGCAATTCGAATGGCGGACTGTTCAAGTACACCGATCTGACAAAACGGGAGCCCCGCTATCAGGGGGGATTTATCTGGGACTTCATTGATCAGGCGATCCGTATGAGGAACCGGTATGGCGAGGAATATCTTGGCTACGGCGGGGATAACCATGAGCGCCCGACCGACTACGAATTCTCCGGAAATGGGATCCTGAGGGCGACAGGAGAACCGTACAGTGGTAAAATGCAGGAGGTCAGAGCCTGCTACCAGGAGCTGGACATCGAGATTCACAAGGATGAGAAGCGCGGGATTTCGGCGGCGGTTACAAACCGGAATCTGTTCCTGGGAACGGGCGTCTTTGACTGCAGGGCAGAGCTCCGCACAGGGAATCGTATACTTGGCCGGTTTGCGATCCCTGCAGATGTCGCGCCGGGCAAAACGGAAACCTTCACGCTGCCGTTCCGTCTTCCGGAAAAAGACGAGTCTGTCGTCTCCCTCTCGTTCTGTCTCAGAAAGGACACCATCTGGGGAAAGGCCGGAGATGAGGTGGCATATGGGGAGCGGATCCTGAAGAACCCGGAGAATGAAAAAAAGACGCTTGAGAGCGCGCCGGATGGAATGAGAGAGGATGGAGCATCCTTTATCCTGAACGGGGTCCGCACGCTCCCCGTGCAGACCGATGAAGAAAAGTGCAGCCTGGAGGTTGTGCGCGGAGGATTGAATACAGGCATCTTCGGTACAAATTTCTCTGCTTTGTTCTCCAGCCTGAAGGGCGGACTGGTTTCCTACATCTATGGCGGCAGGGAACTGATCGAGAAGATCCCGAGACCGAATTTCTGGCGCGCACCGACAAACAACGATGAGGGATGCAGGATGCCGGCCCGCTGCGGAATCTGGAAGCTGGCAAGTCTGTACCAGACCTTCATCAAGCCGGGCAGCAATCCCTATATTCCGGGGGACGACAATGGAGAGCCGAAGGTGCGCCAGACCGCCGGTTACGTCGACCTGACCTGGAAGAAGTACATTCCGGTTCCATCATATGAGACAGTCAGTTTCGTGAACACGACCTACAGGGTCTTTCCGGACGGAACCATCCGGATGATACTTGACTGGGAGCCGGATACTGCGTCCGCAAAACAGCTTCCGGCGATGCCGGAGTTCGGCTGGATTTTTGCGCTCGATGCGGATCTGTGCCAGGTCCGGTACTATGGGCTGGGGCCGGAAGAAAACTACTGTGACAGGCGAAAGGGAGCAAGACTTGGTATCTATGAGCGGGAGACTGGCGCGATGGCCGAGCCCTACCTTGTCCCGCAGGAAACCGGAAACCGGACGGGTGTCCGCTGGGCGGAGGTGACAGATCGAAAAGGACATGGGGTCCGCTTCAGTGCCTCCTACTTTGAGGACGGAGGAGATCCGGAAGCTTCCAGACCCGGCAGTATGGAATTCTCCGCAATTCCCTACAGCCCGGAGATGCTCGAGACAGCCCGGCATCCGTATGAGCTTCCGAGATCCTCCTGTACCTATGTCCGCTGTATGCTGAAGCAGATGGGGGTAGCCGGGGACGACTCGTGGGGTGCTCAGACTCATCCGGAATTCCTTGTAAAGAGCGGCGGAAGGCTGACTTTCGCGGTGGATTTCAAGGGGATCTGACACCGGCGCTGTGGTTTGGAAGCAGAGCGCTGCAGAACCGATTTGAGGAGGAACAGAATGGCAGATCCGGAAACCATGAAAGAAAACGCAGAGGCACTTGAAAAGATGACAGAGGAGCAGGAGGCTTTCATGCAGGAAACATTCCGTCTCTCGAAGCAGGACATGATCAGCCTGGATGAGGATGGCTGGGCGGAGCTTCTGGACCGGCTGTTTGACATCGAGATTGAGGATGAAAACCGTTCCAGCTCAAAGACAGAGAAACATGACCGCATTGTGTCAGAGATCATTACGATGATGGAAATCTGAGAATCTGCTTGCCTCCCGGGCGATCGCGTGATAAACTAATCGTCGTGTGCAAAGTAGGATGGTCCTCTGTTGCTGTAATCGGACGCATTAAGAACATCCATGAATCAGGAGGAAACACGCAATGAACGAAATCATCAAGAAGATCGAAGACGCGCAGCTTCGCGAGGATGCGCCGCAGTTCCGTGTCGGGGATACCGTCAGGGTCCACGCAAAGATCAAGGAAGGTACCCGCGAGAGAATCCAGATTTTTGAAGGTGTCGTCATCAAGAAGCAGGGCGGCAGCAACAGAGCAACCTTCACGGTCAGAAAGTTCTCGAACGGTGTCGGCGTCGAGAAGACATGGCCGCTTCATTCCCCGACCGTCGACAAGGTCGACGTTGTCAGATCCGGAAAGGTGAGACGTGCAAAGCTTACATATCTCAGACAGCGTACCGGCAAGGCTGCGAAGCTGAAAGAGATCGTCAAGTAATCAAGGGGAAACCTGAACATGAGGCTGCCGCGCAATGCGGCAGCCTTCTCTGTATCCGGGCAGGTAACAGATATGAAGTATATCAATGACAAGCCGATTGACTTCACGAACGATGACTGGAAGCAGTACACCCCCAGGGAGCGGGCACGGCTTGAGCAGCAGGAGCAGAAAAAAAGAAAACAGAAGGTTCGGAAGAAACGGCCGCTGCCGGTCCGTATCTTTACAGCGCTGTTTCAGGCACTGGTGGTTGTTTTGATTGCATATGTCCTTGTCTATACTGTTGGACAGCAGCGGACAATTGTCGGCCAGTCGATGGATACAACGCTGTCCGGAGGAGATGTTGTCCTGATCAATGTGATGTCTTATCAGGTCGGAAGCCCGAAGAGGGGGGACCTTGTCTCCTATCGCCCGAATGGATCCTCGAATGCAAGAGCAGACATCAAGCGTGTGATCGGCGTCCCGGGTGACAAGATCCAGATCAAAGACGGGCAGGTTTATATTGATGATCAGGTCTATCTGGAGGACGGGAATTATCCGGCGATCACGAATCCTGGAATTGCGAAGGAACCGATCGAACTCGATGAGGGAGAGTACTTTCTGCTTGGAGACAACCGGAACAACTCGGAGGACTCCAGAAACACAGAGATCGGACTGGTTTCCAGCAGCATGATTGAGGGAAAGGTCTGGTTTGTGCTTTCTCCGGCCAGTCACAGAAGGTTTATATAATGGATTATCAGTGGTATCCGGGCCATATGACCCGGGCAAGAAGACAGATGCAGGAGGATGTCCGTTTCGTCGATCTTGTGATCGAACTGACGGACGCGAGGGCACCTCTATCCGGCAGAAACCCGGATATCGACAGCCTGGCAGCCGGAAAGTCCAGAATTCTGGTGCTCAACAAAAGTGATCTGGCTGATCCGGAGCAGAATAAGGCATGGACAGCCTGGTTTCGGAAAAACGGGCTTGTTGCCTGTGAGGTGAATGCGCGATCCGGCAATGGAATCCGGCAGATCCGTCCAATGATTGCCGAGGCTTGCCGGGAGAAAATTGAGAGGGATCGAAGCAGAGGGATCATGAACCGGCCGCTTCGGGCGATGATTGCCGGGATCCCGAATGTAGGAAAGTCAACCTTTATCAATTCCTTTGCGGGAAAAGCATCCGCGAAAACAGGGAACAAGCCTGGCGTCACGAGAGGAAGACAGTGGATCAGCGTGGAGAGAACGCTTCAGCTGCTTGACACGCCCGGGATCCTCTGGCCGCGGTTTGATGACAGGCAGGTCGGAATTCGGCTGGCAGAGATTGGCTGTATCCGGGATGAGATTCTTGACGCTCAGGAGCTGGCCTGCGAACTGATCGACTGGATGCGTGCGGCGTATCCACAGGTTCTTTCAGAACGCTACGGAATCAGTCTGGGGGGAACGGCTTTTGATGTGCTTGGCAGGATCGCTGAAGCCCGGAGGTGTCTGAAGGCCGGTGGAGAGCCGGACTGCGGGAAGGCGGCGGCTTTGCTTCTGGATGAATTCCGCTCCGGCAGACTCGGCCGGATGACACTTGAGAAAGCGCCGGATTGAGTCAGATGAAAAGCAGGGGAATACAGCATGGCAGACAGAAGACAACGAAGAAGGCATAGAAATCCCCTGGGGGCCATTCTGCGCTGGACGTTGCTGCTTCTGGCTGTCATTTTGATCCTGATTGTCGGAATTTCCTATGCACAGGGGACAGTGAGTGTGACGGGCAGTTCCATGTATCCGGCTCTTCAGCCAGGCGACAGGGCGCTTTCCGAACCGGTCAGTTATCTGGTGCGGGAACCGGCAAGAGGAGACATTGTTCAGTTTTCCACAGGGGCAGGAAACGGTCGCGCTCTGGTCCGGCGCATTGTCGGCCTCCCGGGTGAAACGGTCCAGATCATCGGGGGAAAGGTCTGCATCAATGGAGCGCCACTGGACGAATCTGCATATGTGTCCGGGGAGATTCAGTATGCCGGAACAGCATCCATGCCGCATACGCTTTCGCAGGACGCCTACTTTGTGATGGCAGACAACCGGAGCAGCAGCTTTGACAGCCGGGATCCGACCGTCGGTGATATCCATAAGTCTGATATCAACGGAAGACTCTGGCTGCGATATGCACCGTTCCGGCGGCTCGGGCTGCTGGAATAGACTTCAGGGAATGCGGGGAGAAGCGGATGGCAGAGACGACAGCGGCAATTTCGGAAAAATGGAAGAAAATATCCAGAACGGACGAAGCCGGGCTGATTCATTTTGCAGATCAGTTTGGCAGTGATGACCGGGTGGCTGTCAGGAAACTGGTGCAGAGTGCGGAAAGAGCGCTGAGACAGCTGGGGGCTGAAAAGAAGCGTCTTGAGGAGATGCGGTGCTTTGAACGGAAGTGTGAGGAAGACGGCTATACCTTGATCTGCGGAATTGACGAGGCGGGCAGGGGACCGCTCGCCGGACCGGTTGTGGCAGGCGCGGTGATCCTTCCGAATGACTGCATGATCTTTGGCCTGAACGATTCCAAAAAACTGACCCCCGGAAAGCGCGAGGAATTGTATGGAGAGATCATGGAAAAGGCAGTCGCAGCCGGGTACGGAATTGTCGGACCGCAAAGGATCGATGAAATCAATATCCTTCAGGCGGATTACGAGGCGATGTGCGAGGCCATCGGGACACTCCGGGTAATGCCCCAGGTCCTTCTCAACGATGCCGTGACGATTCCGCAGGTCCTGATCCCCCAGGTTCCGATTGTCCACGGGGATGCGAGGAGCCTGTCAATCGCTGCAGCAAGCGTGATTGCAAAGGTGACGCGTGACCGGCTGATGGTGGAGTACGACGCTGTGTACCCGGAATATGGGTTCGCAAAACACAAGGGGTATGGGACAGCAGAGCATTATGCCGCGCTGAGGAAATATGGTCCTTGCCCGATCCACAGAAGAACATTTCTGAAAAGCTGCGGCGGAAGCTGGGGAGAATCGTCATGACGGGAGAGCAGTCAGCCGCAGAAAACGGAGGCGCGTCCTCAAGTGGAGGACACGGGAGACGGCTGCCTGAGAAGATGGAGAGGCCGGCTGCACGGTGCATGACAGAGGGGAAAGCAGACAGCGGGGAAAAGACCAGAGGATGGGAGCGTGTGCGGCAGATCGGGCACATGAACAACAGACAGGAAGGAACTTCATACGAAAGAGAGGCCGGTGCCCTGCTTGAGCAGGAAGGGTATGAGGTGCTCCAGTATAACTTTCGCTGCAGACAGGCGGAGATCGATATTGTTGCCAGAGAAGGCCGGTATCTTGTGTTCATCGAGGTGAAGGGACGACGTTCCAAGAGAAATGGAATGCCGGAGGAAGCCGTCGGGCGCCGCAAGCAGGAGCGGATCCGGCGGGCGGCCCTATATTATCTGGCGCGCTTCCGGGTTCCGGAGGGTACTCCTGTCCGTTTTGATGTCGCGGCGGTGGACGGGGAAGGATTCCGGCTGATTCGGAACGCATTTCTGTTTTGAGCTGATATCGCCGGGATATGAGCCGGGAGGATCCGATGGAATTCGAGAAGCAATTTATCAGAAAACAGACCTTCAGGAAGATTGACAGGTTGACGCTCCACGAAAAGAACGGTGTGGTGTGGATTTCATTTCCACTTCTGGATCAGTTTGACTTTGTTGTCAATGCTTTCAGCACCCGGATCGGGGGTGTGTCAGAAGGATATGCCTCAGCCATGAACCTGAGCCTGTCCAGGGAAGTGAGCGGCGGACTCGGGAATATCGGACTTCGGACGGATATCCCCGAGCGTGACATATGGGGAAGTGCGGCGGACGGAGCGGCGATGAAGCGTTTCCTGGAGAATCACAGAAGATTTGCGGATGCGGTCGGCTACGATCTGTCTGACCTGGTTTTCTCGGATCAGACACACACCGACTGTGTTCGGGAGGTGACGGGGAAAGACCGGGGAAACGGCATCACCAGACCGAATGCCTTTCACGATGTGGATGGACTGATGACCGATCAGATAAACGTCGCGTTGATGACCTTCTATGCGGACTGCGTGCCGCTTCTGATTGTGGATCCGGTGCACAGAGCAGCTGCGTGCGTCCATTCCGGATGGAGAGGAACAATTGCGGGGATCGGGACGAAGGTGGTTCAGAAGATGCAGAAGCGCTATGGGTCGGACCCGGCGGTGATCGTGGCGGCGATCGGACCTTCCATCTGCGGCGACTGCTATGAGGTCAGCGTAGATGTCGCTGCACAGTTCCAGGAGAAGTACCGGATGGAGGAGGGCGAAGGGCAAAACCGCGTGGATGGTTCAGTGGGCCGGATTGTATCTCCGGGCAGGGCCGGACATGCGATGCTGAACCTGCAGGAAGCCTGCAGGGCGAATTTCCTTCGCGCAGGCCTTTTGCCGGAGCATATCTCCGTGCCGGACATCTGTACGGCGGAGAATGCAGAGGTCCTGTTTTCCCACCGGGCACTGGACGGGAAGCGCGGGAACCTTGCAGCCGTTCTTGAGATCACGGACGGCTGACGGGAAAAGCGATTCACCGCGAAAAAAGACGGCACAGGAGCTGTTCCTGTGCCGTTTCTGATTCACCCCTTGAGCTGAAGCAGAAGCTTGTTGATCTTCGCTGTCGGGGACTGGATGCCGCTGATCGATATATCATGGTTCATGTGGTCAATGATGGAGGCCAGATACTTGGTCATGTCGGCCTCAGCGTACCAGGGGCGGTTTAATAGTTCCGGCGGACGGTAGTTGAGGTTCGTAGTCACGACCTTTGTGATGTAGCCCTTCTCGTAGTAATCGTCAAAAGCGTCCAGACCATCTGTAAACAGGCCGAACGTGGTGCAGACGAACACACGATTGGCACCGCGCTCCTTGAGCTGTCTGGCGACATCGAGCATGGAGCTTCCGGAGGAAATCATGTCATCGATGACCAGGACGTCCTTACCCTTCACGGAAGCGCCGAGAAACTCATGAGCGACAATCGGGTTTTTCCCGTTCACAATCCTGGAATAGTCACGGCGCTTGTAGAACATACCCAGCTCGAGGCCCAGAATATTTGCAAAGTAGACGGAGCGCTCCATTGCGCCTTCATCCGGACTCACGACCATCGTCGTGTCCTTGCTCATCTTCAGGTTCGGAACCGTGCTGACGAGTGCCTTGAGAAACTGATAGGATGGCATAAAGGAATCAAAGCCTGAGAGGGGAATTGCGTTCTGTACCCGCGGATCATGAGCATCAAAGGTGATGATGTTCGATACGCCCATCCGTGCGAGCTCCTCGAGCGCAACCGCGCAGTCCAGAGACTCTCTCTTTGTCCGCCTGTGCTGCCTTCCTCCGTACAAAAACGGCATGACAACCGTGATCCGCTTTGCTTTTCCGTCAGCGGCAGAGATGATCCGCTTGAGATTGGCATAGTGGTTATCCGGGGACATATAATTTGTTTCTCCGCACACCTTGTACTCAATGCTGCAGTTCAGAACATCGACCAGAATGTAGAGATCGGCTCCGCGGACGGAATCATTGATGATGCCCTTCCCTTCACCGGTTCCGAAGCGAGGGCAGGCGCAGCTGATCAGATAGCTGTCCTCGCAGTATCCGACAAGCGGGAAGTCCTTTGAATTATGAAGCGGAGTGTTGTGCCGGAAATCGACAAGATAGCGGTTCACTTCTGATGCAAACGCCTGACACCCGTCGAGCGCTGCGATCTTCAGAGGACCGACAGGCATGGAATCTTTCTGTATATCAGTAATCATCAAAACCCTCCTGAAGTGGGGACTGATTCTGCATCAGCCTAATACAGAGGAGTTATACCATGCAGCCTTAGGGAGCGTCAAGACAGGCGGATGAAGCGTCTTGCTTTTTGTCAGAAGCACATTTATCATGATTACAGTGTCAAACGTCCACCACCACACATGCTTGCATGCGAGTGCTGGCAGGGGTGGCAGGACTTATTGACACGTCGTACATGGTACATGAAGTGGCGCGTAGGCGACACAAGAATGCTGAATGTGGCAACATGGTGGGAGCTGCGAAGCAACGAAACCATGTGTAATCATAAATAGCGCCTTATTTTTAACGAAAATGATACCGGAAAAGAATAAGATGGAATACCTTCATAAAATAGAGTCGGTCGATGCCGGAAGCATCGCGGAAGAACTGGATATTGAGCCCGGAGACGTTCTCGTCTCTGTGAATGGGAAAAAGGTCGAGGATATTTTCGACTATCGGTATCTTTGCGATGACGAAAAGCTTCTTGTTGTGATTCGCAAGCCGGACGGAGAGGAATGGGAGCTTGAGATCGAAAAAGATCCGGATGAAGATCTGGGGATTGGGTTTGGCGGAGGGCTGATGAGCGAATACAGGTCCTGCAGGAATCACTGTATCTTCTGCTTTGTCAACCAGATGCCGAAGGGAATGCGGGATACTCTGTACTTTCATGACGATGATGCAAGACTGTCCTTTCTGCAGGGCAACTATATCACGATGACCAACATGTCGGATCATGATATCGACCGCATTATTCTGTACCATCTGGAGCCGATCAACATCTCCTTCCACACGATGAATCCCGAGCTTCGCAGAAAGATGCTCCATAACCGCTTCGCAGGGGATATTATGCCGAAGGTGATGCGGCTGAAGAATGCCGGCATCCGCCTGAATGGACAGATTGTCCTTTGCAAGGGGTGGAACGACGGAGAGGATCTGGAACACTCGCTGAAAACCTTTGAGCAGCTGCTGCCGGAGCTTGAGAGTGTCTCTGTCGTCCCGGTCGGCATGACGAAGTTCCGGGATGAAAACCATCAGGTTCAGCTTGAACCTTTCAAAAAAGAGGATGCAGCAGCCGTCATTGACCAGATCGAAAGATGGCAGAATTATTACGTCAAGAAGTATGGCACGCATCTTGTACATGCCAGCGATGAGTGGTACATCCTGGCGGACCGGCCGCTCCCGCCTGAGGATAACTACGATGGATACCAGCAGCTTGAAAATGGAGTCGGGATGGTCCGGCTTCTGATTGAGGAGACAAGAGCAAGCCTTGCGCAGATGAAGGGGGATGGGAGACGCCGGAGGGCGGCGATTGCAACCGGAAGGCTGGCGGCACCCTACCTCGATCAACTCGTGAAAGAGATTCAGGAGAAGTTTCCGAACATTTCCTGCCGGGTCATCCCGATCCGCAATGATTTCTTTGGCGAGATGATCACGGTGTCAGGACTCATTACAGGGAGTGATTTGAAAAAACAGCTCCGGGGACAGGAACTCGGGGAGGAGCTGCTCCTCCCGGTCAATATGTTTCGGGCGGGGGAGCAGGTCTTTCTCGATGATGTGACAGTTCAGGAACTTGAGCAAACTTTACAAATCAGGGTGCGTATTGTAAAATCGACCGGACAGGATTTTGTCCATGCAGTGATTGGAGATCAGAAACAATGAGCAAACCGATTGTTGCGATTGTCGGGAGGCCGAATGTCGGAAAATCCACGCTTTTTAACGTGCTGGCAGGCTCAAGAATCGCGATTATTGAAGATACACCCGGTGTAACCAGAGACCGCATCTATGCAGATGTCGAGTGGTCCGGGAGAAGTTTTACATTGATTGATACCGGCGGAATAGAGCCGGATGCAAAGGATATCATCCTTTCCCAGATGCGGGAGCAGGCCCAGATTGCGATTGACACGGCCGATGTCATCCTTTTCCTGACGGATTTCCATCAGGGACTGGTCGATGCGGACGCGAAGGTTGCTGACATGCTGCGCCGAAGCCATAAGAGTGTTCTGCTGGTTGTCAACAAGGTTGACAATTTTATCAAAGATGAGGCGGGCGTCTACGAGTTTTACAATCTTGGAATCGGCGATCCGCATCCGATTTCCGCGGCGAACCGGACGGGAATCGGCGATCTGCTTGACGAGGTGCTGAAGGATCTTCCGCAGGCACAGCCTGGCGAGATGGAGGATGACCGGCCCAAGGTCGCCATTGTCGGAAAACCGAATGTCGGGAAGTCTTCTCTGATCAACGCACTGCTCGGCGAGAACCGCCTGATCGTGTCTGATATTGCGGGAACCACCCGGGATGCGGTGGATGCTGTCGTGAAGCACAATGGAAGAGAATATGTATTCATTGATACAGCGGGTCTTCGCCGCAAGAACAAGATTAAGGAAGACCTTGAGCATTATATGATCGTCCGGGCCGTGACGGCGGTTGAGCGTGCGGATATCGCAGTCCTCGTGATTGATGCGAAGGAAGGCGTGACGGAACAGGATGCCAAGATCGCCGGGATTGCCCATGAGCGGGGCAAGGGAATCATCGTGGCGGTCAACAAGTGGGATGCCATCGAGAAGGACAACAGCTCCGTGAAAAAGTTCACGGATCGGATCCGGAATACCCTTTCCTTCATGCCGTACGCGGACATCATGTTTATCTCCGCAAAGACAGGGCAGAGAATCCAGAAACTCTACGATGAGATTGACACGGTTCTGGACAGCAGTAAAAGGCGCGTGGCGACCGGCGTGCTCAACGAGATTCTGTCGGAGGCGACCGCCATGCAGCAGCCGCCGACAGACAAGGGAAAGAGGCTCCGCTGCTACTATATGACCCAGGTCTCTGTAGCACCGCCGACTTTTGTCCTCTTTGTAAATGACAAAAAGCTCGCGCATTTCTCTTATATGAGATATATCGAGAACCAGATCCGCGAGACCTTCGGGTTCAAGGGAACGGCCATCCGGATTCTGGTGCGGGAGAAGAAGCAGAAAGATCAGTAACGGCTTCGGAAGGAACAAGAAATGGAAGTGTGGTACAGGCTGATCAGCCTTTTGATCGGATATGGATTCGGGCTGTTTCAGACAGCAATCGTGATTGGAAAGATCCAGGGGTTCGATATCCGGAAAGTGGGGAGCGGGAATGCCGGCACGACCAATATGCTTCGGACAAAGGGAGCGAAGGATGCGCTGCTGACGCTGATCGGTGATTTTATGAAGGCGGTCTGTGCAGTGCTGATTGTGCAGGCTGTCTTTGCACGCAGGGCACCCCAGATGCTTGTGCTTCTGAAGATGTATGCCGGTGTCGGCGCCGTACTCGGACATGACTTCCCGTTCTATCTTCGCTTCAAAGGGGGCAAGGGTGTTGCGACAACAGCGGGCGTGATTGCAGCGATTTCACCGCTTGCGGGAATTCTGTGTATTGTGTTCTTTTTCATCCTGTTTTTTCCGCTCCATCTCGTATCTGTCTGCTCCCTGTCCGCTTACAGCTTCTTCTTTCTCCAGGTCCTGATCCTGGGAGCTCTGGGCCGGTTCCATATGGCCGTCCCGTATGTCATCGAGATGGATATTCTGGCAGCCGTCCTGACAGGACTTTGCTTCTGGCAGCACCGCTCCAACATCAGAAGACTGATGAGGGGGGAGGAAAAGAAGGTTTATCTCCACAGAAGTCTGAATGAAGAAGTGCAGAAGGGAAGAAGATAACTTGTTGACTTCATCGCTTTAAAGCGTTAAAATTCTCCTTGAATTTCATCTCCGCGACGCCCGGCTTTGCCAGGGAACGGGACATCCATTCATGAAGGAGGATTTTTAGTATGAATCAGAAAGTTGTACGGATCCTTGCGGCTGCTTCAGTTTCTGCCATGACACTTTCAGGCCTTGCTCTGCCTGTATATGCAGGAGAGACTTATCATGTAGGGATCTGCCAGCTCGTGCAGCATCCGGCGCTCGACGCAGCGACGAAGGGCTTCAGGGAAGAGCTCCAGAAGGAGCTTGAAGCCGACGGGGACTCTGTTGAGTTCGATGAGCAGAATGCAGCAGGAGATTCCGCAACCTGTGCGACGATTGTGAATTCCTTTGTGACGGATGGCGTGGATCTGATCATGGCGAACGCGACGCCGGCACTTCAGGCAGCACAAGCGGCGACCGGATCCATTCCGATCCTTGGCACGAGCGTGACCGATTACGGGACGGCGCTTGATATTTCCGACTGGAAGGGAACGACCGGGACAAACATTTCCGGGACTTCCGACTTGGCGCCGCTTGACAAGCAGGCGGCTTTGTTCAAGGAGCTTCTTCCGGATGCGAAGAATGTTGGCATCCTGTACTGCTCGGCAGAACCGAACTCCAAGTACCAGGCGGACACGATCACCCCGGATCTGGAGAAAGAGGGATATAAAGTAACCGCTTATACCTTCGCAGATTCGAACGATCTTCAGACTGTCGCAACGACAGCCTTCACGGAGAATGATGCAGTCTACATCCCGACAGATAATACGGCAGCATCCAATACCGGTATCATCAAGGCTGTCTCGCTCGACAAAAAGGTGCCTGCAATCTGCGGGGAGGAAGGAATCGCCGAGGGATGCGGCATCGCGACCCTGTCCATCAGCTACGAGGAACTCGGGCAGACAACCGGTTCGATGGCATACCAGGTTCTGAAGAAGGGCGCGGACATCTCCTCGATGGAGGTCCAGTTTGCACCGAATGTGACGAAGGAGTATAATGCAGAGCTCTGTGATGCCCTTGGCATCAAGGTTCCGTCGGACTATGTGGCAATCGGCGCTCAGAGCGAGACGGAGGCGGAAACCGAGGCTGCAACCGAGGCAGAGTAAGGAGAACCAGGCGGATAAGTCATCCGGGCGGACGGGGCCCGGGCGAATCCTGGAGGGTTGACTTTCGCACGGATTTGACAGTATATTCATTAGGACGTATAGGGAAAGGCCGCAGAGAGGCGCCCCGCATGCGGGATGCTGCTGCGGCTTTTTCAAAGCCGCAGGCGCTTTCCGGGCAGAAAGACCAGGGCGGCTGGACTGAGCTTTCAGCCCGACACGATTCAGGACGCAGGAGGATAGAAACCCATGAGTTTACTCGCATTGAGCCCGCTCCGGCTGTTTGCCGCTATGCCGGGCAACATCGCACAGGGAATTATCTGGGGAATCATGGCGGTGGGAGTCTATATGACATTCCGACTGCTGAATTTCGCAGATCTGACTGTTGACGGTTCCTTTACGACAGGGGGTGCGACGGCAGTCATGCTGATCACAGGCGGCGTCCCTGCCTGGGCAGCGCTTCTTCTGGCGTTCCTGGTGGGAATGGTCACGGGACTTGCAACGGGTCTTCTTCACACAAAGCTAGGCATCCCGGAGATTCTCGCCGGCATCCTGACACAGATCGCCCTGTATTCGATCAACCTGAGGATCATGGGAGGAAAGGCAAATCAGGTCGTATCAGTTGACAAATATCATCTGGTCGTCACCATGCGGAAGATTCCGCTGGCGATTCTGTCAGGCGGCATCATCTGTTTTGCCATCATCTGCATCATGTACTGGTTCTTCGGGACAGAGATCGGGTCGGGTATCCGTGCAACGGGCTGTAATCCGAACATGGCGAAGGCTCAGGGAATCAACGTCGGTTCCATGAAGGTGCTGACCCTGGCGCTCTCGAATGGACTTGTCGCACTGGCTGGAGGTCTGCTGGCTCAGTACCAGGGCTTCGCGGATATCAACATGGGCAGAGGCTCCATCGTCGTCGGGCTGGCAGCAGTGATCATTGGTGAGACACTGGGCGAAGCCATCTTCGGCAGAAGGCTGAATTTCATGGGACATCTGCTCTTTGTGGCTATCGGAGGCGTGATCTACTACATCGTCATCGGCTTCGTGCTCTGGCTCAAGATGCCGGCGAACGATCTGAAGCTGTTTACAGCCATCGTGGTGGCGATCTTCCTGGCTGTGCCGTATCTGCAGGCAAAGTCGAGGAATTCATTCGCGAAAGCGGCAAAGAAGGGGGCTGAGTGAGATGGCGAACGCACCGCTGATGCTGGAACTGAACCATATCCGGAAAACATTCAACAAGGGAACCATCAACGAAAAGCCGGCCCTTCTGGGCGTGACACTCAAGCTGAATCCAGGAGACTTCTGCACGGTCATCGGTGGAAATGGTGCTGGCAAGAGTACCTGTCTGAACGCGATCGCCGGTGTCTGGCCGGTGGACGGCGGGTCGATCATTGTGGACGGGGAGAATATCACCGGACTACCGGAATACAAAAGAGCGGAATTCCTCGGACGTGTCTTCCAGGATCCGATGAATGGAACAGCGGCTACAATGCAGATCGATGAGAACCTGGCGCTTGCCGCGAGGCGCGGAAACAGAAGAGGACTCGGCTGGGGCATCACAAAGCAGGAACATGAGATCTACCATGAGCAGCTGAAAACGCTCGAGCTGGGACTTGAGGACCGTATGACGCAGAAGGTCGGACTATTATCCGGTGGACAGAGGCAGGCGTTGACATTGCTGATGGCGACGCTGAAGAAACCGAAGCTGCTGCTGCTCGATGAGCATACAGCGGCACTTGACCCGAAGACAGCCGAGAAAGTTCTGCATCTGACAGACGAGATCGTGAAGAGGGATAGTCTGACCGCTCTGATGGTCACGCATAATATGCGCGACGCGATTCGGATGGGAAACCGTCTGATCATGATGAACGAGGGTCGGATCGTCTACGAAGTGTCTGGGGAAGAGAAAAAGCATCTGCAGGTGTCGGACCTGCTCGAGAAATTCAGTGATGTCTCGCATGGGCAGTTTGCAAATGACCGCATGATGCTTGCGTAATAGATATCTTTGGACGAGATGAATAAACCTGCCCGGCAGAAAGAGGGGGCAGCCCAAACAGCCGGAATGACAGACCTGTCTGTGATTCCGGCTGTTTTTATGAAAGGACAGATAATACGATGGCTTCCTTTATGAAATTCAGTGATCTGATGAAGAAGCGCCAGACCCTCTCCTTCGAAGTCTATCCGCCGAAGACGGAGAAGGGGATGAACAATCTGCCGGGTATGATCCGGCGGCTGGGGGAGCTTCAGCCGGATTATATTTCCTGCACCTATGGAGCTGGCGGAAGCAATGTCGGCAAAAACAGGGAGGTTCTCCGCGAGGTGGAGAAGGTTGCGGTCCCGGTCACCCATCTGACCTGTATCGGTCAGACGAAGGAGAGCGTGAGAAGACAGCTCCAGGCCTATCTTGATCAGGGTGTCACACACATCCTTGCGCTCAGGGGGGATATCCCGTATGGCCAGAACGGCACGGGAGGAGCGTTCAGCCACGCGACAGATCTGGTCGCCTTCATCCGGAAAGAGTTCGGGACCGCCTTTGAGATTGCAGTCGCAGGAACGCCCGGCGGTCACGTGGAGTGCTCAAGCCTTGAGGCTGATATCATGCATCTTCGTCAGAAGCAGGATCTGGGGGCGGATTACATCATCACGCAGCTTTGCTTTGACATGGATGTGTTCCGGCGCTGGTATGAGGCGATCCGAAAGGCAGGAATCACCATCCCGGTTGATGCAGGCATCATGCCGGTCATTTCAAAGAAATCGGTGATCAGTCAGTGCTTCAGCCACAATGCCTGCCCGGTTCCGCGCGATCTGGCTCTTGTTCTGACACACAACTGGTTTGATACAGACCCGGAGGGAAATGAAATCCCGGGGGCCAGGGAAGCGTTTCGGGAGGAAGGAATTGCCTATACGGTCCGGCTCCTGGAGCAGTATATCGCGGAGGGCATCGATGGGATCCACCTCTATACGATGGACAGAAGTGAGGATGTGAGGGAAGTCCTTCAGCGGGCCGGCCTTCGGTAAGATGGGTGTCTGACAGAATTGGACAGACTGGGAATCAGGGGGAAAAGACGGTGAGAGAGCATGTCGAACAGATGCAGCAGATGACGCTTGCAGATTTTACGCAGGAGCTTTCGGGAAATGCCCCAGTCCCGGGCGGCGGAGGGACGGCGGCGCTCTGCGGTGCGCTTGCGGCCTCTCTCAGCAGCATGGTTGCCTCACTGACGGTTGGAAAGAAAAAGTATGAAGCGGTTCGGGAGGACATGAACGCTCTGATCCGGGATGCCGGCCGGCTGCGTGAAGAATTTCTGAATCTCATCGATGAAGATGCAGAGGCATTTAAGCCGCTTGCTGCAGCGTACCGTCTTCCACAAGGGACAGAGGAAGAGAAGGGGGCCCGCAGGTATGTGATGGAGCAGGCACTCAGTCGCGCAGCAGAATCGCCGCTCCACATCCTGGAGAAGACACAGGAGACGCTGACACTTGTGAGGACTGCTGCCAGAAAGGGTTCCATGATCGCTGTTTCGGATGCCGGCTGCGCGGCTGCAATTCTCGAGGCTGCTGCCCGTTGTGCTGCCCTGAATGTCACGGTCAACACCAGACTGATGGGGGATAAGGAGGCGGCCGGGTGTCTGGAACGGCGGGCGCAGGAAATTCTTGCTGAATGCCAGAAAGAATCTGAGAACATCTATCTGTCAGTCAGCAGCTTCCTTCAGCTGAACCAGTGAACCGGAAAACGCGGAGGCAAACAGAGTGAACGGAATGCACACAACGGAGGACAACGGCATATGGCACAGCTGATGCTCGGAAAGGACGTGAACGAGTCCCTCGCAGACAGGATCAGAGAGAAGATTGCAGAGGCGGAGAAGACAGGGGTCGTTCCCGGCCTTCTGATCATCCGGGTCGGAGAGAAGGAGAGTGATCTGTCCTATGAGAAGGGTGCTGTGAAAAGGTGCCGTTCATTCGGAATCAATGTGAGGACGGTTGTTTATCCTGAGCATGTGGGCGAGGAGGAGCTTCTGGCTGCGATTCATGGGGCCAATGAAGACCCGGCTGTCCACGGCGTCCTCCTTTTCCGTCCGCTTCCAGGTCATCTGAACGCATCCCGGATTGAAAATGCGCTCTCTCCGTCAAAGGATGTCGACGGCATGACAGATTTGTCGCTCAGTGGTGTCTTTCAGGGGAAAAATCTCGGGTATCCTCCCTGCACGGCGCAGGCGGTGATGGAGATTCTCGACCATTACCGGATTGATCCGAAGGGGAAAAGAGCGGTGGTTGTCGGCAGATCCTCTGTAATCGGAAAACCAGTCGCAATGATGCTGCTGCAGCGGCATGCGACCGTGACAATTGCACATACGCGGACAGCCGATCTTCCATCTGTGGCAAGGGAAGCGGATATCCTGGTTGCTGCTGCCGGTCATGCGGGAGTTGTCAAAGGAGCATTTCTGCGCCAAGGGCAGGTTGTCATCGACGTAGGCATCAATATCGGACCGGACGGAAGGCTGTGCGGGGATGTTGTCTTCGAGGAGGCTGAGCCTGTTGTATCGATGATTACGCCGGTGCCACGGGGAGTCGGAGCGGTTACGACATCCGTGCTGGCGCTTCATGTGGCGGAGGCGGCACTGAAGAAGTGACGGGGAAAACAGCAGATGCAGCGTGGCAATCGATAGATTCACATTGAAAACATACAGGGAAAGAAGGAGATGGAAGAATCATGAAACTAGGACTGGTGCTGGAAGGCGGTGGCATGAAATGTGCGTATACAGCTGCGATTCTGGACCGCATGATGGACGACCAGGTGAAGCCGGATTATGTGATCGGCGTATCGGCAGGGTGTGCGTGCGGCGCTTCCTTTCTGGCGGGACAGCGGGACAGAAACAGAAGATTCTTCGTCGACCATGTACAGGATCCGGAATACCTTGGCCTTCAGGCCTGGAAGAGCAGCGGCTCCGTTTTCAATTTGAGGCGTATTTATCAGGACTATACGGCAGAGGGAGGCATCGACCCGCTTGACTACGACGCAATGGTCAAAAATCCTGCCGAGTGGTGGGCGGTCGCGACCGATGTGGAAACCGGAAAACCACATTATTTCACCAAGGAGGACGTCTCTGCGACCGATTATTCAGCCATCATGGCCAGCTGTTCCATTCCGGTTGTCTGCAGGCCGATTGAGGTGCGCGGAAGAAAATACTGTGACGGCGGATGCAGCAACTCCCTGCCGGTGCAGCATGCGCTGGAGGCAGGCTGCGACAAAGTCATTGTCATTCTGTGCAGACCGAAGGATTCCGTCAGGGAACCCGAAAAGATGAGGTTTGCCTATCGGACAGTGCTTCGGAACTACCCGAACCTGATCCATTCCATCGAGATGCGGCATATCCGCTATAACCGCCAGCTCAGAGCGACACGGAGGCTGGAGGAGGAGGGGCATGCATTCATCTTTGCACCGCATGAACCGATTCATGTCTCGACCTACACAAAGGATCCCGGCGTGCTGCAGGGAATTTACGACACAGGTCTCAGAGAGTATGAGGAGGACAGGACAAGGTTTGAAACATTTCTGAAAAGAAGCTGACCGCAGAAAATGTTTGAATCTGAAGAATTGTTCTAAAAATATAACAGATACTGCCGGTACATCGGAATTATTTCCGGGAAATGCTTGAAAGCCGCAGTTTCTTCGACTATAATAGGGGCGTTGAGGCATTACGACAAATTATCAGGTTCAGGAGGACAGATTCAATGTCATATGTAGACGAAGTCTATGACCGTGTCGTAGCACAGAATCCGGCGCAGCCGGAGTTCCATCAGGCTGTGAAGGAGGTTCTGAGTACCCTTCGCCCGGCGATCGAGGAGAAGGAGCAGGAATACAGAAGAGAAGCGCTTCTGGAGAGACTGACGACGCCGGAGCGTGTCATCATATTCCGTGTTCCGTGGGTAGATGACAAGGGGCAGGTTCAGGTCAACAACGGGTACCGCGTCCAGTTCAACAGCGCCATCGGGCCGTACAAGGGAGGACTTCGTTTTCACCCGTCTGTCACGCTTGGAACGCTGAAGTTCCTCGGCTTTGAGCAGACCTTCAAGAATTCGCTGACAGGGCTTCCGATCGGGGGCGGCAAGGGCGGTGCCGACTTTGATCCGAAGGGAAAGTCTGACAGGGAAGTCATGGCATTCTGCCAGAGCTTCATGGATGAGCTGTACCGCCATATCGGCGCGGACACAGACGTCCCGGCAGGGGACATCGGTGTCGGCGGACGTGAGATCGGATATCTGTACGGAGAGTACAAGAGACTGACCGGCCGCTATGAGGGCGTTCTGACCGGAAAGGGACTTTCCTACGGTGGCTCTCTTGCAAGAACACAGGCGACAGGCTATGGTCTGATCTACTTCCTGGAGGCGATGCTGAAGGAGAACGGAAGAGACATCAAGGGACAGACCATCGCAGTTTCCGGTGCAGGGAACGTCGCGATCTACGCGATCGAGAAGGCTCAGCAGCTTGGCGCGAAGGTCGTCACCTGCTCTGATTCGACCGGATGGATCTACGATCCGGACGGAATCGATGTCGCAACCCTGAAGGAAGTCAAGGAGGTGCATCGTGCACGCCTGACCGAGTACAAGGAGAAGAGACCGAATGCCGAGTACCATGTCGGGAAGGGTGTCTGGAGCGTCAAGTGCGACATCGCCTGCCCGTGCGCTACCCAGAACGAGCTGAACCTGGATGATGCAAGGATGCTGGTTGAAAACGGCTGCTACTGTGTTGCTGAAGGCGCAAACATGCCGACGACCCTGGAAGCGACTCAGTACATCCAGTCCAAGGGACTCCTGTTCTCACCTGGAAAGGCATCCAACGCCGGCGGTGTCGCAACCTCTGCGCTTGAGATGAGCCAGAATTCCGAGAGATTGTCCTGGACCTTCGAGGAGGTCGATGAGAAGCTTCACCGCATCATGAACAATATCTTTGCGAATGTCTCCGAGACAGCAAAGAGATATGGCAGAGAGCGCGACTATGTGACCGGCGCAAACATTGCCGGCTTTGTCAAGGTCGCTGACGCGATGAATGCACAGGGTATTGTCTGACAGAGATTTTTGAGTCGGTCTCTGCAGAGAAGAAGGACCTGTATAGAGACTGATCCTAGATGAAAAAGAGGAGGGGACGCTCGCCCGGCACTTGCCGCCGGCGAGCGTCCCCTCCTTTTTTGATTATTCACTGGATCATAAGTCAGTCAAAGCGTGTGAGATTGTAGCGCTCAATGAGACTGCAGAGCTTGGCAACGTAGCCTGGATCGGTTGCATAACCGCCAGCCTTGATGATAGAGGCTGCCTTTTTATAATCTTTTTCACCGGCAAGACCCGTATACCGCAGAACACCCTTTGACTTCTGCGCACCCGTCAGGTAAGCGGAGTGATCAGCGACGCTCTGCGCCCAGCTCTCGTACTTCCGAAAGTCTGCATAGACAGAGACAAAGGAATTGTTCATGTATTCCAGCGTCTGTTTCTTGTAGGTCGCACCGCTCCACGCGGAAGTCCAGTTGTTTCCGGAGAGGGTTGCTTTCATGCCGAACAGGTTGCCGGCGTAGATCGCCAGAACCGAGGTGCCGGAGGCACTCTCCAAGATGGCCTGGGCCGTCGTGACAGATGCCAGGACACCACTCTGCTGCATGTCCGCATGTGCCAGGGCACCGATGGTCTCGATAAAGACTTCGTTTGAGACGACGCTGGCGACCGGCGCCGTATTGGCGGAAGCGCTTTTCGCCACATTGGTAATCAGTGCGCCTTCTGCATCGAAGCGGTAGTACTTCTTCTTGATTTTTACCTTCTGGCTTCGGTAGGCAGCCCCAATTGTGCCGGTCTTGCCGGTGGGCCGGAAGTAGTATTTTTTGCCATCGATGGTCTTCCATCCGGTCACAAGTCTTCCGCGGTATTTGAGAGCTCCGGTCTCGGAGAAGTAGAAAAGCTTCCTGCCGATCGCTGTCAGACCAGAGGCCTTCGTCCCGTCCGGATGATAATAGTAGCGGTGTCTGCCTGCAATGATCCAGCCTGTTCTCTGACTGCCGACCACACCCTTCTTCCCGGTCGTATTGAAGAAATAGTAGACACCATCCACCTTCCGGAAGCCAGTTCGAAGCGCACCGTATGTTTTGCCGACGGTTCCGGTTTTTTTGGCGAAGTAACGGCGGGACTTTACAGTGAACCATCCCGTGCTGAGCGTTCCACTTTTATCAAAATGATACCAGTATCGACCGATCTTCCGGAAACCGACAGCCTTCTTTCCGGAGGGAAGAATATAAGAGACGGTTTCCCCATCCTGCGTCCAGCCCGCACCGTGATTCCTTTTTGAGAGAGAAGTGCGGAGCACATTTTTAGAGCTGGCCGCGTCTGCCGGCTTCGGGCAGATGGTCAACAGACACATGAGACATGCGCATGCCATCAGAAAAATCATGGCGGCGTGCTTTGCATGGAACCGGCGGGTAACAAAATGCTGCTTCATCATGAAAACCCTTTCTTGACAGACTCCGGAAAGCCTTTCATCACCGATCAAGTCGGCTGTACGGAATCAAAACCATGGAAATGAACACAAGCAATCAAGATATCTCTGTGTATCTTACAATAGGATGAAACAATTGTAAAGAAAGTATGAATGGATATGAAAAACCATATGAAAAATGTAACAATTTAGCGAAAATCCGCTTGCAAACGGACCGTTCCCATCGTAGAATGAGGACACTTCAATTCTGAATCTGAATCAATTTCTATCTTCATATCTGAAAATCATAAAACCTGTTCCAGCGCATGATGGATCAATCTGTCTTTTTCCTTGGGAAATCTGCTGATCTGCCATTATTTGGCTCCGATGCTTCAATTCTGTATACAGTAGCCGGGCTTTGCTCAAGGCTGGTGGCTTCACACAATCATGTTACAGCCAGGGAGGTGTTCTATGAAACAGCGTATCCATCGAAAGAATGTCCCGTATCGTCATGTTGCTGTTATGCTTCCGGTGATCATCGGGATGGTCTTCTTCCTGTTTCTTTTGGGAAGCTGAGTTGTAATTCGAGGCGCCAGTTTGTAAGGCGAGATGCCTGTTTGTAAATCGAAAAGTGCATATTTGTAAACGAAACGCCAGTTTTGTACGCCAG